>CACZLT010000093.1 GCA_902782185.1 uncultured Bacteroidota bacterium | reverse complement strand
CTGCGGGTTGTCGGTGATGGGAATGCCCATGAACTCGGCGGCCTCGACCAGGCCGTTGACGCCGATGGTGAGGTACTGGCGGTTGATGTTGATGTAGCCGGCGTCGAAGAGGGGAAGCATGCCGTGGTTGAGCAGCTCCTTGAGGTTCTCGTTGTAGGCGGTCTGCACCTTGTGGCAGAGGTCGATGATGTCGAGCAGGTACTCGCGGTAGTCCATCTCGTGGTTGACGGCGTACTGGATGCAGCGGTTGAGGTTGATGGTGAGTACGGACTTGGAGCCTGTGGAGACGCCGCCGGCGCCGAGGGTGTAGCTGAAGCCGTTGTCGGTGATTTCGTTGCGCAGACGGCAGCAGGAGGAGAGCGAGTCGGCGTTGTCGCTCATGTAGGTGAAGAACGAGTGTCCCTCGGAGTACATCTCGGCTGTGAAGGCGGCCATGTCGGGGTCGGCGAAGGTGTGGTCTGGGTTGTGGAGCAGGGCCATGGTCTCCACCGGGAAGGTGAGGACGGCCTTGGTGCGCTCCTCGTTGAACCAGCGCATAAAACGTTTCTGCAGCCAGCAGAGACCGTCCCAGTCGGGCGCGCTGCCGTCGGGGAAGCGGAACTCGCCGAAGAGGCTCTCGAAGTAGGGCTTGTCGTAGTAGGCTATGTTCCAGAACACGGCCTGGTAGTTGCGGGCGCCGGTGGGCTGGTTGAGGCTGTAGACAATCTGCTCGAAGCAGTCGGTGATGACCTTGTCGATGGTGCGCTGCTTGAGCGAGAGGTCGACCACCTTGTCGGGTGTCTGCCAGTACTCCTTGCCGTAGTCGAGGGCGATGAAGTAGTTGAGGTACATCAGGAACTCGGGCGTGGCGCAGGCACCGCTCAACATGGAGGAGACCATGAATACCATGTTGATGAAGCCGCCGCAGAAGCTCTTGAGGTTGGTGGGAGCGGTGCTGTTGCCTCGCTCTTGAGGTTGGTGGGAGCGGTGCTGTTGCCTCCGATGCTCATCGTGCCGCCCAGCAGCCAGGGGTACATGGTGATGGAGGCGCAGTAGTTGGCCAGACTCGTCTCGTCGTTTTTGTAGATGAAATGGTGGGTGAGCAGGTCTATGTACCTGTCGGACAGATCCTTGCCGTACATCTTCTTGATGCGGTCGGTCAGCAGGCGGCGGTTGAGGCGTATGAATCCGCTCTTGGGCAGCTCGCCGATGAGGGTGGCGATGTTCTTGTGCTCCACGTTGGCGTTGGCGTCGTACTTGCTGCCGGTGGCGGCGTTGGCGGCGTCGCAGTAGTCGGAGAGGAAGCGCAGCTTCTCCATCGTCTCGCGATCCTCGGTGTGCTGCTGGCGGTAGAGGATGAAACTCTTGGCCACCTGGTAGTAGCCCTCCTGCATCAGCGCCACCTCCACCTGGTTCTGTATCTCTTCGATGGTGATACCGTTGTGGATGTCGAGGCGCGAGAGAATCTTCGACAGGCGACCCAGGTCGATGGGCTCGCCCAGCGAATTGAACGCCTTGATGATGGCGTTCATTATCTTGTCCAGTGAGAAGCGTTCGGTCTTGCCGTCGCGTTTGGTGATGCAGAAGCTGTTGGTCTCCATGTGTTATTGTTATTATAATATTATACTATAAAATTTAGATGATGCTCCGCGCAGGGAAACCGACAGCTGAAGTGCTGGCAGCGGCGACCGGCTTTTGACGCGAAAGCGGTTTGTTCGTTGTTGGTTTGTCGTGGCAGGTCTCCTGGCTTGTCCGCTCCGCGGGGGCGCCTTCTCGGGATGCTGGTTCCCAATGGCTTGTGCTCCGGCGGCAGACTGCGGGCTTACAGTTGCGCGACAGCTCGCGATTCTCACGCGATTCCCTCTTGGCCACCCATCGCGATGGGTATCGACCACGACAAAATTCTAATTTCAATGTACTTACACCCCACTCGGTTTTCACTCTCGACGCTGCAAAATTACAACCATTCCTCCGAATGGCCAAATAAAGTTCTCAACTTTTGGCTGTTGAAAATTAGCCTGCGCATAGGGGTGGCAACTGTCGAATAGAGAACCGCCACCTGCCCATTTGGCGGATGAACTTAATTTCAAGTTAATAATGCAACACAAAGGATAAAAAGAAGCACCAAAAAACAGGAAGTTCTTGGTGCATTCGGGAAAAAGTGTTACCTTTGTGTT
>CACZLT010000092.1 GCA_902782185.1 uncultured Bacteroidota bacterium | reverse complement strand
TAGATAACATAAAAAGTAAGATACAAAAGTTATGACACCTTCACACATTGAACACATCGGCATTGCCGTGACCAACCTCGACGAGGCCATCCGCTACTGGGAAGACGTGATGGGTCTCAAGTGCTACGCCATCGAAGAAGTCAAAGACCAGAAGGTCAAGACCGCCTTCTTCCGCTGCGGCGACGTCAAGATTGAGCTCCTCGAGCCCACCTGCCCCGAGAGCACCATCGCCTCGTTCATCGAGAAGAACGGCGGCAAAGGCGGCATGCACCACATCGCCTTCGCCATGGAAAACACCGACCAGGCCCTGGCCGAAGCCAAGGAAAAGGGCGTCCGCCTCATCGACGAGCAGTCCCGCCCCGGCGCCGAAGGCCTCAAAATAGGCTTCCTGCACCCCAAGAACACCCTCGGCGTGCTCACCGAATTCTGCTGCAAATAGTCGGCGGAACGTATCAACTTATCAACGTATAAACCTATCAACAAGATAAATTATGGCTTTTGAACAAAAGATAAAAGAGCTGCTCGACAAGCGCGGCGAGGCCCGCTTGGGCGGAGGCCAGAAAGGCATCGACAAGCAGCACGAGTCCGGCAAGCTCACCGCACGTGAGCGCATCGCCCTGCTGCTCGACGAAGGCTCGTTCGAGGAGTTCGACATGTTTGTTACCCACCGCTGCATGAACTTCGACATGCAGAAGAAATCGTTCCTCGGCGACGGCGTCGTTACCGGCTACGGCACCATCAACGGCCGCATGGTCTACGTCTTTGCCCAGGACTTCACCGTCTTCGGCGGCTCGCTCAGCGAGACCATGGCATTGAAAATCTGCAAGGTAATGGACCAGGCCATGAAGGTCGGTGCCCCCGTCATCGGCATCAACGACTCCGGCGGCGCCCGCATCCAGGAGGGTATCAACGCCCTGGCCGGCTATGCCGAGATATTCGAGCGCAACATCCTCGCCTCCGGCGTGGTTCCCCAGATCAGCGCCATCTTCGGCCCCTGCGCCGGCGGCTCGGTCTACAGCCCCGCGCTGACCGACTTCATCCTCATGTCCAAGGAGAACAGCTACATGTTCCTCACCGGCCCCAAGGTGGTCAAAACCGTTACCGGCGAGGACGTGAGCGTCGACAAGCTCGGCGGCGCCATGGTGCATGCCACCAAGAGCGGCGTGGCCCACTTCGTCGGCGAGACCGAGGAAAGCACCCTCCAGCTCATCCGTGACCTGGTCGGCTATATCCCCAGCAACAACTTCGAGGAGGCCCCCTACGTGGCCACCGAGGACCCCATCGACCGCCTGGAGGACAGCCTCAACACCATCATTCCCGAGAACCCCAACGAGGCATACGACGTCAAATCCGTCATCAGCGCCATCGTCGACGAAGGCAAGTTCCTCGAAGTGCATGAGAACTTCGCCAAGAACCTCGTCGTCGGCTTTGCCCGCATGGGTGGCATGAGCGTCGGTATCGTCGCCAACCAGCCCAAGTCGATGGCCGGTGTGCTCGACTGCAACGCTTCGCGCAAGGGTGCCCGCTTCGTGCGTTTCTGCGACGCCTTCAACATTCCGCTCGTTACCCTCGTCGACGTGCCTGGCTTCCTGCCCGGCACCGGCCAGGAGTACAACGGCGTTATCGTCCACGGTGCCAAGATGCTCTACGCCTATGGCGAGGCCACGGTGCCCAAGATCACCGTTACCCTCCGCAAGAGCTACGGCGGCGCCCACATCGTGATGAGCTGCAAGCAGCTGCGTTCCGACATCAACTACGCCTGGCCCACGGCCCAGATTGCCGTCATGGGTGCCAGCGGCGCCACCGAGGTGCTCCATGGCCGCGCCCTCAAGGAGATTACCGATGCCGACGAGAAGGCCAAGTTCATCGCCGAGGGAGTACAACGACCTCTTCGCCAACCCCTACAACGCCGCCAAGTACGGCTACATCGACGATGTCATCGAGCCGCGCAACACCCGCTTCCGCGTCATCCGCGCCCTGCAGGCCCTCTCCACCAAGAAGGACTCGCTGCCGATGAAGAAGCACTGCAACCTCCCCTTGTAATCCATTCATTATTAACCAATATCAAAAACATCAAACAATGAAAAAGGTCTTTTTAACCGCTTTTGCCGCCCTGGCCATGGTTGCCATGGTTGCATGCAACAACAACGCCCAGCCCGCCGCCGAGGCTGAAACCGCCGCCACCGAGCAGTGCGACAAGCCCTGCGAGAAGAAGTGCGACAAGCCCTGCGACAGCACCAAGTGCTGCGAGCAGAAGGTCGAAGGCATGGCCTGCGACAAGGCTGAAGGCGAGAAGTGCTGCAAGGAAGGCGAAGCCAAAGAGTGCCACAAGGCTGACGGCGAGAAGAAATGCTGCAAGGCCGAAGGCAAAGAGTGCCCCAAGGCCAACTAAAAAAAGCCAAGGATTAAGGCTTGGGTGCGCCCCGGGCCTTAATCCTACCTTTTACAAGTTTTGATGTTACAACCTATTAAAGACAATGAATACCATTTATAAATTGTTATTCGCAGGTCTGATGTGCTTCGCCACGCTGACGGCAACGGCCCAGGGGCCGCAGCCCGACGCCGTGGCCGGTGCCACGCCCGACCAGCCGCGCCACGAGCAGCCCCACCACGGCTGCATGACGCATGGCATGGTGGCCCCCGTGGAATTCCAAAGCACCAAGATCTGCTA
>CACZLT010000091.1 GCA_902782185.1 uncultured Bacteroidota bacterium | reverse complement strand
TTATTAATCTTATAACATTAAAAATATGGCATTTAAAGGACAAATCATTGTCGATACCGAGCGTTGCAAAGGCTGCGGAGTCTGTGTGCCCGTCTGCCCAGTGAAATGCCTCGAGTTGTCGAAGGAAGTGAACGGAAAGGGCTACAACTACACCTACACCGTCAATGACAAATGCATCGGCTGCGCCAGCTGCGCGATGGTGTGCCCCGACGGGGTAATCTCCGTTTACAAAAAACAAATCTAAAACAAAAAAAGAGGAACAAATATGGCAAGAGAACTTCAACTGATGAAGGGCAACGAAGCAATTGCCCGCGCAATGATTGCCAGCGGATGTGACGGATACTTTGGCTATCCCATCACCCCGCAGAGCGAAGTCATGGAAACCCTGATGGCCGAGAAGCCCTGGGAGACCACCGGCATGGTGGTGTTGCAGGCCGAATCGGAAGTCTCCTCAATCAACATGGTCTACGGCGGTGCCGCCACCGGCAAGAAGGTCGCCACCTCGAGCTCCAGCCCCGGAATCTCGCTCATGCAGGAGGGTCTGACCTACCTCGCCGGCGCCGAAATCCCCTGCGTCATCGTCAACGTGATGCGCGGCGGCCCCGGCCTCGGCACCATCCAGCCCTCGCAGAGCGACTACTTCCAGTCCGTCAAGGGCGGCGGCCACGGCGACTACCAGCTCTACACCCTCGCACCCGCCTCGGTGCAGGAGATGTACGACTTCGTCTTCGACGCCTGGGACATCGCCTTCAAATACCGCAACCCCGTCCTCATCCTCTCCGACGGCGCCATCGGCCAGTGCATGGAGAAACTCTACACCCGCGACAACATCGCCCGCTGGACTGAGGAGGAGCGCCGCAAGAACGCCCCCTGGGGCACCTTCGGCAAGCCCGCCGACCGCAGCCACAACATCATCACCTCGCTCGAACTCGAGAGCGCCCGCCAGGAAGTGTTCAACCACAAGCTGCAGGCCAAGTACGCCGAGATGAAGGAAAAAGAGGTGCGCTACGAGATGCTCAACTGCGAGGACGCCGACTACATCTTCGTCGCCTACGGCTCCTCCAGCCGCATCGCCATGAAGGCCATGCAGATGGCTCGCGAAAAGGGCATCAAGGTGGGTCTCTTCCGCCTCATCACTCTCTTCCCCTTCCCCACCAAGCAGCTCGCCGAGGTGGCCAAACGTGTGAAGGGTATCCTCTGCGTCGAAATGAGCGCCGGCCAGATGATCGAGGACGTCAAGCTCGCCACCGAGTGCAACGTCAAGACCGAGCACTTCGGCCGCTTCGGCGGTATCATCCCCACCCCGACCGAGGTTTTGGAAGCCCTTGAAAACAAAATTATTAAATAAGGAGAACACACACTATGGCAAATCAAGATATTGAAGCTCGCAAACAAGAGCTGTTGAAAGAGGGTTACACCGAGGTCTACACCAAGACCAAAGTACTGACCGACGCCGTGATGCACTACTGCCCCGGCTGCGGCCACGGCACCACCCACCGCCTCATCGCCGAGGTCATCGACGAGATGGGCATCCAGGACAAGACCGTCGGCGTTAGCCCCGTGGGCTGCTCCGTGCTGGCCTACAACTACTTCGATGTCGACTTCCAGGAGGCAGCCCACGGCCGCGCCCCAGCAGTCGCCACCGCCGTCAAGCGCCTCAACCCCGACACCTTTGTGTTCACCTATCAGGGCGACGGCGACTTGGCCGCCATCGGCACCGCCGAGACCATCCATGCCGCCAACCGCGGAGAGAACATCACCATGATTTTTGTCAACAACGGTATCTACGGCATGACTGGCGGTCAGATGGCTCCCACCACGCTGGTTGGCATGAAGAGTGCCACCACGCCTTACGGCCGTCGCGTGGACCTCAACGGCTACCCCCTCCGCATGACCGAGCTCCTCTCCACCCTGCCGGGCACCTACTACGTTACCCGCCAGAGTGTGCAGAACCCCGCTGCCGTGCGCAAGGCCAAAGCCGCCATCCGCAAGGCTTTCGAGAACCAGAAACTCCTCTCCAACTGCAACTCCGGCTGGAAGATGACCCCCGTGGCCGCCAACAAGTGGATGGAAGACAACATGATGCCCAACTACCCCATCGGCGACATCAAGGTCGACGGCAAGATTGCCGAAGGCATCGACGTCAACCGCCTCGTGCTGGATCACCCGCTGACCGTGATGCAATAAAAAAAGAAACTAGTTGAACTAGTTAAACTAGTATAACTAGATGTAGAAAACAACAAAAAACAAGAAACAATGACTGAAGAAATCATCATAGCCGGCTTCGGTGGACAGGGAGTCCTCTCCATGGGCAAGATTCTTGCCTACTCCGGCGTTATGCAGAACAAAGAGGTCAGCTGGATGCCCAGCTACGGCCCCGAGATGCGCGGCGGCACG
>CACZLT010000090.1 GCA_902782185.1 uncultured Bacteroidota bacterium | reverse complement strand
ATTTGCATTTTAAACATAAATGTAAAGGCTAGTATAATAATTTAATAATCAAAATTATAGGAGATATGAGAATGTTTAAAAATCCTATGAATTTTATATATAGAGCCGCTTTGTCGGCAGCATTTGTCCTGCTTTTGGCTCCGCAGGCTGCGGCGCAAACATCCGTACCCTTCAGTGCTAACTTTGACGGATCCGCTTTTGGCGGTGCCAATGGTAATGCTCACACCGATTTGGACATCAGTGCGAATTCAACGATGTCCGCTTGGGCAGGTTATGCCAACAGTGGAGTCAGGCCCCATTTGACAAATGGTACTACGAGTACTAACTGTTTCCGTTTTTCCGGTAACCGAAGCATCTCTTTTGTAGCTAGTACAAGTTATGGAACCACCAAGCACCTGCTGCTTCCGATTTTCGATGTGCCTGTGAACGAACTCAAGATCTCATTCTGGTTCTGTTCCAATACGGACAATCTTGGAGAGCTGACGGTCGGTTACATAACTGAAACCAGCGGCACGGCCTCCTTTGTGGGTGTTGAGTCCTTCACATCCTCCGCGGCCAGCAAGTTCTCTATCAACTCTAACCCGCAGCCGGCAGGAACAGGCCAGACAATCGAGGTTTCGTTTTCTTCAGTTCCAGCCACAGCCAAGCGTATCGCTATCAGGTGGTACAATAATACCAGTGCCGTTGCGGCTTGCGGTATCGATGATGTGGAAGTCGATTTCAACGCTACTTGCAGGAAAGTTTCCAACCTCGCGGCCACTACCGACTACACCTCGGCCTCCATCTCCTGGACCGACCTCAATTCCGCCAGCCGCTGGCAGGTCTCCCTCAACGGCGGCAGCCCCGTTACCGTTACCTCCACCGACTACACCTTCACCGGCCTCACCCACAACACCGAGTACACCGCCCAGGTAAAATCCGTATGTAGCGACGACGACATCTCGAATCCCACGATGTGAATTCCGCCACCCAGTGGCAGGTCTCCCTCGACGGCGGCAGCCCCGTTACCGTCTCCTCCCCCTCCCACACCTTCACCGGCCTCGCCCCCAACACCGACTACACCGCCACCGTGCGTGCCGTCTGCGCCCCCGGCGTCCTCTCCGACCCGGTTACTGTGAACTTCCGCACCGTGTGCCCGCAACCCACCTCCCTGGCCATCGACCGCATCGATGGCGACGAGCTCCACCTCATGTGGAACGGCATCGCCAGCCAGTACGAGGTGCAGCTTGCCTCCGACAACGCCTTCTCCTCCGGCCTCCGCACCGCCACCGGCTCCACCACCGGCGCCAGTTTCGACGGCCTGACGGTGGGCGAGTACTACTATGCCCGCGTCCGTGCGCTGTGCGGCAGCGAATACAGCGCCTGGAGCAATGTCCTGGAGGTCTACTTCGTCGACCTTATCGGTTCGGCCCCCGAGACCGGCCTCTACGAGTCCACGGGCACCGTGGTGCTCAACGACCTCGAGCCCCACGACTGGAAAATCTACACCACCGAGGTTGACAAACCCTTGCGCTCGCTCAACCCCCTGGATGTGAAGATTACCTACCGTGGCCACGGCACCGCCAACGTCTCTTCCAACATCACCTACACCGAGGGCAACGAGGACATGGCCTACTATGTGCCGGTGCAGATGTCCGAGTTCACCGCCAACTGCAGCCCCTCCGATGTCAGCGTCGGCATCTCGCCCGAGGAGCGCCACTACCACACCCTCGTCTACTATAAGACCCTCGACCGCCTGAACAAGAACGAGGGCACCGGCCGCGTCGAGTACCGCACCATCTTCAACCCCTTCTCGCGCCGCCCCACCTTCGGCAACCCCGCCGACTACAACCTGGCATCCAACACCTTTGCCCTCTCCCCGGCCTCCTACATCGGCGCTCCCTGCTGGCGCGGCTTCTACATGTGGAGAATCGACCGCATCTCCGGCGGCAGCGTATACACCACCAAGACTGGCGGCACGCCGCTGGCCGTGGGCGATGTGATCAAGGCCGACAAGGCCCTCTATTTCGAGGCCAGTTCCACCCTGGAGCTTGAGTTCACCGCCCTATGGGCCCCCGCCGCCGTGCGCTACACGGTGGGTCCCAGCGTGGCGTGGTCGCACCACCCCTCCAAGGGTTGGGGACAGTTCGCCGAGCGCGACATCGCCGGCATCGAGCGCAACTTCGTGGTGCTCAACGGCGTCTTCCGCCTCACCGGCCCCGTCAAGGGCACTGACTGGCCGCAGCTGATAGTCGAGGCCGGCAACCCCAACGGCAGCGAATGGGACTACAGCGCCACCTACACCTCGGTCTTCCCCAACGGCACCTACGACGGTGTTACCCCCGCCTACGGCCCCGTGAAGACCGCCACCACCACCCCCACGGGTGTTGAGCGCGTGCCCACCTACATCGACCTCTGCCCGGGCTTGACGAAGCAGGACAACCGCGTGGTTACCATCTGCTCCGACGTGCGCTTCGAGTACCTCGCCTTCAGCCGCCTGCGCGGCGAGCGCAACGCCTTCTTCCTCGACGGCACCCCGGCCGCCACCTGGGGCACCATCGCCACCGACGGCACCCACAACCTCACTCTCGGCCGCGGCATCGAAACCATGTTCGACGACAACCTGGGAACCTTCAACTACATCTGGGGTTTCGGGCCGCTCGTAAACAACAACGCCACTAACGCCGCCACCTGGGGCTTCCGTCGCGACGCGGACAACTATGTCCTCACCAGCGGCGGCGTAAGAATTAATAGCGGTGTCGATTTTAGGTACGAATTCCCGACAAGAGAAGTACTCACCAGAGACTTGGACATCACCATCCGTCTGGAGAGCGGCTATGTGGGCTGCCTGATGACTATCTATGGCTGGAATGCCAACTACCAGACCCAGGAGGGTACTGACATGACGAATATCTATGGTGATGGAAAGATTGAAACAAAGACCACCCCTGCTCACCGAGCCGACGGCACCGACAACCACGCCCGTTTCATCATGGGTACCGACTACGACCGCGCCGACGAGGCCCAGAAGGTGCGCAACCTGGGCACCGACTATGCCTCCCACACAGGCCCCGATGGCCAGCCTTATGCTACCCTCGACTCGATGCTCTACCACGAGGTCTACAAGAACGCCAAGACCAAAATCTACCGCCCCTTCCGCGTCGGCAACTTCCAAGGCAATATCAACAATCAGGACAAGGACAGCGTCTACAGCGAGATGATTATCAAGAGCGGCTTTGTCGGCCAGGAAATCATCGACCGCGGCATCGGCCACCAGGAGGGCAGCACGGCTGCCGGCCGTTTCTTCCCGGACAAGACCGTCCACGGCGTTACCTTCACCGGCAACCGCCTCTCCTGGACGCCCAAGTCTATCTACAACTGCGTCTCCGCCAACAATATACATCGCGGCAAGCGCCGCATGCATATCGAGGGCGGCATGCTCAACTGCTGTGTCTCCCTCGGCGCCTGGGACCGCACCAACGACGTTTCCCGCTGGGCCAAGCAGCCGGGTGTTACCGGTGCCTCCGCCATATTCTGGGACCCCTACCGTGACGGCGACGAGACCCCCAACGATGTCTCCACCCTCCGCATGACGGGCGGCATCATCACCGGCTCCCTCTTCGGCGGCGGCAACACCTACACCGCTTCCGGCGGCGGCCGCCAGATGATTATCACCGGCGGTGTTGTCCGCGCCTGGATTTCCGGCGGTGTCAACGGCGGCGACGCCAATGTCGACCAGTGGGAGGGTATCCACTACGGCAACGCCTGGATTTACGCCGGCGGCAACTTCC
>CACZLT010000089.1 GCA_902782185.1 uncultured Bacteroidota bacterium | reverse complement strand
CGGCGGCTTCCGCGCCAGCCTCTACAACGCCTGCCCCATCGAGGCCGTCGAGGCTCTCGTCCAGTGCATGCAGGACTTCGAGAAAGCCAACAAATAGTCTATTCCTGTAGTTGAACAATGGAAGTCAAATACGACGTCAGGGAGGGCTTCGAGAAGAAGCTTCGCAAGGAGCCCACCTGCGTCTTCTCTGATGAAATAAAGATTTACAGCAAAATGAAAGTTTTAGTTGCTACCGAGAAACCCTTCGCCAAAGTGGCCGTCGACGGTATCCGCGAAGTGGTCGAGAAGAACGGCTACCAGCTGGCTCTCCTCGAGAAATACACCGACGTCAATGAACTCTACGCCGCTGTTGCCGACGCCGACGCCCTCATCGTCCGATCCGACAAGGTTACCAAGGAGGTCATCGACCACGCCAAGAACCTCAAAATCGTCGTCCGTGCCGGCGCCGGCTTCGACAACCTCGACCTCGAGGCTTGCACCGCCCGCGGCATCGTCGCCATGAACACCCCCGGCCAAAACAGCAACGCCGTGGCCGAGCTGGTCATGGGCATGCTCGTCTACGCCGTGCGTAACTTCTACAACGGCAAGTCCGGCTCCGAGCTCATGGGCAAGAAGCTGGGTATCCTCGCCTTCGGCAACGTGGGTCGCAACGTGGCCCGCATCGCCAAGGGCTTCGGCATGGAGGTCTTCGCCTACGACGCCTTCCTCACCGCCGACCAGATCAACGCCTCCGGCATGGCCACCGCCGTCGCCAACCAGCAGGCCCTCTTCGAGCAGTGCGACATCGTCTCCCTCCACATCCCCGCCACCGCCGAGACCAAGCAGAGCATCAACTACGACCTCGTGGGCAAGATGCCCAAGGGTGGTATCCTAGTCAACAGCGCCCGCAAGGAGGTCATCGACGAGGCCGGCCTCTGCAAGCTCATGGCCGAGCGTACCGACCTGAAATACATCACCGACATCATGCCCGATGCCGACGCCGACTTCAAGGCTTTCGAGGGTCGCTACTTCGCCACCCCCAAAAAGATGGGTGCCCAGACCGAAGAGGCCAACATCAACGCCGGTATTGCCGCCGCCGAACAGATTGCCGACTTCTTCAAGACCGGCAACAAGAAGTTCCAGGTGAATAAATAAACCTCCGATGCAACTCTGCATCTTCAACCCCGAGCACGACCTCTGCATGGCCAGCGGTCGTGCTCTTTATATCCCGCCCCGCTCGGCCGTGCAGTTCGCGCAACGCGACGCGCACCTCATGCAGGTGCTCTACCCCGATGCCCACTGTACCTCGGTCTACGACCTGCCAACTTTCAATTTTCAATTTTCAATTTTCAATTCCGTGGTGGCTTGGGGTTGGAATGCCGTCCTCAAGCACCAGCTGCAGCGTCATGGCGTTTCGGAAAACCTGCTGCCTTCGGACAAGGAGATTGACGCCATTCGCGAGTTGCAGCACCGAACCACCGTGCTGCCCCTGCAGCCCGACTGCCGTGCTATATATAATATAGAAGAGGCCGAAGCGCTCTTCGCCGAGCGCCCCCACTGGGTGCTCAAGGCCCCGTGGAGCGGTGCCGGCCGCGGCCTGCGCTGGCTGCACGGCACGCTGTCCGACATCGACCGCAACTGGCTGGCCAAAACCATCCGCAACCAACGCTGCGCCATCGCCGAACCCCGACGCGAGGTAGTAGCCGATCTTGCGTTGGAATACATGGACGGCGCCTTCCTCGGCTATTCCCTCTTCCGCACCGGCAGCGGTGTCTACAAGGAGAACCTGCCTTGGAGCGACGACCGCATCGCCGCCGCCTACCCCCTGGGCGACACCCGGGGCCGCATCGAGCAGTGGCTGGCGGACACCATCTTTCCGCACTACCGCGGACCGCTTGGCGTCGACCTCATGGTCTGTGCCGACGGCAGCATCCACGTGGCCGAACTCAACCTCCGCCATACCATGGGGATGGTGGCACATGAGAAGTTAAGAGTTATGAGTTAAGAGTATGGGTTTTATTGAGGCATTTCTTTTGGCGCTGGCACTCTGTGTCGACTCCCTGGTGGTGTCGACCACCACCGCCTTCCGCAGCAGGCTCACCGCCCGCCGCGGCCTGTTGCTGGCCCTCATCTTCGGCCTCTGCCAGGGCGGGTTCCCCCTGCTGGGCGCCCTCATCGGCGACGTGGCCCGCGCCTTCATCGAGGTCGTCGACCACTGGGTGGCTTTCGGTCTGCTGGCCCTCATCGGCGGCAAGATGATAGTGGATGCCGTAGGGGCGAATCATGATTCGCCCGACGAGCATGGTGCGAATGGCAATTCGCCCCTGCAGTTTGTTCTTCTCGGCGTGGCCACCAGCATCGACGCCTTCGCCGTCGGCATCGGGCTGGGCTTGCAGCACCCGCTGCCTACCGTGCTGTGGGTCGTCGCCCTCATCGGAGCCATCACCTTTGCCGTCTCGCTGCTGGGCGTCTGGCTCGGCAACCGCCGCATCCCCGTTCCCGAGCGCATTGCCACCCTGGTGGCCGGCCTGGTGCTGGTCGGCCTGGGGGTGAAAATCCTCGTCGAGCATCTTTTTCTGTAAAAAAAGATTGTGCCGGCTGTAATATTCTGCTCCACTTGCGCAACTATAGTATGAAAACGGAACAGAACGACTGAGCATTTTGACTGCCAAGGAATATACCAGCCACACTCCCCGATGGGCCGACGACGCCCTCCGCCTCGCCCTGCGCTGCTGCCCCTCGCGCCCCGACTGCGAGGATGCCGTGCAGGAGGCTTTGGCCGCCCTCTGGAAGTGCCATTCCTCGGTCAGTCTCGACAAGGGCAAGCCCTACCTGCTCAGCACCACCTACCGCTCGCTGATGCACAGCCTCCGGCACGCCAAAGTGGTGCAGCGGCACGCCGGGCAGGCTGCAATGGAGAGCACCGTGATGCCCGACGAGGGCTTCGA
>CACZLT010000088.1 GCA_902782185.1 uncultured Bacteroidota bacterium | reverse complement strand
GGCCATGCTTCGCCACGGATTCAAGCCCTTGGACAGCGAATGGTGGCACTTCACCCTGAAGAACGAACCCTACCCCGACACCTACTTCACCTTCCCGGTGCAGCAAAAGTGAATTTGCCCCCCGATAATAATGATATGGTTTCTCTGGAAAAAGAATATGGTTTTTCTAGGAGAATGAGAATGAATCCCTGTAAAGTTTTATTAAGGAACACTGTTATGGAAACACCGAATATCATCAACCCGCCCGAGGTAAATATGACGCCTAAGCGCGGCGGTTTCTGGAAACAGCTGGGTATGCTGGTGCTCGGCACCACCGTGTCGCTGGTGCTCACCTTCGGCACGGCACAGCTCATCGAAAAAGGCCAGCGCGCCAAGGACCGCCGGCTGACGGCCCTGATGGTGATGAGCAACATCGAGGCCTTCGCGCAGCAGATGGACAGCCTCTACGCCCAGATGGACGAGGCCGACTCGGCGTCAACATGGCTGCTCTCCCGCCCCGAGGAGAAGCTTGCGCTGCTGCCCTCGGACCAGCTGTTGGAGATAATCAACAAAGCCTTCGTCCAAGACCTCATATCCTACGACAAGTCGGCCGAGAACATCTTCTCGAACACCATCGACACGTGGAAGAACCTGGGCAACTTCCAGTTCATCGACAACGTGGGCAAATGCTTCTCCACGATGCGTCTTGTGGAAGAAATGTGGAACGGCAATCTTGACGATATTAAAACCACGACGGAAGAGGCTATGAAGCGTAATGCAGAGAGCGATGACATAACAGACTCAAAGATGGCAATGCTGGTCAACCCGTCGTTCAGACGGCTGCTCCAACGTCAGCACTTTTGGCGCAACTGGCTGCGTTGCAGCGCCGAGGAGCTGCGCTACCTGAACCGTCAGAACATGGCCGCCATCGGCATCGACGAGCAGGAGATGCTGGACTTCCTCCGGGTGCGCCAGCAGGAAATCGACGCCGGCGTGGAGCCGCCCGACGACGCGGCGCTCAACGTCCCGCGTCCCGACAGCCGCAGCCTGACCACCTACCGCAAGTACGACACCATAATCAACGGCAAGGAATGAAAAAAAATCGGCGGGAACTGGAAAGGTACGACGTGCGCCTGACCGTCTCCGCCGACAGCAGCAAAGCCTGGCTCGACGACGAGCAGGTGTTCAATGAAGAGTTAAAACAAATCAACAACTAAAACACAAGAATAACAATGGTATTACTGAACATTTTTGGAAGCATTGCCGAAAGCTTTACGAACAACCTGATTGTCGAGGAGCGGTACAGGATGATTCTCGATGGATTGCAGGTGACACTGGTTATCACGCTGTGCGCCGCTGTGCTGGGCACGCTGCTCGGCGAACGCCGGAAGCAAGGCATCGAGGACCTCGAGGGCAAGCCCTTTCGTCGTCCCGCCGCATGGGGCGACGCCGCGCTGGCACTCAAGCTGGGCACTGCGATGCAGATCCGCGACGAGGGCGGCAGACCCTGGGACTACACCTTCTGCCCGCAGGCCGACCACTACATGAAGGCGCACCTCTTCGGCGACATCTACGCCTCCGACCAGCTCACCCCCGCCGGGCGCGAGCTGGTTACCGTCGCGGCCCTCAGCGCCATGGAGGGCGTGGAGCCTCAATTCGAAGGGCACAAGGAGTGCGCCGTCCACATGGGCAACACCCGCGAGCAGGTGGAGCAGCTCTGCCGCTGGCTTTCGGACAACATCAATTAACACACCACGACAATAAGAAAATCAATGTAAGCGATGGCGACGGTGCACGTAGACGAGATCAAGGCGATGGCACGGCGGGCGCACGAAAACGCCGATGTGCGTGAACATCTTTTTGCCGCCATGCAGGGCAACGACCGCGACGAGGCGGTGCATTCGGCATGGGCGCTGACCCACCTGCCCAAGTCAGACAACCATCATATCGCCAGCCACCGCGAGACCTTGACCCTCCTTGCAGTCGGCACCACCGACACCTCGCTGCGCCGCATCACGCTGGCACTGCTTGAACGCCTCGACTGGACTGTAGCCAATCCTGACGTTGTGCCCGGGTATTATGTGGAATTGCTGGACTTCTGCCTGGAACACATGATGCTGCCCGAGGAGCCCTATGGCGTGCGCTCGCTGTGCATGAAACTGGCCTACAGACTGAGCCTCCCCTACCCCGAACTGCTGGAAGAGGTGCGCCAAAACCTGCTGCTTATCGAGCCCTCGGAACTCGGCTCCGGCGTACGCCACACCCGCAACAAGATACTGAAAAGCCTATGACAATCGAAGAACGTCTATTCTCCTTGCAGGACAAGAAATACCGAGACTTCCACCGCAGCCTGGTACCGGGTGTGGGCGACAACTATATCATCGGTGTGCGGATGCCGTTGCTGCGTCGGTTAGCCAAGGAGATTGACCCTGAAGAGATTATCTCCGTGCTACCACACACATACTACGAGGAAAACCAGCTGCACTCCATCCTGTTGTCGGACATGAAAGACTATGACGAATGCCTGCGGCAGGTGGAGCGGTTCCTGCCCTATGTCGACAACTGGGCCACCTGCGACAGTCTACGTCCACGCTGCTTTGCCAAGCACAGTGCCGACCTTCTGCCCCATATCCGCCGCTGGATGGCAACGAAGCACGTATTCACCGTGCGCTTCGGCATTGGTCTTCTGGAGGCATTCTGCCTCGACAGCGCCTTCCGCGAAGAACACCTGCACTGGGTCGCCTCCATCAAGCGCGAGGAGTACTACATCCGCATGATGCAGGCATGGTATTTTGCCACCGCGCTGGCCAAGCAATGGGAGGCCACGCTGCCCATCATACCCACCCTGCCCGACTGGGTGCGCCGCAAAACCATACAGAAAGCTTGCGAGAGTTTTCGGGTGAGCGACGGGCACAAATCGGCTCTCAAAAAAACAAGGGTTGAAAATTTATTTTTGCAGGGTTAGTTTTATTTTGTACATTTGCAGCGTCAAATGACATAAAAAAAAATATTAATCATATTATAAGATGACACAAAATCAGATAGTTAACAGAGAGGACATTGTGGTTCGCTTTGCTGGCGATTCCGGCGACGGTATGCAGCTTAGCGGCACACTGTTCTCCGATGCCTCGGCTCTGACCGGCAACGACATCGCCACTTTCCCCGATTACCCGGCTGAAATCCGCGCCCCTCACAACACCATCGCGGGCGTGAGCGGCTACCAAGTCCACGTCGGCAAGAGCATCTACTCCTCCGGCGACAAGTGCGACATCCTGGTGGCCATGAACCCGGCCTCTTTCAAGTCGAACCTCAAGTGGGCCAAGAAAGGCGCCACGGTGATTGTAGACATCGACACCTTCACCGCCGAGGGACTCGAGAAAGCCGGCTACACCAGCGACCCCTTCTCCGAGGAGTTCGAACGCGACTATACCATCATCAAGGCCCCCATCACCTCCTTCACCGCCAAAATCGGCGAGGAGCAGGGCATATCGGCGAGGAGCAGGGCATCGACAAGAAGACCACCGAGAAGTGCCGCAACATGTTCGCCCTCGGCATCATCTTCTTCCTCACCAACAAGAGCCTCGACCAGACCAACGCCTACCTGGAGCGCAAGTTTGCCAAGAAGCCCGAGGTGGTGAAGCTCAACAAGGCCGTCCTTTCGGAGGGCTACGAGTATGCCGACAAGCTGGAGGCCATCCATTCGCACATCGTCTCGGTGGCCACCGCCGAGATGCCCAAGGGCCGCTACCGCAACATCACCGGCAACGTGGCCACCGCCTGGGGCCTGCTGGCCGCCGCCGAGAAGAGCGGCCTGCGCCTCTTCCTGGGTTCCTACCCCATCACCCCTGCCACCGACGTCATGGTCGAGCTGGCCAAGCACAAGAGCCTCGGTGCCCGCGTCTTCCAGGCTGAAGACGAAATCGCCGGCATCTGCTCCGCCATCGGTGCCTCCTACGCCGGTGCGCTGGCCTGCACCTCCACCTCCGGCCCCGGCCTGTCGCTGAAGAGCGAGGCATTGGGTCTGGCCGTGATGACCGAGCTGCCGCTCGTGGTCGTCGACGTGCAGCGCGGCGGCCCCTCCACGGGCCTGCCCACCAAGACCGAGCAGAGCGACCTCGTGCAGGCCCTATACGGCCGCAACGGCGAAGCCCCGCTGGTGGTGGTCGCCGCCTCGAGCAGTGCCAACTGCTTCTATTGGGCCTTCGAGGCTGCCCGTATCGCCCTGGAGCACATGACCCCCGTCATCCTCCTCACCGACGGCTACCTCGGCAACGGCTCGCAGCTCTTCCGCATCCCCAACATGGCCGACCTGCCCACCATCAAGCCCCGCCTGGCCACCCCCAACGACCCCAACTACAAACCCTTCTACCGCGACCCCGAGACCTTCGCCCGCCAGTGGGCCCTGCCCGGCATGGAAGGCCTGCGCCACCGCGTCGGCGGCCTCGAGAAAGCCCCCGAGGGCAACCTCAGCACCGACCCCGAGAACCACGCCCTGATGTGCCGCAACCGCCAGGAGAAGGTGGACCGCGTGGCCAACTACATCCCCGAACAGGAGGTGCAGGGCAACCCCGACGCCGACCTGCTCGTCGTCGGCTGGGGCGGCACCAGCGGCGCCCTCACCCTCGCTGTCGAGGAGATGAACAAGGAAGGCAAGAAAGTGGCCTACACCCACTTCAACTACATCTGCCCCCTGCCCAAGAACACCGGCGCGCTGCTGCGCAAGTACAAGAAAATCGTCGTCTGCGAGCTCAACAACGGCCAGTTCGCCGGCTACCTGCGCACCCAGTTCCCCGAGTGCCCCTTGCACCAGTACAACAAAATCATGGGCCTGCCCTTCGAAGTGGGCGAGCTCAAAGCAGAGTTTAACAAAATATTGGGAGAATAAACGCCATGACAGAGAAACATTTTGTCCCCAAGACGGACGCCGAATATACCAAACAGGACTTCACCAG
>CACZLT010000087.1 GCA_902782185.1 uncultured Bacteroidota bacterium | reverse complement strand
CGAAGACCTGAAGCGCTGTCACCGCGCCAAAGGCTACGCCTACGACTGCGGCTACCACTGGTACATCACCCGCGACGGCGAATACCACGAAGGCCGCCCTGAGTGGATCGCCGGCGCCCACGTCAAGCACTACAACCAGCATGCCATCGGCATCTGCTACGAAGGAGGCCTCGACGAAAAAGGCCGCCCCGCCGACACCCGCACCGAGGCCCAGAAAGCCGCCATACTCTTCCTGCTGAAAGACCTCAAGAAGGATTATCCCAATGCCAAGGTCGTCGGCCACCGTGACTTCCCCAATGTCAAGAAAGAGTGCCCCTGCCTGGATGTAGCCTCAGACCCAGATTACAGGCAACTAAACCTAGATTAATTCCCCCCAAAAAACTCGGCCCGCAGCAATGCCCGCCGAGTTTTTTACCTCTGGGGTCAGGCCCCAAAACTAAGTGCTAGGGCCAGGCCCCGAAGTTAAGTTTCTAAAAGATACTTTATCTCGGGGCCTGACCCTAGCACTAAAAAATCCCCGTCAGGTGGCGGGGATTTTCTGTTGGTGTTGGTTTATGGCTTAGAACTTGTAGTCGAGGCCGACGCCGATGACGTGGTTCGAGCGGCTGTAGGTCTCTGTGCCGGTGTAGGGCGTGCCGTTGTATTTGGCCTTTGGTGCGGTCTTGTAGTCGCTGTAGAGCGAGCAGAAGTAGCTGACGTTCAGGCGCATCTTCTCAGTGATGTTCCAGGCGCCGCCGAGGCCGAGGCTGTAGCTGTCGCAGGCGAACGAGGTGTTCTGCTGGTACTCGTCGGAGAGGCCATAGTCAGTACGCTGACCACCGCAGCTGACAGTGAACTTCTCGTTGATGTCGTACTCGACACCTGCCAGAATCTCGTGCGTGCCGTGGGTCAGTGTCTTCTGACGGTTGCCAGCCATCTTGGCGTGCTTGTCGTCGAAGAAATGGTACTCGAGGGCGGCGCGAAGCTGTGGGGTGAAGTCGTATCCGACAGCCACAGCCAGCAAAGAGGGCATGTCGTAGCGTGTCTCGACACCGTCCTGATAGGCGGTAACCTTGTCACCGAACTGCTGCAGGGCGAGTGCCCCTTCGATATAAGGCATAGCGGCAGCCGTTGCGGGGTCGGTGTTCTTGATGCGTGCAGAGAGTGTACGGGTGTCGTTCTCGGTGGCAATCTTCGTGCGGAACTCATAGCGTGCGCTGACGGTCAGGTTATCGTTGTGGTAGTCGAAGCTGACGATAGGTGCGAAGCCCCAGCCGCGCTGGATGCAGTCGAGCTGCAGGTCGATCAGGTCGATAGAATTGGGAACGGCCGTCATATTCGCGTTGACGAATCCACGGTTGTATCCGTCGTAGTAGTTAGCTCTGATACCGATGGCAGCCGAGAAGTTGTCGTTGATCTTGCGGGTGATGTTCAGCTGCCCGCCGTAGATATACTGCTTACCCTTCATGTTGGCGCTGTAGTTGTATTTGTCGGGCGTCATGCCGGCTTGTGCCAGCAGGGCACGGATGGGTACTTCGAACATGGGGATGCCCTCGTCGTATTTCACGAAGCCGCCGCTACCCACGATGCCGATCATCGCAGAGAAGGCCCACATGTCTTTCTTGTAGGAAGCAAACAGGGCCGGCACGATGGGCGCCGAGGCTACACCGTTGTACTTCTTGTCGAAATTGGAACCCAGATAGCCGGGAATGCTGGCCTCGATGTCGCGGTTCTGCCAGGGCTTCTGGAAGTTGAGTGAGAGTTGGAAGCCCTCATGTCCCCAGACAAGACCTGCCGGGTTCGAGTAGGCAGCATCAATCTCGGTGCTGGCGCCGCGGGCGAACATACGGTCGAAGGCTATGTGATAATTTGTGTTGGTCATCAGGCCGCCAGCATGGACGGCACTCGTGGCTGCAAGAGCCAACAGGGTGGAAAACAATAATTTTCTCATCATTTCGTCAGTCTTAATGGTTTGCTGCTGCAAAGGTAGCAATAAAACCGAGAAAAACCGAAAAAATGATGAGAAAATTACGTAAATCGAACAAATTATTGCGCTGTACGCTCGCGGAAGCGCTCCATGAGCCACTCTTTCTGCTCGGCGATGGTCATATTCGAGTTGTCGAGCTCGATGGCGTCATTGGCCTTGCGCAAGGGTGAAACCTCACGGTGGGAGTCGATATAGTCGCGCTCCTGCACGTTCTTCAGGATATCGTCGAAGTCGGCGGGCATGCCCTTGGCCTTGAGTTCGTCGAAGCGTCGCTGTGCGCGCACCTCGGCCGAGGCGGTGACGAAGATCTTCAGTTCGGCGTCGGGGAAGACGGTGGTGCCGATGTCGCGGCCGTCCATCACCACCCCCTTGTCCTTACCCATCTGCTGCTGTTGGGCGACCATGGCGGTGCGCACGAAACCGATGGCGGCGATAGGGCTAACGTGGTTGGACACCTCGAGGGAGCGGATCTCGTCCTCGACGCGTTCATTATTTAAATAGGTGTCGGGGCGGCCCGTCTCTGGATTGAACTTGAAGCTGATGCGGATGTCGGGCATGGCCGCTTCGAGCTCGGCGGTCTTCACGCTGCCGTCGGCATTGAAGAAGTCGTGGCGGAGGGCATAGAGCGTGACGGAGCGGTACATGGCGCCCGTGTCAACATAGACGTAGCCCACCTCGCGGGCCAGGTCCTTGGCCATCGTGCTCTTTCCGCAGGAGCTGTGGCCGTCGATAGCAATCGTTATCTTTTTCATAATGCGTAGGATATGTTTATCAATATGGATGATGCGCTGACGTGGTACTTGGCGTAGGCCACGTGTAGCTTGAAGCGCTCGAGCGTAAGTCCTGCACCGAGTGAGAGCCCTGCCCCGTGGGCGGAGGAGCCCTCGGCATCGCTGATCTTCATCTCGCTGGCGCGCCGGAAGTTATAGCCTGCGGCCACGTAGATGCTCTGACCCAGCAGCACGTCGGCACCGATGGCGAAGTGACGGCCGAAGCCCTCGCTCCAGTCGTTGAGCCGGCTCATCGTGGCCGATAGGCGCAGCGGGGATTGCCCGATACGTTTGGTGGCACCTATCTGCAGGTCGAGGGGAATGCGGTCGAAGTCGTCGTTGTATGCCTTGAACTGTCCGCCGAGGTTACGTGCGACGGCCGAGACGCTCAGGTCATAGTCCTCGTGGTAGTAATTCAGACCGAGGTCGACCCCGACGGCGAGCGAGTTGTAGCTGCCGATATAGGACGTGATGAACTTGGCGGTGACACCGCCGCTGAGCTCATTGGTCAGGGCGTAGGCGAAGGTGCCGCCGATGGCGATGTCGCGGGCGGAGAAGGTGCCGAGCTCCTGGTTGTCGGCGGTGGTCTCCTTCATGCTGCCGTAGTCCATATACTGGGCAGTGACGCCCCACGTGCCTCTTTCGCCCGCAGCCTTCAGGAAGGCGGCACTGGCCGTCTTGGCCCCTTCCATATAGGTCATGAAGTTGAGGTTGATGGTGCGGTCGCTGACATCGTTGATGAGTGCCGGGTTCTGGAAGATGAGGGTGGCATCGTCATCGACGAGCGAGATGTTGTCGCCGCCGAGTGCTGCCGCATGGGCACTCACCGGCAGCCGCAGGAAGTTGTAGGCCGTCTGGCTCTCCTGGGCGCTGAGCGTGGAGAATGGCGCGTGAAGCGTGAAGACTATCAGACACAGGCAGAGGGGCAGCAGCCTATGCCACTGCAGCCTTTGTGTATGGCGGATAATCCAATGCATTTCTCCCATTTTTCTCCAAATCGGTCGCAAAATTACGAAATAATGCTGACATACGAAAGCATTTTTGGAGAAATCGCGCAATTTGCCCCATAAATAAAGGCAATTCAGGGAAAAACGAGGAAAGTTTGAGAGTTAGCACTAAGCAAAATTATGC
>CACZLT010000086.1 GCA_902782185.1 uncultured Bacteroidota bacterium | reverse complement strand
TACTGTACGGATTTCGCTGCGGCTGCAACCGCGGCGCCCATGACTGCTGCCTCTCTCCGTCTAGACCCTCCGGAAATCACTCAAAATCGAACTCGGGTTTACAGGCAGAATGCTTTCTTGATGGCATCCACCATGTCAAGCTTCTCCCAGCCAAAGAACTGGACTTTCTTCTTGCGGCGGCGGCCGGCGGCGTCGTAGACCACCACATCGGCCTCGTAGGGGTCGCGGCCCATGTGGCCGTAGGCGGCGGTGGGGCGGAAGATGGGGTTCTTCAGGCCGAAACGCTCGACGATGGCATAGGGGCGCAGGTCGAACAGCCTGCGAACACGGGCGGCAACCTCGCCGTCGGTCATATCCACATGAGCCGTGCCATAGGTATTTACATACAAGCCCACGGGCTCGGCCACGCCGATGGCGTAGGCCACCTGCACGAGGCACTCGTCGCAGAGGCCGGCGGCCACAAGGTTCTTGGCGATGTGGCGCGTGGCGTAGGCCGCTGAGCGGTCCACCTTCGAGGCATCCTTGCCGCTGAAGGCACCGCCGCCGTGGGCACCGCGTCCGCCGTAGGTGTCGACGATGATTTTGCGTCCGGTGAGGCCGGTGTCGCCGTGAGGGCCGCCGATGACAAACTTGCCGGTCGGGTTGACATGCAGATTAAAACTGAATTTTGAATTTTGAATTTTGAATAATGCACGAGTCTCTTTCGGCAGGCGTTTGACGACGCGGGGCAGGAGGATTTTCTCCACGTCGCGGCGTATCTGCTCCTGACTGATGTCGGGGTCGTGCTGGGTGCTGACCACTATGGTGTCGATGCGCTCGGGGCGGCCACCGTCGCTGTACTGCACCGTCACCTGGCTCTTGGCGTCGGGCCTTAGGTACTTCATCTGGCGACCTTCTCGGCGTATCTTGCCCAGTTCTATTAATATAATGTGTGCCAAGCAGATGGGCAGCGGCATCAGTTCTTCAGTCTCGCGGCAGGCGTAGCCGAACATCATTCCCTGGTCGCCGGCGCCTTGGTCGCGCTTTTCCTTGCGAGAGACGCCCTGGTTGATGTCCGACGACTGCTCGTGGATGGCGGAGAGGACGCCGCAGCTCTCGGCCTCGAACTTGTACTCGCCCTTGGTGTAGCCTATCTGGCGGATGACGTCGCGTACGGTCTGCTGCACGTCGACATAGCCGCTGCAGGTAACCTCACCACTGACCACAGCCAGGCCGGTGGTTACGAGGGTCTCGCAGGCCACGTGGCTTTCGGGATCACGTCTTAAAAACTCGTCCAACAATGCGTCGGAGATTTGGTCGGCCACCTTGTCGGGATGGCCTTCACTGACTGATTCTGATGTGAAGAAATAGCTCATTTTACATTACTTTTAACTGTTTTTCATTATATATTTAAGCGGTGTTCAAAGCCTGCGGGCAGGCAGAATACCTCTGTTTTAACAGTGAAAAGATGTGTACTGAAAGTCCGTTGAATTAGTGCTTTAGCATTTTTTCAAGTGGTTGCAATCATTACAAATCTGTCCACATTTCACGGTGCAAAGATACGAAAGAAAAACAACGTGGCAAAATTTATTTGCATGGGGACGGATTTTCCGGCCGGGCGAGAGACACTCCCTAGGTACTCTCTAAATACTCTCTTAATGAATACATAAACAAAAAACCGCTGTGGTGCGCTATGGGAAAGTTGGAGTTCCGGGAGTGGAGTCATCCGGGTGGAATATACTGAGAACTATCGATTTATACGGTTATAATGACAGGTGAGGAGGCGAGCGTCGTCGTCGTAGAGGTGGAGGCCGGAGCCTTCGCAGTAGCGCCACACCTTGCACCGGGCGCACTGGTCTTTCTTGGCCCAGGAACGGTCGCGCATAATTTGAAAGCGGTTCTGCCACACATCCCAAAAGTCGTCTTGATAGATGTTTCCCTGATCCATGTGGCTGCGGACGGAGGTGCAGCCGCTGATGGAACCGTCGCAACGGATGCTGGCCACTTCGACACCGGAGCGGCAGTAGAAGAAATGGTCGCGCACACGCTGCTCGTAGGGGCCGAGGAAGCCCTCGCAGGAGTAACTAATGTTGATAGGTTGATACGTTGAACGGTTGATACGTTCTTCCTTGATGAAGTCGAGGATGCCGCGGTACTGCTCATCAGAGAGTTGCAGCTCGGGGTCGCCGGCGGCACGCCCCATGGGGAAGATGCTGAAGAGGCGCCAGGCTGGCACACCCAGCGAGACAAGATAGTCCTTGAACTCATGCAAGTGGGGGTAGCTGCGTGGATTGACGCAGGTAACCACATCCCAAAGCAACTCCTTCTGCCTGGCCAGCAACTTGATTGCCTCGGTGGCGCGGGCGAAGGACTGGGGATGGCGGCGAATCCAGTTGTGGGGCTCCTCGAAACCGTCGAGGCTGACGGTGATGCTGTGCATACCGCTGGCCATGAGGCTGTCAAGGCGCTTCTCATCCAGCAGAAAGCCATTGGTAACCAAACCCCACGGGTACTCGCGGCGGTAGAGTTCAAGGCCCACCTCTTCGAGGTCTGGACGCAGCAGTGCCTCACCACCGGTGAAGATGATGAACACCTTGTGGGGATCGACATGGGGAGTGAGGGAGTCGATGACGCGGAGGAAATCCCCGGCCGGCATGTCGGGCACGGCGGGCTGCACCTTGCAGTCGCTGCCGCAGTGGCGGCAACTCATGTTGCAACGCAAGGTACACTCCCAGAAGAGGGTACGCAAGGGATGGAGTTGTGCGTTGTTGTGGCGCAGCGAGCGCTGAAGCTCCAACCCTACTATCTGACGTACAGACAGTTGACCCGGCATATTCAGACGCAGCGCGTTTCCTTGTAAATGTACACCTCGCCAGCCTCGTTCACACCCTCTACCTCATATTCTTTCCCATTGCCACACTTATCGCACGATGTAAACAACACAGCTACAGAGGCAACGAGAAACAGACCGACCATCAATCTGACAACAATCTTCTTCATAACTATTTTTCTTCTAGTTTGAACGTGGTTTCTACGACACCATACATGGGAACAATTCGAGGTTCCTCCTCTTCATTGTCCTTGCAGCATGACGTAAATCCAAGCATACCCATCAGGGATATTAACAGCCAGTGTTTGGCTTCTATAAATCGGAACCTCATATCCTATTTGCTTTCGAGTTTGACTTCGAGATCGGCGTTGAAAGTGCCCTGGTACATGCCCTGGGCCTGCGAGCGGTCCACGTGGTCGGCCTTGACCTCGAGCAACTGATTGCGGAACTGGCCGTTGGACTTGCCGTCGACATCACGCACCAGGATGCGCACCTGCTCCTGGGGAAGGTCGCTGGCCTTGAGCTCGAAACGTCCCTCGCCATCGGTACGCACCTCGTTGTCCTCAAGGTATCTGCGGATATTATCCTGGTCGCCGTAGATGGTGTCGGCAGTGGCTTCGAGGCCACGCTCAAGCATATTGACACGGATATTCTTGACGGGCTTGCCGTCAGCGTTGCGCACCTGTCCGCGAATCTGGAAGTCCATCGTGGGGACACCATACATCAAGCGCATCTCCTCGCGGGGACGCACTGCGGGGATTTCTTCCTCTTGGGTGGCGGCCGCCTTCTTGCTGCAGTGGCAGGAAGTGAGACCCAAAGCCCCCATCACCGAGGCGAGCAGCCAGTGCTTGAATTTAAGATATTTTACCTTCATGTTGCAATAACGGCTGTATGTCGGAAAAATTGTGTATCTTTGCAAATTATTATGAGACAGAACGACCAACCCTACATCATAGCCGGCCCGTGCAGTGTGGAGAGCTTCGGGCAGCTGCGCGAGGCTACGGAGGCACTCTGCAAGATGCCGCAGGTGAAGATGATACGCGCCGGCGTATGGAAACC
>CACZLT010000085.1 GCA_902782185.1 uncultured Bacteroidota bacterium | reverse complement strand
CGGGCGGTCTTATACAACAACCAGAGTGTTAGCGAGTTGAATAGCCATTGCAGCAGGAAGATGCCCATGCGGCCACCGATGAGCATGCCGAGGGCGTTGATGAGATATAGCAGGGGGCCTTTGTTGTCGAAGAGGTCGCGGTAGGGCATGCGGCCATGGAGGATGCCGAGGCCGATTTCCTGGAAGATGGCGCTGTCGTAGCCGCCGTGGTAGTAGAGCGGCGACGTGGAGGTCGACATCAGGAGTAGAAGTGGCAGTGCCAATAGTGGAAATACCACTGGACACCAGCGACTTTCGCAAAACTTGTTAATTCTTTGCTTTAAGTTGTTCATTGCCCTCCGAATTCCATGAGGTACGCCTTGATGAAGTCGTCGAGCTTGCCGTCGAGCACGCCGCCCACATCCGAGGTCTGGCAGCCGGTGCGGTGGTCCTTAACGCGGCGGTCGTCCATCACGTAACTCCTTATCTGTGAGCCCCATTCAATCTTTTTCTGCGAGGCTTTGATTTTGTCTTTCTCCTCCATGCGGTGCTTCAGCTCGCGGTCGTAGAGCTGCGAACGCAGCAGGCGCATGGCGTTCTCCTTGTTCTTGGGCTGGTCGCGCGTCTCGGTATTCTCGATGAGGATCTCCTCCTCGACACCGGTGTAGGGATCCTTGTACTGGTAGCGCAGGCGCACGCCGCTCTCCACCTTGTTCACGTTCTGCCCGCCGGCGCCGCCGCTGCGGAAGGTGTCCCAGGAGAGTTTCGACATATCAACCACCACTTCAATCGAATCGTCCACAAGCGGTGTAACACTGACACTTGTGAAACTGGTCATACGCTTCCCTTGGGCGTTGAAGGGGCTGACGCGCACCAGGCGGTGCACACCGGTCTCGGACTTGAGGTAGCCATAGGCGAAGTCGCCCTCAATCTGCAACGTGCAACTCTTGATGCCGGCACCGTCTCCGTCGAGCGAGTTGGATATAACCACCTTGTAACCATGCGTTTCGGCATAGCGGATGTACATTCGCATCAGCATCTCAGCCCAGTCCTGCGCCTCCACGCCGCCGGCGCCGGCGTTGATGGAGAGTACGGCGTCCAGGCGGTCGCTGTCGGAACGCAGCATGTTCTTGAATTCCAGCTCCTCCACCTTCTTCTGCGTGAGGGCTATCTGTGCGATGAGTTCCTCTTCGGTAGCGTCGCCGGCATCGAAGAACTCGCCCATCACCTCGAGGTCGCCACAGGCGCTGTCCACGTCGTTGTAGGCTGTTACCCAGCTCTTTTTGGCGTTGATGCCCTTCACTACTTTCTGCGCCTCCTTGGGGTCGTTCCAGAAGTCGGGGGCTTCGGTTTTCTTCTCCTCCTCGGCCACCCAGGCGGTCGTGGTGTCGATGTCGAGGAAAGGGCAAGCTGATTATATCGCACCGCTACAACCAAACACCCTTGCTGTATTCCTACCCTGGGGGATTCAATGGGAGCTGGTCGTATAAGACTTGCCCAGTTCTTGGCAGTCCGACCCTTGCGGGCTCGAACCCATATTGTCAGATTCAAGTGTAATCTTGTCTCTGTTTTCGGTTGCAAAAGTACTACTTTTCCCCGATATGACCAAATTTATTTTATAAGATGCTGTTTCATAGTGCGATATGTATACTTTTCCGATGTGCGGGAGTGGAGGGCGGTCAGGCCATTTCGTCCAGTTCCAGCCAGCGGAGTTCCTTCTCGTCGAGCAGGGCGATGACCTCCCCGATGCGGTGCGAGGCGTGGGTGATTTCGTCGGCGGAGAGGGTGCCGCCGGAGAGTTGCTGTTCCAGGACTGTGCGTTCCGCCGTCAGGGTCTCGATTTCGGACGTAAGAGCCTCATACTCTTTCTGCTCCTTGTAGGTGAGCTTCTTCTTGGGTTGTGGGGCGGAGGGGGCGGGTGGAGGAGTGGCGGCTTTTTTCTCTTCCCTCACTCTTGCTTTCTCCGCTTTCGCCTTTTCGAGGCGGTACTGCGTGTAGTTGGAGTGGTAGTCGCGAATCCTGCCTTCGCCCTCGAAGACGAGGAGATGGTCCACGATGTGGTCCATGAACGAGCGGTCGTGGCTGACGATGATGAGGCAGCCTTTGTAGCCTTGCAGGAACTGCTCCAGTATCTGTAGCGTGTAGAGGTCCAGGTCGTTGGTGGGTTCGTCGAGGATGAGGAAATTGGGGTTGGCCATGAGTACCTGCAGCAGGTAGAGCCGCCGTTTCTCGCCGCCGCTGAGGTTGCCGAAGTAGTTGAACTGGGTGGTGCCGTCGAAGCCGAAGTAGGTGAGGAACTGGTGGGCGGTCATGCGTTTGCCGCCCTCGATTTCGATTTCCTCGGCGATGTCCTTCACCAGGTCAATCACGCGGCGATCCTCCGGTGCCTGCATGCCGGCCTGGGTGTAGTAGCCGAACTGGATGGTCTGCCCTACCACCACGCGGCCGCTGGTGGGTTTCATCCGCTCGGTGATGATGTTGAGGAAGGTGCTCTTGCCCACGCCGTTGGGGCCCACGATGCCTATTTTCTCGCCCCGCTTGAAGACGTAGCTGTAGTCGTCGATGAGGTTGCGGTGGCAGATGTTGTACAGTTCCAGTATCTTGCCGCCGATGCGTTCGGTCTTGACGGTCAGTTGCGGGCGGCTGTCGTCGAAGCGGGTGTGGGCTTTGGCTTCCAGCTCGTAGAAGGCATCGATGCGCGCCTGTGCCTTGGTGCCGCGTGCCTGTGGCATGCGGCGCATCCATTCCAGCTCGGTGCGGTAGAGGCTCTTGGCCTTGGCCACCTCGGCCCTTTCGTTGGCCTCGCGCTCGGCTTTCTTCTCGAGGTAGTAGTCGTAGCGGCCTTTGTAGTGATACAGGCGCGCGTTGTCGAGCTCGTAGATGCTCTCGCACACGTTGTCGAGGAAGTAGCGGTCGTGCGTTACCATGAGCAGGGCCAGCCGCTGGCGCGAGAGGAATTCCTCGAGCCACTCTATCATGGTGATGTCCAGGTGGTTGGTGGGTTCGTCGAGGATGAGCAGTGTGGGGGCGAAGGGCGATATGCCCGAACTGTCCATCAGCAGGCGGCACAGCGCCACTTTCTTCTGCTCGCCGCCGCTGAGGGTGTTCATCGGGCGTTCCAACAGGGTGTCCACCTTCATGCGCGAGAGTATCTCCTCCATGCGTTGCTCCGCCGCCCAGGGATCCTCCGTCTCCGGCCGCCGGATGTCGTAGACGTAGTCTTTCACGCTGGTGGCGCCGGTGCTGCTGGATTCGCCGGCCTGTGGCAGGTACGCCAGCCGCAGGTCGCTGCGGAGGGTAATCTTGCCGCTGTCCTGCAGCGTGTTGTAGCCGTGCTGGCCTGCCGCCGTCATGATGATGTTGAGCAGGGTGGACTTGCCGTAGCCGTTGCGGGCAATGAGTGCCGACTTCTGCCCGGCGTTGATGCCGAAGGAGATGTTTTCGAAAAGCAGCTTGTCGCCGAAGCTTTTGGTGAGATTCTCTACGGTGAGGAGTGCGTCTGCCATTAACGGTAGGGCGTTTGTTAGCGGTTGATTGTTATGTGGTTAGATAGACGGTTCCATCAATTTTGCATTGCAAAAGTAGCAAAAAAATCCGAAACGGGAAAGAAAAAGTTACATGGCTGAAGTTTTTTTAGTACCTTTGCATTGATAAAAATATACATGGATTATGAAGAAGATTCTGTTTTATTCTTTGACAATGAGCCTCTTGGCTTCCGCTTGCCAGCCGAAGGAGGCCGCCAAGGATTTTGCCACCGGGAATCTGCAGGACAAGCGTTGCTTCGTGGTCATCGGAAACGAGCCGTTCTCGCCCGCCGGGAATGTTATTGGCCTGGAAAACAGTTACAACCTTGCCTGGCCCGAGGCCGGGATGCTCACCCCGGAGGCCGAGCGCGAGCTGCTCATCCGCACCTTCGGCGACAGCACCGCCACCTCCTTTGCCGAGGCCGCCGAGCGTCTGCTCTACCTCACTTGGGGGTACGAGGAGGGAGATGCAGAAATCCAGCTTCTTGAGCTCAAGACCGACAGCATCGCCGACACGCTGCAGTACACCTACGGCCATCTGGAGAGCAGCTGCACGGTGAACGGCAACCTGGCTACCTTCCTCATCAAGGACGACATCTTTGTGGTGGGTGCCGCCCACGGCACCTACTCGGCCCAATATGTGAATGTTGATGTCAAGAAAGGTTCCATTGTCCATATTGAAGATTTGATGGATACCACCCGTCTGGGCGAGGCCATCCGACTGGCGGTCAGCGACCTGGATGTCAACGAGGATGTGCGTGGTTGCCTCTTCGACGAATTTGCCGAGGCCGACCGCCTGCCGGTGCCGGTGGACTATCTGGTCGACAGCACCTTCAGCACCATCACCGTGGTCTACCAGCTCTACGAGGTGGCTCCCTACGCCTGCGGCATCCAGTCGGTGGTGCTGCCCGTCTACTGGCTGGCCAAGCACGTGCCCTTCACGCAGTGCGGAAAAGAATTGTTCGACCTCACGGATGCCAAAGCAGTGGCCGAGGCCAAGTGAGAGATGTTCAAGCGGTGAGCATTGCCTCGACCTCGTCGCGATGCTCGTATAGCGTACAGCCGCCCGTGTGCTCCCATCCGAGTGCACGGGCGCTTCTTATACGCTGGAACAGAGGCGACTGAAGGGCATTCAGCAGTCCTGTCGTGGCCATGTAGGCGCTGAGGTCGGTCATTTCTTCAGGATGTTGATGATGTTGTCCAGGGGGGAGATGAGGTCTGCGGCCTCGCGGGGTGTCTCCGGCGCCATCTGCAGCGAGCCGACGAGGCAGGCCGGCACCTCCTTGGCCTGCTCCTCCAGCGCGCGACCTTTCTTGGTGAGGCTTACCAGGGTCTGGCGCCCGTCGGCGATGCCGCGTGTGCGCACCACAAGTCCTTGTCTTTCCATGCGTTGCAGCAGTGGGGTGAGGGTGTTGGTGTCGAGCACCAGGCGGTGGCAGAGGTCGCCCACCAACTGGTTGTCGCGTTCCCAGAGGGCCAGCAGGACAAGGTATTGCGGATAGGTCAAGCCCAGCGGCTCGAGCAGCGGGCGGTATGCCTGCGTCACGAGCCGCGAGGCTGTGTAGAGGCGGAAACAGAGCTGGTTGTCCAGTTTCAGCTGTTCGTACATCTAGAGGATGGCTTCAATGTCCTTCTCGAAGTCGGCGGGCTCGGTGGTGGGGGCGTAGCGCTTCACCACGTGGCCATCCTTCCCGATGAGGAATTTGGTGAAATTCCACAGGATGTCGCTATCCTTCTCCACGCTCTTGCTCAAGGACTTGAGCAGGGTGTGCGTGGCTTTGGCCTTCATTCCGTGGTATTCCTCGGTGGGGGCTTCGCTCTTGAGGTATTCGAAGATGGGATGGGCGTCGCGGCCGTTGACGTCGATTTTCTTCATGATCTGGAAGCTGACGCCGTAGTTGAGGCGGCAGAACTCGTGGATTTCGCTGTCGCTGCCGGGATCCTGCTCGTTGAACTGGTTGCAGGGGAAGCCGATGACCACCAGTCCGCGGTCGCGATACTTCTCGTTCAGCGCCTCCAGCCCGTCGAACTGAGGCGTGAAGCCGCACTTTGAGTCCTTGAAGTCAATCTCTTTGCCATTGCTGGCCAGGGCCTTGTAGTCGTATATTTTCTTGCCAGTATCCATGATTTCAGTGTATTAAGGTCTGTTGTTATTTGTATCGTTCACGATGCAAAAGTACAACTTTTTTTGATTCTGCAAAAATAAATGTTTGATTTTATGCACTTTTTTGTTTTGTCGTATGCGATGTATATGTTGGATTTGGATTTTTGTTGTATCTTTGCACCATGAATCTAGTCCACATCACCAGCCTCGAGCTGCCCGCCCTGGCGCCCTATGCGCGGCTCACCGAGGCGCAGCTCCGCAACCGGCTGCACCCTGGAGAGGGGCTTTTTATCTGCGAGAGCGAGAAGGTTATCCGTGTGGCCCTCGCCGCCGGCATGCAGCCCGTCTCGTTCCTCTGCGAGGCTAAATATATAGATACGCAGGTGCGCGCGATGGCCGGGCCGTGGCCCGGCGTGCCGGTCTATACGGCCGGGCGCGAGGTGCTGGCCGCGCTCACCGGCTACGAACTCTCCCGCGGTGTGCTCTGCGCCATGCGCCGCCCGACGGAGCGTGGAATGGGGGAGGTGTGCGAGGGGGCGCGCCGCGTGGCCGTCCTCGACGGCGTGGTCAACTCCGAGAACACCGGTGCCATCTTCCGCGCCGCCGCCGCCCTGGGCATCGATGCCGTGCTGCTCACGCGCACCTGCTGCGACCCGCTCAACCGACGCGCCTGCCGCGTCAGCATGGGCACCGTCTTCCAGCTGCCCTGGACGTGGCTCGACCACTACGGGCAACTCAAGGAACTGGGCTTCAGCACCGTGGCCCTGGCGCTCACCGACCGCTCCGTCCCCATCGACCACCCCTCACTCAAGCAGCACGACCGCCTGGCCATCATCCTCGGCACCGAGGGCGACGGCCTCGCCGACAGCGTCCTGCAGCGTTGCGACCACGTGGCGCGCATCCCCATGCAGCGCGGCGTAGACTCGCTCAACGTCGCCGCCGCCGCCGCAGTGGCCTTCTACGAACTCACACGCTGAGGTGGCATACAAAAGATATTTTAACATAAAACAAAACATTCATGAAAAAGACAATCAGACTGATGGCCCTGGTGGCCATGGCGGCAGGACTGGCCTTCGCCGCCTGCGATGATGACAACAATCCCGTTGGTGGCGGAACGGAGACCGCCGAGTGGGTGGATTTGGGCCTGCCCTCAGGCCTGCTGTGGGCCGAGTGCAACCTCGGGGCGACCAAGCCCGAGGAGTACGGCGACTACTACGCCTGGGGCGAGACCTCGACCAAGGAGGTCTACACATGGGAAACCTACAAGTACTGCACGGCAGTGGATGAATATGGCTGGGTTAAGACTCTGTCGAAATACAACACCGACAGCGTGTACGGCACCCCCGACAACCTGACCACCCTGCAGCCCTCCGACGACGTGGCGACGCAGAAACTCGGCAACGGCGCCCGCATGCCGACCGAAACTGAGTGGCGCGAGCTCCTCGCCAACACGACCTCTGAATGGACCTCCGAAAACGGTGTCTACGGCCGCAAGCTCACCGCCTCTAACGGCAAGAGTCTCTTCTTCCCCGCCGCCGGCCGCCACGGTTCCGAGTTGCACGGCGCGGGTGAGCTCGGCTTCTACTGGTCTTCGTCGCTCGACGCGGACTACCCGGACATCGCGTTGGGCTTCTACTTCGATTCGGGCTACCAGGACATGGGCTACCTCGGCCGCGGATCTGGGTTCTCCGTGCGCGCTGTGCGTGCCAGTCAGAACTAACCCTTGTTCCGTTCCCCGCAACGGGCAAAAAAAATAACGCGCCGTTGGTCGCTGCGGATGAGTCTACCCATCCCCGACCGCGGCAGCCCCGCTTGGCGGAGTGGCGAGCTGTGTACAATCAGACCCGGGATCGGTGGCAGGAACGGCATTGTGGGTGGCTTCGGCATTAACGATGTCGTTTTTTTCGCCGGTTGAGTCTATCGGGTTGATATATTGTGTGTTGGAGACGTTCCCGCTGGCGTTCGAGGCGAACGCCCACACATGCAACCCTTCCGGGGCGAAGCCTTCTGGCAGAAGGGCTTGGAGGTGGCGCTGTGCGCGCTCGCCCTGCAGGGCGATGCCCGTCTGTGCGGCGGGGCTGTAGATGTAGATGTGCACGCGGTCGGTGAGGCTTCCGCCCTCGGCGCTCCAACGGACGGTGAGCACACCGCCCTCGTCCACAGCATATTGCAGCGCCGCAGGCGCTGCCAGCGAACCCCGCGAGAACTGCAGGTTGGGATAGTCAATGGCTCTATAATTTCTATTATCTCTATAATCTCTATTATTTCTATCATCCCTGGCTTCCCTAGGAAAACAGTCTTTGTTGATTTTGAGGAAGGCGTTCCCTTCGGTAATCTGCATCCTGGCAGCCAGTTGCTTCAGTCCCACGCGCAGCACCGGCGTGGCGGGCGAGGCGAACTGTATCATCGCCTTGAAGCGGCTGCGCTGCTCGAGCTGGGCGGCTGACTTGCGGTCCTTGATGTGCGGCTGGTAGGCACGGACGAACCACTGCCCGCGGCGGCGGTAGCCCACCACGGTGCCCACGCGGCCGCTGAAGCCGCCCAGTATGCCCATCTCGATTTTTGCCATAGCGTTACCCCCATAACGCCCGCTCCCGGGAAATATTGTACGCGATTCCCTAGTAAGTATTAAGTTGGGCAAAACCTATAACCTGCCATTCGCTGGCAGTCAGCCTGTTGCGTACCAGTGGAACCGCATGAAAAAATCGCTGCCGTGCGAAATATTTTGCAACTTTTTGCTGCCGTTTGGCGAAAAGTTTGTATCTTTGCAGTCGGATATTTTACGGGAAATCATATAATAATTAATAAATCAACACAATAATGAAAACCACACCCTATACCGACCTCCACATCGCCCTCGGTGCAAAGATGGCCGAGTTTGCAGGCTACAACATGCCTATCCAGTACACCGGTCTCGTCGAGGAGCACAACAATGTCCGCAACAACGTGGGCGTGTTCGACGTCAGCCACATGGGCGAGTTCCGGGCAAAAGGCCCCATCGCCAAGCACTTCATGCAGTACGTAACCACCAACAACGTCGAGGACCTCTTCGACGGCAAGGTGCAGTATACCTGCCTCCCCAACGGGCAGGGTGGCGTCGTCGACGACATGCTCGTCTACCGCGTCCATGACGACGAGTACTTCATGGTGCCCAACGCCGCCAACATCGACAAGGACTGGGCGTGGATGAGCCAGATTGCCGACAAGATGGGCATGGAGCTCGGCAAGGACTTCGTGAACGAGAGCGAGCAGTGGGCTCAGCTCGCCGTCCAGGGACCCAACGCCCTCAAGGCCATGCAGAAGCTGACCAGCGAGAACATCGTCGACATGGAGTACTACACCTTCAAGATCCTCACCTTCGCCGGCGTGGAGAACATCATTCTTTCCACCACCGGCTACACCGGTGCCGGCGGATGCGAGATTTACATCCCCGTGGCCCAGGCCAAGAAAGTGTGGGACGCCGTCTTCGAGGCCGGCAAGGAG
>CACZLT010000084.1 GCA_902782185.1 uncultured Bacteroidota bacterium | reverse complement strand
TCGTAGTAGTCGAACATCTTTTTGTAGAGGTGGAGGCGTTCGCGGCCGAGGACGTTGTGCTCGTGGTGGGGGTAGGCGAAGTAGTCGACCTGCTTGAGGTTGTTGATGCAGTGCTCGATAAATTCCAGCGAGTGCTGCCAGACGACGGTGTTGTCCTCCGCGCCGTGGATGACCAGCAGGCGCCCTTCGAGGTCCTTGGCCTTGTCGAGCAGGCTGGTGGCGGCGTAGCCGTCGGGGTTCTCCTGCGGGGGGGCCGCCGGCGCAGCCCACCTTGAACACCTCGGGGTGCGCCAGCTTCATGGTGATGGTCATGAAGCCGCCGAAGCTCCAGCCCTCGACGCCAATGCGGTTCTCGTCCACGTAGGGCAGCGACTTGAGGAACTTGACGCCTTCCATCTGGTCGGCCATCTCGATCTCGCCGAGGTGGCGGTGGGTGCAGCTCTCGAACTCGAAGCCGCGGTTGTCGGTACCGCGGTTGTCGACGGTGAAGACCACATAGCCCTGCTGAGCAAGGAAGAGGAAGTAGAGGTTGCCGCCGCCGAGCCAACTGTCGGTGACCAGTTGCGAGTGCGGGCCGCCATAGACATACACCAGCGTGGGGTATTTCTTGCCGAGCTCCATATTGGGAGGCGTGATGAGGCGGTAATAGAGGTCAGTCTTGCCGTCGGCAGCCTTGATGGTGCCGAGTTTGACGGTGGGCATGGCGTAATCCTTCAGCGGGTTCTCGGATCGGTAGAACTGATGGGCCGAGTGCTTGCTGAATTGGCCATTGTTGCCGTATTTCACGCTGTTCCACATGGCACGGGCAGGTACGCTGACCGACGAGTAGACATCCACAAAGCAATTGCCATCCTCGTTGATTGCCACACTGTGGGTGCCGTCATCCATGGTAAGGCGCCACATCATGCCGTTCTTCAAACTGACGCGGTAGGCATCGCGGCCGACGAGGTTGTCCTTGTTGGCATAGATGAAGATGTTCTCACCCTTCTTGTCGAACTGGATGAAGCCCTCCACTTCGTACTCGCCCTTGGTAACCTGCTTCACCAGTGTGCCATCCATATTATATAAGTAGAGATGCTTGTAGCCGTCGCGCATCGAATACCAGAGGAACTGGTCACCCTTGGGAGTGAAAATCATCGGCTCGCAGGGCTCCACATAGCGTGGGTTGGTCTCCTCGAAGAGGACTTTAACCAAAGCGCCAGTGGCGGCGTCGTACTGCTCCAGCCACATGTGGTTCTGCTCGCGGTTTACCTTGGCGATGAAGACATACCGCTCGTCGGGGTTCCAGGCGATGTTGGTGAGGTACATCTCGCGCTCGTGGACGGTGGTGTCCTTGCGGGTATTGAGATAGACAAGCTTCTCGCTGGCAACGTCATACACTCCCACCGTTACCTCGTGGCTCTTCATTCCGGCCATGGGGTACTTGATGTTGCGCACCTCGGCCTCGCGGGCCTTGGTGTTGACGATGGGGTAGTCCACCACCATGCTTTGGTCCATGCGGTAGAAAGCCAGACGGTTGCGGTTGGGCGACCAGAAGAGACCGCCGTTGATACCAAACTCGTTGCGGTGCACGCTCTCGCCGAGGACGATATTGTAGCCGTCGCCACGCTCCACCAGCTTGCCGTCGACATAGAGGCTGCCCTCCTTCAGCTCGACGCGTTCCTCAAGCTTGGGGTTGTGGTTCTGTGGCTTGCGCCAGTCCTGCTGTGCCTCGGTGAGCTTGAACTCGCGTTTGCCGTCGAAGCCGTAGGCGTCGCCACCCTTGAAGTAGGTAACGGTCTTGCCGTCGGGTGCAAAGATGAAACTCTGCGCCTCGCGCTTGGGATAGAGTTCGCGGGACATCAGCTGGTCCCACTGCAGGAGCTTGTCCTGCGACTGCGCTGCCGGCAAGGTCGCCAGCAGCAGGAGTGTGAACAGAAGGGTCTTTTTCATAAGGGGATTGTTCTTTCAAATCGGGTCTAGAATATCAGGTTCAGCAGCACCCACAGCCAGTGGGCCGCCACGCCGGCGCAGAGGCCACCCACGGTGTGGGCACCGATGGCTTTGCCTATGAGTTTGCGGTATCCGAGACTGTCGAGCATGGCCGTATGGGTCGAGAGGTATCCGCTCCAGCACATGCCCATGGCGGTGAAGACGGCGATGGCGTTGTTGTCGATGATGCCGGTGGCGTCGAAGGTGGGCACCAGGCCGAGAGCCGCGCCCACGGCACCCAGCGCCGTGATGGGGAAGCCCACCAGTGCGCCGTTCTCGAAGCCAAAGAGCCAGTAGAAGATGAAGTTCACCTTGTCGGCCAGCCAGGTGATGACAGGCACACCCTCGTAGGCTTTGCCCAGATATTCGCCGTTCTCGCCGGCGGGGCCGAAGGTGAGCATCATCACGATGGTGGAGATGCAGAGCACGCCCGGGATGATGGCCACACCGATGCCAACGCCGCTCTTGCCGCCGTCGAGCATGGCGTTGAGGAACCGCTGGAAGGCGTTGCCCTCGCTCTTGAACGAGATGTTCTGCTCGGTGCCGGCCTCTTCGGTTACGGAGCTGTCCATTTCGGGATAGCTCTTCAGTGTGGAACGTTGCATGATGCGGGTGCTGATGATGCTGCCGATGACGGCACCCACCAGCCCCACCAGCGCACCGCTGCCGTAGCCCTTGCCGGTCATGAAGGCGATGACCACCAGGCCCATGCCGAAGGCGGTGCCGAAGTTGGTGAGCGACACCAGCTGGTATTTCTTGAAATAGCGGGCGAAGTTGTTGTCCTTGGCCAGCGAGATGATGGCGGGGTTGTCGCTCAGGAATGTCATCACCGCACCCAGCGCCGCCACGCCCGGCAGGTTGTAGAGTGGTTTCATCAGAGGCCGCAGCAGGTTCTCCAGCAGGCGCACCACGCCGAACTCGGTCAGCAGTTTCGAGATGGCGCCCATCAGCACGCAGATGGCCATGATGTAGAACACCGTCTCGAGCAGCAGCTGGTAGGCCGTCTGCATGAAGGTGTTCAGCATGTTGGGCAGTGTCATGCGGTAGGACAGGAAGCCGAAAAAGCCGAAGAAGCACACCAAAAAAATCAGTGCCTCGAAACTGCGCAGGGTGGTGAACTTGAAGCGGCTGGGCTTCTTGCCCTCGCCGGTCTCGTGGTGGCGGAACACCTCGAAGGGGTTGAATACGTTCAGCAGGCTGTGCCGCTGCTTGTTATTTTGCTCGTCCATATAAAAACTCTTGATTCTTAACTTTTAGCTTTTAGTTATCAGTTTTTACCTCTTAACTTCATGAAGTCCACCGTCCACGTGGCGCCGATGTTGAAGTTCCAGCAGTCCTCCACCACGTCCACGCTGCCCTCGGCGTACGACTCCGTCATGCGGCAGACGTAGGTGTGCAGGCGTATCGTTTTCTTCTTGTCGGCGAAATACTCGAAGCCCAGGCCGTAGCGGGCATAGGTGTGGCCGGCGCGCAGCAGGTGATCCAGCGCCACCGCCGAGTTGAGATCCACCTCCGACTTGTTCTGCTCAATCATGCCCTTCACAAATAGGTTGAAACGGTCGGTGAAGTACCAGTTGGCGCAGCTCACCACGCCGAAGTTCTTGCCCCAGTCGTCGATGGCCAGCGCGTGGTGCATCAGGTCAACATACAGATCCCACTTCCCGAAGGCCACCTTGTTGCCTATCATCGTCAAGTTCATGAACTTGCTCCACTCGCGTTCTATCATGCTCGTGCTCCAGATGGTCTGCCAGTGCCCCATCGAGCCGTACCAGCACAGGTTGAACGACACCAGGCCGGCGTCATAGCTGTAGCCCGAGGAATTGATATAGGGCGAATTCGTAACCTGCGCCACCAGTGTGTGCTTGCCGTCGTCCGTCATGTAGGCACCGCTGAAGCCCAGCTGGAAGCAGTAGATGTTGTTCCACAGCGTGGTGGGGAAGTAGACGTCGATGGGCGAGGCGTCGTACTCGAAGCCGCCCATCGCCATCGCGTCCTTGCCGAAGCGCAGCCGCCAGTTGGCCGTCGGCTTGTAGTCCAGGTACAGGAAATCAGTGTTGTCGAAGAACATTACCGAGCCGCCGTTGGCCACGATGCGCTGCTTGAAGTAGTAGCTGAACTTGTCGCCCAGTTCGCCGCCGAGCATCAGGTTGAAATACTTGCCGTGGAATCCGAAACTGGGAGTGGAGTCGGTGGTGAACAGTTCGCCGTCGGCGCGCGCCTCCACCTTCAGTTTGTTGACCAAGTCGCCCCAACATGTCTGTGCCGAGGCTCCGATTGCCAGTAGCATCGCCGCGGCAATAATCGTTAGTTTGTTTGTTTTCAATTTGTTGTGCTCTTTTTGTGATTATAATCCGCCTGCAAAGATACAAAAAAAATACAACACCGCACCCCGATTGCCCTAAAACTTTTCCGTGGGAGCCCGCCGGAGCCCTCCCCCGCCGCCGACCCTTCCCCCCCTCCCGCCGCCCTATGCGGGCGGGGATCCGCGTCTATTCCGTGGCCGCCGGTGCGCTGCGGCACCATATCGACCCATATCGCGCCAGAGTTTATGTATTCATTAAGGGAGTATCTAGGGAATACCTAGGGAGTGCCCGTGTGCCCCCGGCCATGGCCACGCGTCCCCTGGGTGCCCCGTTTTCGTACATATTTCGCTTGATTACAGCGAGTTGCA
>CACZLT010000083.1 GCA_902782185.1 uncultured Bacteroidota bacterium | reverse complement strand
CAACAAGGTCCAGGAGCAGATGATTGTCAACCGCGGCAAGAGCAAGCAGAACAACAGCTTCTGGCTCGGCCAGATCAGCAGCAGCTACCAGCTCAATGAACCCCGCGAGCAGGTGGTCAACAACTACGACCAGATGGTCAAAGCCGTTACCGTGGCCGACATCAAAACCCTGGCCAACAAGTACATCAACCTCAACAACTACGTTGTGGTAAGCCTCCGCCCGGAAGACCCCTCCAAGGGCAGCGCACAATAATACACTGCAACCAGGAACAAGCTCAACGGGCACCCTTTTCCAAGGTGCCCGTTGCTTTTTATCTCACCACAACAACCTTCCGTGCGGGGGAATTGCCGACGCAAACCAAGTAAACTCCAGCGGATAACGAGGGATGAACTGTGGAAATCCTACGTCCCATCATGTCGTAGATATGCACCGTCTCACCGTCGGCTCCTTCTACCACGATGCGGCCGTCGAGGATATAGACCTTGATGTTGTCGGTGACGATGTCGTCGATGCTGTTGCAGTCTTCGTGGTACTTGTCAGAGAACTGTACCCAGTAGCTATCGGACAGATAAACATTGAGGCTTCCGCAGGGGATGAGGATAGTGTCAAGGCTGCCTATGTCGTAGAGCGGGCCTTCTCCAGTAACAACAGGAGGATTGCCGACGGTGAAACGGATATAGTCGAGGTTGGCGTGACGGAACACGGATTCGCCCATCGTGTCGAGCTGACTGTTTATGGTCACCGTGCGCAGGTTGTTGGAGCAGGCGGCAAAGGCGAGGTCGTCGAGTTTTCTCAGCGTCGACGGCAAGTCGAGATGCACGGCTGCCATCGCCCAAAAAGCTGCGTATCCGATTTCCTCGACAGCGTTGCCCCAGGAGACGGAAGCAAGGCGGGGACAGGAGTTGAATGCCTCCTTGGGGATGACGCGGAGCGAGTCGGGAATCACAATAGCAGTGAGCCTTTCGCACCACGAGAATGCCCCTTCACCCATCGAGAGCAGCGTCTCTGGCATGGTGACGCTGGTGAGGTTGCAGTTTTCACCGAAAGCGAGTGCGCCAATCCTCTTCATGTGCGAGGGCAATGCAATGGTGGTAAGGTTGCACCCGTTGAAGCAGTTGTCGCTGATGTCGGTCACTCCGGCGGGAATTTCGATGTTCCGCACCCAGGTGTTGTTCTCAAAGCCGCCAAGGACTTTCACGTTGGGATTCAACGTCACGGTGGCACCCGATTTGTGGCACGAAACGAGTGTATCGTAGCCGGTGCTGTAGAGCATCAGGCCGTCCATCACATAGTGGCTGTTACCGCTGGCGATGGAGAGGTTGGTCAGTTGCGGGCAATATGAGAAGGGGCAAATGCCAATGCGGGTCACAGTGGAGGGAATACTGATATTGTTGACCGTTGCACAGCAGTTGAAGGCAAAGGCTCCGATACTTTCCAGACCCTCGGGCAGCGACACGGCGGTGGCGTGGCTGTTGAAACCGAAAGCCATCTTGCCGATATGCCTCACATACGAAGGCACGTTGATGGTTCCCGTCACCCCGTCGGGCACGATGCATAGTGTGAGGCTGTCTTTGCTGTAGAGCCAGCCGCCGATGGAACGGTAGTTGGGGTTGTCCTCGTCCACCGTAATGGATGTCAGGTTCCTTGCCCAGAATGCGCACTCGCCGTACTCTTCAAAACATGCCGGCAGGTGCAGCGACCCGACGCGGGAATAGAGGAAGGCGTGGTCGCCGATTACACGCAATGAATCGGACAGTTGCAGAGAGGTGAAATTGCAGTTGTAGAAGCAGTACGAGCCGATGCTGCGGATGGTTGTCGGAAGTGTCATGCTGGTGACATTGGAGCAGCCTTCGAAAGCAGATGCGCCAAGTGCAGTCACCGTATAGGTGGTTCCGTCATGCTCCACCGTCTGTGGGATAGTGATAGCACCGCTGTATGGGTTTTCCCATCGCGGAGCCACCTCCACGTAGTTCTGTGTTGATGACAGGACATTGTAGGCTATGCCGCCCACCTCAAATTGTTGGGCTGATGCAATTGAAAACAATGCCAAGAGTGCTAAAAAGGTAATTGTCTGTTTCATTGTTGTATCATTTCTTGTTGGTTTACTATCGATCTGTTCATAAGGGCTTCGTATTCCTCTTCCACATTGACTGGCTCATATATGGTTACGCAGCGCAGGTTGTGGAAGATAAATACGCAGATGTCATCGGAACGGATGTCGTCTTGCTTGCCGATAACATTTGGTGTCTCGCGGTGAGCCCGGTAGGTATAGAAGCTTGTCATATAGTTGATAAATTCCACCTTAACCGAGTCTGGGAGTTCGGGAAGATTGCATATACTGTCAATGGTTTTGGAAAAGCCGAACAGACTATCTATTTGTTCCCATCCGCGGTCGGTCTCGGCCTCAAGGAGGGTGACAGGCATGCGCAAAGTGTCGTTGATAACTTTATCCTTAATATATGTTACGCTTACCCCTTCCAACTGCATATCGGCATAGTGACGGTAGAGCTCGCTGCACTGGTCGTAGGCGAGCTTGTGCGGCATGTAGCGCCAGGTCACGAGGCCGGCGAACAGCAGCAGAGCCAACAGCAGGGATATAAGGGTGCTTTTTCTCATAGGGAGATCATTCTCATTTGGTTGATTGTCTCGATTGCCTCGCTGCGGTACGAAAGGTTGCTGGCGTAGAGGCCGTCGGGCTGCGGCACGGTGGAGACCAGCAGCGCGGCGACGGCGGCAGCGGCCACCACCGAGGCGGCGATGCTGCGCACCCAGCGGCGGGGCGATTCCGGCATATTCCAGCGTACCACACGCACACGGCTCAGCACCGCTATATCGTCCACCCGCTCCCAGTGCTGCTCCAGGACTTCTAATATGTCATCATTATTCTTCATCGTCATCATTCATATTTCTCAATTTTTCTTTGGTTCGTTGCATACGGTGCTTGACGGCATCCTCGGTGAGACCCATGATCTCGGCCACCTCCTTCAGCGGCACCTTACCGATGGCGTAGGTCATCAGTTGGCGTTCGTCATCTCGGAGCCGGTCGATGCGGCGGTAGAGGCGTTCCACGGTATCGTTGCTGTTCTCTGCCTCAAGACGGTCGAGCGTGGATTCGTCAACCAGTACGATGCGACGCGTGGCGAAACGGCGCAGGTTGCTGATGGCCACATTGGTTGCCACACGGTAGACCCATGTACTCTCCGAGCATTGCCCTCGGTATTGCGGCCAGCTTTCGCATAGGTTGAGGGCTATCTCTTGGAAGAGGTCGCGCACCTCCTCGCGCCATTCCTCACTGTGCGGACGTGTGTGCGGAACATACATAGCACACACCTTCAAGATGATTCCCGTGTGTTCCTTCAGCAGCGATTCTATACTGCGTTCTCTATGTATGTGCAACTTGACCATTCGTCCGTTTGCCTATATTAGTCGCAAAGGTATGCCAAAAGTGCCAAACATATAAAAAATAATTCGACAATCCGACTTTGGGATTGTCAAATTATCCGATAAGATTGGCGGTGTCCTACTTCTCTATGAACGCACAGAAAACGTCGGCCTGCTTCTGGAGGGCGGCGCGTTGCTCGTCGGTGAGGGCGAACTCGCCTTTTGTCCAGGCTTCCATACCGAGGGCGATGCCGGTCTGTGGCTCGTGCATCAGCTCCATCTTCATGAAGTCGAGCAGTTCGGTGAGCTTGGCGCGGCAGTTCTGCGTCATGTTCTTGCCGCCGCAGCCGCTGACGGCCACCTTCTTGCCGAGAGCCGCGGAGGGGTTCTGGAAATTGCTCATGTCCATCGGGCGCGACAGCCAGTCGAGCAGGTTCTTCAGCACGCCCGGGTAGCTGAAGTTGTACTCCGGCGTGAATATCCATAGCGCGTCAGCCTCCGCCACCTCCTTGCGCACCCGCGCCACGCTGGCCTGCACCGGCATCTCAAGGTCCTGGTTCATATATGGCAGGTCATTATAGTCGAGGTACTTCACATTGCACTTGCCTTTCAGCATCTCCTCGGCCACTTTGGCCAGCTGCCTGTTGAACGACCGCTCCCGCATGGAGCCCACAATAAACAATACGTTCTTCATAATCTGTTAGTTTTAAGTTGTTATTCCGAGTTGCAAAAATACATACTTTCCCTGACCCGACAAAATAAATTTTGCCAATCCAAATAATTGTCGTACTTTTGCAGTCGTAAAAAACAATATGGAAACACAAGTTGCATACACAACACCCGTGAAACCAACGGTTACACGCACCCGCAAGTCGGCCAAGGCCGCAAGACCGATTCCCGATGGCTATGTCTCGGCGGAGGAATTCAACCGCGTCTTCGAGCAGAAAATACGTTCGGCTCATATGGTTTGCCCCCAGCAGGTGCAAGCCACGCCCAAGGAGCGGCTGCACACCGTCGAGGAGTTCATCGACAAACTGGAACAGGCTGTACTTGAGAAGCCATGAAAGAGTACACGGTCAGAATCCTCGACACGGTCTTTGCCGACATCGATGATATAGCCAACTACATCGTTGATGTAAGCACACCCGAACACGCGGCCAAGTACGCCCGCGAGTTGCAAGCCGAGATTATGACCCTGCGCTACCTCGCCGGCATTATCCCCG
>CACZLT010000082.1 GCA_902782185.1 uncultured Bacteroidota bacterium | reverse complement strand
GTGGCGGGCGGGAGCCGCAGCGCCACCCTGGGCCTGCCGCGCGAGGAGTTCGCGGACTACGCCGTCATGGTGCGGCCGCTGTGCGACAGCCTGAAGACCTCGGCGGCGTGGAGCGACACGGTGTTTTTCACCCTGCCGCGCGACACCGTGGGCATCCTGTCGCCCCACGCCGCCACGGGCTTCACGCTGCAGCCCAACCCTGCCACGGGGAGCGTGACGCTGACGCTGTCCGAGAGCAGTTTGCCCGCCGAGGTGGAGGTGGTGGACCTGTCGGGTCGCACGGTGCTGGCGTGGCGCGCCACGTCGCCCACGCTCACCCTGCCGCTCGACGGCCTGCCCGCCGGCACCTACCTCGTCCGTGCCGCCGGCCACACCCAGCGGCTGGTGAAGCAATAGTTTGGAGGGCAGCAAGCCGGGATGGGAGATTTTGTGTGTTTTTTTTCACCGGGGCACAATAAAGGGGTCTTTTTTACGTATTTACGCGAAACAACATATCACACATGAGAAGAAGCACACTGATTATGGCTGCGGCGCTGATGCTGGGCGCAGCGACGGCCGAAGGGCAGAACGCCATCGACGAGCAGGGTCGCCGCCAGGGACACTGGTCACGCGTGGACAAGGACGGGACGAAAATCTACGAGGGCGAGTTTGTGGACGGCCTCGAGACCGGCACCTTCACCTACTACCACTCCAACGGCATGGTGCGCATCCGCAACACATACACCGAACCCGGGAAGCGCTGCAACCACGAGGTGTACGACGAGAAAGGCCGCCTGATGGCCATCGGCGAGTACCACCAGCGCAACCGTCATGGGCTGTGGAAGTTCTACGCCGAGGACGGCCGTCTGGTGAAAGAAGCCACCTACAACATGGGCATCAAGGAGGGCCGCCACACCATCTTCACCCGCAAGGGGGACACCTCCGAGGTTACCCTCTACCGCAACAACCACCGCCACGGCCGCTGGTGGAAGCGCATCGGCGAGAAAGGCTACATCACGGGCACCTATGTGAACGGCAGTTTGGAGGGCCGTCTCGTTGAGTACGACCAGGAGGGGATGCTGGCCCGCGAGGGGTACTACGCCGACGGCCAGAAGCACGGCACCTACCGATACTACGAGCACGGCACCCTTGCCGTGGACGAGCGCTGGAGCCACGGCCTGCTCTCCGAACGAAAGATCCTGCTCCGCACCCCCGAGGAGCGCTACGAGTCGGTCTACAACATCGTATGCCTCGCCGCCCAAGGCAAGAGCCGGGTGGCGGTCTACCTCCGCGACGGTTCCAAATTGCTCGTGCAGGAAAGCGCCGACGCCGTCTACGATCGCCTCGGCACCGAACGCTTCTCCAGCGCCAACCGCAAAAGCCGTGTCCTGGTGGCTGTCGATGCGGTACAAGGCATTGGCAAGGACAGCGAAGGCCGCGAAATACTGCTGCTCGAACCCCAGCCCGACATGGCCATCTTCCCCGACGAGGACTGCATGAAAATGGTCAATGCCCTGCGCTACGAGGAGCACTCTCCACTGGACGACATCCTCGACCGCTCCCCCAAGCACTAGCCGCCCCATGCGCATCGCCGCCCACACCCTGGGGTGCAAACTGAACTACGCCGAGACCTCGGATCACCTGCGAAGGCTGTCCGAGGAAGGAAACGAGATAGTGGATTGGAGCCAGCTGGCCGACCTCTACCTCATCAACACCTGCACCGTTACCGCGGTGGCGGAGAAAAAGTGCCGCGCGGTCATTCGCCAGGCACACCGCCGCAACCCCGAGGCACAAATCGTAGTCATGGGGTGCTTCGCCCAGACGGCGGCGGCCGAGGTGGCGAAGATACCCGGCGTAACCCAGGTGCTAGGCAACGAGGGCAAACGCCTCCTCTCCTACTCCACCGTCGGCAACCACTCCTCGGCCGAAGGCTCTGCCCGTACGCGCACTTTCTTCAAAATACAGGACGGGTGCGACTACTTCTGCACCTACTGCGCCATCCCATACGCCCGCGGCCGCTCGCGGTCGGCCACCGTCGAGGAGACCCTCTGTGCCGCCCGCCGCATCGCCGCCAGCGGAGCCAAAGAGGTGGTACTCACCGGCATCAACACCGGCACCTTCGGCCAGCAGCGCGGCGAGAGTTTCCTCGACCTGCTGCGCGGACTCGACCAAATCGAGAGCATCCTGCGCTACCGCATCTCCAGCATCGAACCCAACCTGCTGACCGACGAGATTATCGACTTCGTGGCCCGCAGCCGCGCCTTCCTGCCGCACTTTCACGTGCCGCTGCAGGCTGGGAGCGACCACGTGCTGCGACTGATGCACCGCCGCTACAACACCGCCCTTTACCGCGACAAGGTAATGAAAATCAAGCATTCCATGCCAGATGCCTGCATTGCCGCCGATGTCATGGCCGGCTTCAACGGCGAGAGCGAGGCGGAGTTCCGAAAGGCGATGGAGTTCATCGCCGGCATCCCCATCAGCTACCTCCACGTCTTCACCTACAGCGACCGACCCGGCACGGCTGCCCTCAAGTTGGGCGAGAAAGTACCCGTCGAGGTGCGTCACGAGCATACGGCGCGCCTGCTGGAACTCTCCGCAGAAAAACACCGCCAGTTCATCGCCAGCCAACTGGGCAAGGTGCGCCCCGTGCTGTGGGAACACACCGTCCATCCATCACGCACCACGCACCACGCACCACTTATGGAAGGCTGGACCGACAACTACATCCGCGTCCAGGCTCCCTACGACGAGGCGCGGGTAAACACCGTGCAGCAAGTTACGCTCGAAAGAGAGAACATAACGGAAGAGGCCGCCTCGGAATGAGACGGCCTCTTTTTTGGATTGGCATGCAAAAAGGCTTATTTCTCCTTTCCACACTTGCAGCAGCCACCGAGGCACTTGTAGGCCAGACCGGCGAGACCGGCACCCACAAGCGGAGCCACGATGAAGAGCCACAACTGGCCGCAGGCACTCCAGCCGTCGGCATTGCTGAACAAAGCCTGGCTCAGCGAGCGGGCGGGGTTCACGCTGGTATTGGTCAGCGGGATAGAGATGAGGTGGATGAGCGTGAGGGTGAGACCGATGGCGAGGCCGGCGGCCTTGGGGTTGGAACGCTCGTCGGTGGCACCGAGAATGACCAACAGGAAGACGAAAGTCAGCAGAGCCTCGACAAGGAAGGCACCACCCATGGAGAGGCTGAGGTAACCCTCACCGGCGGCGGCAGCGAAGTCGGCACCGAAGCCGTTGGCGGCGAAGACACCTGTCTGCCCTAAACCGGCAGCGTTCCAAACAACGAGCAGAACAGCACCGGCGATGATAGCGCCAACGCACTGGGCTACCCAGTACAGAAGCATGTCTTTCAAAGACATACGCCCATTGACCCACACCCCGAACGAGACGGCGGGATTGAGATGTGCACCACTGATGTGGCCGATGCCGTAGGCCATGGCGATAACCGTCAGACCGAAGGCTATGGCAACACCGAGGAAGCCGACGTGGCCGAACAGCGCGGTGCCGCAGCCACCGAGAACGAGCCAGAAGGTACCGAGACCTTCGGCAAACATTTTGTTGGTAATCTTCATAATACTACGTTTTTAAGGGTTAATATTATTCCACTTTAACGAAATATTAACTTAAATATTGTACAGCAGCGCATATTTTTTCCAAAAACTATTTGATTTTAGCCCAACTGTCCTTGAGGGTGCAGGTGCGGTTGAAGACGAGATGCTCGGGAGTGCTGTCGCGGTCGGTGCCCAGCTGCAGCTCGTCGGCAGCGCAGAGCATACCCTCGCTGACGGCGCCGCGCAGCTTGCCTTTCTTAATCTCGTAGTATTCGGTGTCCGAGGTGTATATCTTGGTGCCAATCTGGGCGCACACCACCTTCTGGCCGGCGGCCACGTTGGGGGCGCCGCAGACGATATTCAGCGGCCGCTCGCCGCCCACGTCGACGGTGGTCAAGTGCAGGTGGTCGCTGTCGGGGTGCGGCTCGCAGGTCAGCACCTGGGCTATCACCACATGCTCCAGACCGCCCTTGATGGTCTCCACCTTCTCCATGCTGTCAACCTCCAAGCCGGAGAAAGTCAGCAGGTCGTCCAGTTCCTGAGGAGTCATATCCTCAATATCCACATACTCTTTAAGCCAATCGAAAGAAATATTCATATATGTATCAGTTTATTATCAATGATATATTGTTTTTGTATTCAAACTGCAAAAATACAACTTTTTCTGTAACCAGCAAAGATAAATTACAACAGGTTTTCCAAATCACCGTTGAAGAACACATCCAAAGGCATAGCAGGACCTCCCACAACAAGGGAATGTGTGGGACGAAAGCGCTCTCTGAAAGTAGCCAGGCCACTGTTCATCTGGCGGTTACCGCTCTTCACTTCGATGGCCACTGTTTTGTCTCCACGAGTAATCACAAAGTCCACTTCCTCGTTGTTCTCACGCCAATAGTACAATTGGTATTCCAGTTCATCTGCCTTGTCGAGCAGGTGACATCCCACCGCAGACTCGACCCACCGTCCCCACAGTTGTGGGTTTGTGTAGGCTTTCTCAAATGTCATACCTTCACTCATCACCGTCAACAATGCATTGTTGTACACCTGCAATTTGGGAATAGACTTGTATTTACGCGACATGCCAACCGTATATTTTTGCAATCCTGTGAGCAGTTTGCTTTCACCAAGCACCTCCATATAACTCGCCAGTGTAGTTGCATTTCCGGCATCCTGCAGCATGCCCAACATCTTGTTATACGCAAGCAATTCACCAGAATAGCCGCAGCCGAGTCTGAACAGTTGGTGCATCAGTGCGGGTTTGTAGATATAAGTTGTCTGTAACACATCTTTCTCGATGGCCGGTGCCACAATGGCTTCTCGCATATACCTCCGCCAACGGCTCTCGTTGGGCAGGTAGCCA
>CACZLT010000081.1 GCA_902782185.1 uncultured Bacteroidota bacterium | reverse complement strand
TTCCTCGGGGTTGCGGCTCATGTTGTCGCGCAGGTAGTCGAAGCCGAACTCGTTGTTGGTGCCGTAGGTGATGTCGGCGGCATAGGCGGCGCGGCGCTCGGGGCTGTGGGGCTCGTGCTTGTCGATGCAGTCGACGACGAGGCCGTGGAACTCGAACAACATGCCCATCCACTCGGAGTCACGCTTGGCCAGGTAGTCGTTCACCGTAACCACGTGCACACCCTTGCCGGGCAGGGCGTTGAGGTAGACGGGCAGGGTGGCCACGAGGGTCTTGCCCTCGCCGGTGGCCATCTCGGCGATTTTGCCGCTGTGGAGCACCACGCCGCCGATGAGCTGCACGTCGTAGTGTACCATGTCCCACGTGATTTCGTTGCCGCCGGCCATCCAGTGGTTCCTGTAGTACGCCTTGTCGCCCTCGATGGAGATGGAGGCGTGGGTGGCGGCGAGGTCGCGGTCGCGGTCGGTGGCGGTTACCTCGACGGTCTCGTTCTGCGTGAAGCGACGGGCTGTCTCCTTGACCACGGAGAAGGCTTCGGGCAGGATGTCGTCGAGCACCTTCTGGGTCTTGTCGTAGGACTGCTTCTCCAATTCGTCGATGCGCTTGTAGAGGCCCTCCTTCTCGTCGACGGGCATGTCGTACTCCGCCTCGATGCGGGCGCGCAGTTGCTGCAACTCGGCCTCCTCGGCCTGGACGGCGAGGCGTATCTTTTCGCGGAACTCCTGCGTCTTGGCGCGGAGCTGGTCGTTGGTGAGTGTCTGGACGGTGGGGTATACGGCGAGACAGGCGTCGAGGAAGGGTTTGACGGCCTTGAGATCGCGCTGGCTCTTGTTGCCGAACAGTTTGGTCAGGAAATTTGCCATGTTTTATATCACTTATTATATTATTATTCAACTATCTGTATGCGTTTGCGCACAAAAACGGAGGTACAAAGATACAACTTTTCCGCCATACGGGCGAAAGAAAATTGCACCCCGGTGGAAAATGGGGTGCAAAATTCGTGCCAAACGGTAGGGGTTCCCTAGGTACTCTCTAGATACTCTCTTAATGAATACATAAACTCTGAAGCGATATGAGACCATATCGTCTCATTGGCACCCGGCGGGCCGGGGGGAGGGCTACCCAATGTACTCCTTCAAAGCGTTCACGTAGCGTTCGAAAGCCTCCGCCCCGGCGGCGGTAATCTTGCAGGTGGTGCAGGGCATCTTGCCCTTGAAACCCTTCTCGACGGCGATGTAGCCCGCCGACTGCAGCTTGTCGATTTGAACGCTGAGGTTGCCCGAGGTGGCGCCGGTCTGCTTCCTGAGGTAGGTGAAATCCGCTTGGTCGGCCTCGGCCAGGATGGACATCACCGCCAATCGTAGCTCCGAGTGAAGGAGCGGGTCGAGCTTCGGGAACATACTACTTGTATTGATATTTGAGAATCAGACCAGTAAGCACCAGCACCACGCCGCCGAAGGTGAAGACCAGCATGTGCATGGGGGAGTCCAGCAGGGCGATGGCCAGTGCGCCGCCCACACCGAGGACAAAGCCCGCCACCATGATGGGCCAGTTCTTCAGCAGCACCCCGGAAATGCACTCGGCAAAGCCCAACACCACCACGATGAGGAAGGGGATGGGCATGGCCATCGTCGCCATCCCCACCAGGACGAGGGCAATCGTGTAGATGCCGTAGGCGATCCAGATGCCGCCTACATGCTTGGAAATCATGTTTTCCGGCAACGCCACATCGCGTTTGGAAAGGTAGGCCGCCAGCGGGTAGCCCACGGCGGGCATCGCGAACCACAGCCAGTTCCACGCCGGGTTGCCCGTGCCGCTCCACAGGGCGTAGATGGCTGTGGCCCACACCACCAGCAGCGCGCCCCACAGGATGAAATACTTCGCGCTGTTGCGCAGAATGCTTCGGCGGCTGTTGTTCAGCATCTCGCCAATCAGGTTCAGGCTCTCCTGAGCCGTCATTTCCTTGTTTTGTTCTTTTTCTTGTATCATATCGGTTTGTGTTTGAAATTTGATGCAAAGATAAATAAGTTTATGATATAAACCTAATAAAATTTCAAAACTAAATCAATTATAATACACAAAGATATGAATTCCAGCATGATAATCAAGAAAAAATTTTTGCACACAACCACAAAATCGGATGGAAAAATGGTTTTCCAACCCCTCAAAAATACATTTTTAACCACGTTCCGACCACATAAAATACACAAAAACGCCGCAAATATCTAATTATGAGGTTACTAAATAAAAAAACGGAGCCTCCTAGAGACTCCGTTTTACACTGGTTTTCAAAAAGTTAGTACTTCACAATGGGTTCCATCTCCTTGGCCTGGTCAATCATCTTCTCGATTTCCTTGACGGCGGGGATGCGGTTGGTGAGGTTCTTCTCGGCGTTGACGGCCTCCATCTTGGCGTGGAGATTGGCGGGCACGCGGTGGCGGAACTCCTTGATGGTGTCCACGCCAGCGGCCTCGAGCAGCTCGGAGAACTGGCCGGCGACACCCTTGATGCGGAAGAGGTCGGCATGGTTGGTCCACTTGAGGATGAGTTTCTCGCTGATGCCTGTGGCCTCGGCGGTCTTCTTGCGGCCGCTCTTGGTGGCGCACTTGGCCAGCAGGTCGTCCGTGGTCTTCAGACCGGCGGTTTTCAACTTGGCGGCGTACACGTCGCCGATGCCTTCAATTTGTTCAAGCTTGTATGCCATAATGTGTTGATTGTTTGTGCGCCTACTCTTGGTGGGGATTTTCGGCACTCTCCCTTGTGATTTCACGGTGCAAATGTACAAACTTTTTTGCATTCGAAGGCAAAAAGTTTATCAACAACTGCTGTTGATTACACGCCTAACGCTCTAAAATCCAGCGTTGAGAACGATTTGTTGAAAAAACATTTTTGCCATGTCGGAAAAAGTTCGTACTTTTGCACCCGTTTTTGGAAACGGGGATTACCCATTTTCAATCACGGAGAGATGCCGGAGTGGTCGATCGGGGCGGTCTCGAAAACCGTTGACCAGCTTGCTGGTCCCAGGGTTCGAATCCCTGTCTCTCCGCTGAAATAGTCTCATAAGTTATTGTAAAATAAACTTGTGAGACTTTTTTTATGTCGAAAAAATGCACCAAAATTGCACAGAACTCACTATTGCTAAGTTTATTACACAAAAAAAAGAGACTGCATAGCAATCTCCTTTTCCTATAAACATAATACTGTTAGAAGTTCGTCTCCATCATATTCTTTCTCGTTTTGTCCGTCAGTGCTATGTATGGTCTCATTGTGTCGTAATTCTCGTGACCGGTATATGTCATAACCAGTTGAGAAATGTTCGTTTGTTTATTTCGGAGAGGTCTTCTTGATAATCTTTGCGGGGTTTCCGGCAACGACCACATCGTCGGGTATGTCGTGCGTCACCACGCTGCCGGCGCCAACAATCACGCGGTTGCCGATAGTCACTCCGGGACAGACTATTACGCCACCGCCCAGCCAGCAGTCGTCGCCGATGCGGATGGGCAGCCCCGTCTCGATGGTCTTGCGTCGCTCCAAGTAGTCGTGCGGGTGGTCAGGGGTAAGCAGCTGGCAGTTGGGGCCTATCAGCGTGTGGTTGCCGATGGTTATGCCGCCGCCGTCGAGGAAGACGCCGTTGAAATTGATGACCACCCCTTCGCCGAGGGTGATGCGCTCGCCGTGGTCGCAGTGAAACGGCGGGATGACCAGCGCCGACGGGTGCGCGTTGGGCAGCAAGTCGTGTATGCAGCGGCGAAACTCCTCCTTGTCCCATGCACCGCATTGGTTCAGGGCACGCATCGCCTCGTAGGTGTGCACGATGCGGGCCTGAATCTCCTCGTCGGTATAGTCGTACGGCAGGTTGCCGAGCATTTTCTCGTATTCTGTCATGGCAATATGTCTTCAGTTATTTTGTCTATTGTTTAATGGGCCTAATCACTTTTGCCGGTGTACCGGCCACCACCATGTTGGCGGGCACGTCCTTGGTGACCACCGAGCCTGCGGCGACGATGGCGTTCTCGCCGACGGTCACTCCGGCTAGCACCTTGACGTCGGCACCGAGCCATGCGTTGCGGCCGATGACGATGGGCTTGGTGAGCAGCGTGTGGCGCGTGGCAGGGTCTTCGGGATGGTATTCGGTGGCCAGCACGCAATGGGGGCCGATGAAGGCACCATCGCCGATGGTGATGCCGCCAAGGGCGAGAAGTGTGCATCCGAAGTTGAGGAAGCAGTCGTCGCCGAAGCGCACACCTGGGCCGTAGTTGATGTTAAGCGGCGTGAATACACGCACGGTGTCGGGCACCTCGCTGCGAGTGATTTCACGTAGACACTCGCGCACCTCGGCTTCGGTGTGCCAGCCGCTGTTCATCTCGGCACAGAGCCGCATTGTGCGCTGCACATCAGCGTAGAGTTCGTCGCTTCCGACGTAGGTCTTTCCTGTAGGTTCCATATTAATTATAACGTCAATTCCAGGAGAATATTGCCCACCTCTTACTTCTTAGCTCTTACTTATATGATGAAAGCCATTTCTCCACTTTGGCTTTGCCCGAACGGACTTCGTGGCCATAGATGGAGAAACCTTTGGTGACGTTGGCTTTGGGGAAGGCTTTCTTCACGTCGCTGACGCAGTTGACGAGACCGCTGCCCTCGTGGGTGGTGAAGGGGATGACGGTCTTGCCCGTGAGGTCGATGTCCTTGAAGAGGGTGAACATCACCTGTGGATAGGTACCCCACCACACGGGGCCGCCGATGAAGACGGTGTCGTACTTGCTGAGGTCGGGGGCGGCACCCTCGTATGGCGGAAGCTCGCCGTCGGCAACCTCTTTCTTGGCCAAGTCAATAAGCGGCGTATAGGCCATTCCGTCGTACTTGTGGGTGACAATCTCATACTGGTCGGCGCCGGTGATTTCGCTGATGTAGTCGGCCACAATCTTGGTGTTGCCGACCTCGATGTTGCCCACGCTGTAATTGTCGCCCGCGTGGGAGAAGAAGATGACTATCTTGTTCATTGCGTTATTGTGTGAATGCGTTATTGTGTTAGTGTTTTCTTGTTTGTTCTGTGCATTGCAGCCCGATGTGTTTTGCGCTCATATCGGTAGTTCCATTTGGGGTTGATATTCTTGTAAATCGTTGATGACTAAATATATTCCGCACATTCACCCTCACCAGTTTCAGACTGCAAAGATACGAACATTCCGCCACACGGCAGTTTCACATTTTACGCCAATTCTTTCACAAATCACCACAACAAAACAGTGAGGGCGGCCCCGCCATCCGGCGGGGCCGCCCTCATTACAGTCCGTTTTCGAATCAGATTTCCTCCGCCGTCTCTGTCTCCGGCGTGGGGTCGTCGTCTTTGCCGCCCTTCTTGCGGCTCTGCTGGTATTGCAGGTCTATTTTCGCCAGGTCGGCGTTGTAGTACTGCGCCGCTTTCGAGAGGCTCTCCTCCGGCTGCAGCTCCTGCACCGCGTTGAGGTAGGTGACGAACGCGCGGTAGTGGCCGTCCAGCTTCTCTCGCGCCGCCTTCAGCTCGCCCACCACCACGTCGCTCTTCTCCTCGTTGCGCTTGCCCATCAGCTGCTCTATCTGCTCCGTGCGGTTCAGCAGACGGCGGTTCAGCTCCGTGAGGCCCATCATCTGCAGGTCGCTCACCAAGTCGCGCTCCGCCAGCTTCTGCTCCATATTGTGAATCTTCGCGTTCTCCGCCACCAGCGCCTCCGACGTGCGGAAGCCGTAGTCGCG
>CACZLT010000080.1 GCA_902782185.1 uncultured Bacteroidota bacterium | reverse complement strand
TGCGTTGGAGGACGTTTTTAAGCAGTTCCTGCTTGTTCCAATGGTTGAGTTGTTTCTCTTGCAGGAAAGCGTCTACGGAAAACAGTACATAAAGCGGTTCAACTTTGCGGATGGGATCAGAGAGCTCATCGGAGATATACTTCAGAATGACCTGCATGTCCGTCTCCTTGAGCGAAGTGTTGCCATAGGCTCGACAATATGCATCAATCAACTTTATGTAATCTTCCTCCCCAATCCCCGAAAGCTCCAAGAAGTCAGGTTGAAACATCTTCTTGGTCAGACATTCTGAGGCTTTCAGAATCTTTAAAAACCAATAAGGGTTCTCGTTCTCATAGTAATGCGTTTCCTTCATACCTTCTCTTGCTATTAGAAGGACGCGAAGTTTGGTTCCATTTCTGCTATCAAAGCATAGCAAACGTTGAAACAATCTCGACAAATCATCAGAGACTTCGTTGGCATAGTCAAAGATTAGACATGTGTTTTGTGCAATATTGCATTCCTGCAGCATAGCCAGTGCATTTACCAAATGCTTGGGAACAAAAATAAATCGCCACTCTGAAATGAACTGCACCCCATTTGTTAGACAAGTATGGTATACTACTAACAAGTGGGGTGTTGTTATATGCCAAAGGGAATACCAAACAAGAGATACACAGGGGGATTCAAGCAAGAAGTCGTAGAAACGATGATGCGGGAAAAACTGAGTTATCGAGAGACAGCACGGCTCTATGAGATCAATGACCATAAAAGGGTCATGGCATGGGAGCGAACCTATCTGGAAGAAGGTCCGGAGGGTTTATACATAGACCATCGCGGCCGAGGTAGCAAAGGGCGCCCGCCAAAGGAACTGAAGCCGGAGGTAGAAAAAGATCTGTTGGCAGAAGTGCAGCGGCTGAGAGCAGAGAACGCATACCTAAAAAAATTGAATGCCTTGGTTGCCGAGAGGGTACGGCAAGAGAAAAAGCAAAAGTAATATGGGAACTGAGGCATGAATACAAATTGTCGCTGTTGCTGGACATTGCCGGCCTCCCTCGCAGCACATATTATTACTACACCAAGAAGCAGAAAGAGCCAGACAAATATGCGGAACTAAGAGAGGAAATCTGCGCTATTGTGGCCGAAAACAAGGGCAGATACGGTTATCGCAGAGTAACGCAGGAGCTTCAAAACCGAGGTTTTCATTACAACCATAAGCTTGTTATGAAACTCATGAAGCAAATGGATCTAAGCAGCAAGGTGCGGATGAAGAAGTACCGTTCCTACAAAGGAGAAGTTGGAAAGATCGCTCCAAATCTGTTGGAGAGAGACTTCCGTGCCGAGAAGCCAAACCAGAAGTGGGTCACTGACGTGACCGAGTTCTCCTTGTTCGGGGAAAAACTGTATCTGTCCCCAATCCTTGACCTGTGCAGCGAGAACTTAGTCAGCTATACGATCTCTGACCGGCCTGTGCTGAGCATGGTTACTTCGATGTTGGAAAAAGCATTTGAAACGATTCCGGATAGCACGGGCTTGATCCTTCACTCCGACCAGGGTTGGCAGTATCAGCATAAGCAGTATCAAAGAATGTTGGAAGCAAAGGGCATTCGACAGAGTATGAGCCGAAAGGGCAACTGCCTGGACAATGCTGTGATGGAGAACTTCTTTGGTCTGCTCAAATCCGAACTGCTCTATCTTCAAGACTTTGACTCGATAGAACACTTTAAGTCTGAGCTCGTCGATTACCTCGATTACTACAACAACCGCAGGATCAAGCTAAAACTAAAGGGCCTGACACCTGCTCAACACAGATCTCAGACCCTTCTGGTCGCTTAATATTATAATATTTTGTCTAACTTTTGGGGTTCACTTCAGAGCCGGGGAACGGAGAAACTGTGCTTACGCGATGGTGCAGTACATGAAGTACTTGTAGCCGAGGGGGTTGGAGAAGAAGCCGTCCACGTTCTTGCTGAGCATGTACAGGTCGGTGTAGAAGTACAGGGGGCAGATGCAGCCGGTGGACATGAGCAGATCCTCTGCGCGGTGCATGAGCTCGTAGCGGACTTCGTTGTCGGTGCAGGACTTGATGGTCTTGATCAGCACGTCGTAGGTGTCGGCCCAGGTGCCGTTTTCAACCTTGGTCTCAAAGCCGAGGTCGGTCAGGTCGAGGCTGTAGAGGGCCAGATCCTTGTGGGCGTCGCGGCCGAACTGCACGTCGTTGTTGCCGGAGTTGGTGGTCCACATATCCAGGAAGCAGATGGGGTCGTTGTAGTCGGCCAGCCAGCCGTTGCGGGCGATGGAGTAGTCGCCCTGCTTACGGGTGTTCAGGAAGGTGGCCCACTCCTGGTTCTCCAGGTTCATGGTGATGCCCACGCCGGCCAGCGCGCTCTGCAGGTACTCGCCGATGGCCTTGTGGCCCTCAGAGGTGTTGTAGAGGTAGGTCATGGTGGGGAAGCCGGAGAACTGACCGGTGGCCTCGTCGTAGTCGTAGTACTTCTTCAGCACTTCGATGGCCTGGGTGTAGTTGTCCTCGATGGCGTCCTCGGCCACGTTGTAGTAGCCGTCAAAGCCGTCGTTGTGGCCGGCGGTCTGGTAGAACTGGGTGCCGTCGGGGTTGGTCATGCCCATGGCGACGAAGGAGGAGGCGGGAACCTGACCGGCCTGGCCGATCTCTTCCACGATGTAGTTGCGGTCGAAGAGCAGGGCGATGGCGTTGCGGATCTCGGCCTTGGCGGCCTCAGCCTCGGCACCGGAGAGGTTGGAGGAGGCGGGCAGGATGTCCTCGTTGACATTCCAGCAGACGTAGTAGGTGCCGATCTGACCGGCAACGACGAACTCATCGGGGTAGTCGACCTTCAGGGTCGCGATCTCGTTGGTGGGGACGTCGTCGATCATCTGCCAGGTGCCGTTCTTGAAGTTGGACAGCTGGTTGTTGGCGTCGTCGGAGAGGTAGCACTTCAGCGTCTCGAGGGTGACCTCATCGGCGTCGGCGTAGTTGGGGTTCTTGGTCAGGGTGATCAGGCTATTGTGATCCCAGCCGGTCATGGTGTAGGCACCGTTGCAGACATAGGTGGAGGGATCGGTGGCCCAGCTCTCGTTGGCGACCACGTCCTCACGCACGGGGAAGTAGGTGGGGAAGGCCAGCAGCTCATTCCAGTAAGCCACGGCGTTGGCCAGGGTGACTTCCAGGGTGCGGTCGTCCAGAGCCTTGACGTTCAGCTGAGCATCCTCGGCGGGCTCCTCAGCCCAGACGTCGTCGTAGCCGTCCACGACCTCGAACATGTAGCCGTAGTCGGCGGCAAGCTCGACGGAGGCGGCGCGCTGCCAGGCAAAGGCAAAGTCGCCGGCGGTGACGGGCTGGCCGTCAGACCACTTCAGACCGTCGCGGAGGGTGTAGGTGTAGGTGACGGTGCCGTCCTCGTTGACAACGCCTTCAACCAGCTCTTCGGCTGCGTCAGGGACGATCACGAGAGCGCCGCTTTCGTTCTGGGCCCACTTGGCAAGGCCGGAGAACAGGTGGACGAGCATGGTGGCGCCGTCGACCGCGGAGTTGAGAGCGGGGTCGAGGGTGTCAGGCTCGGAGGCCAGGCAGACGGACAGCTCGCCGGGGACGGCGACAGCCGCCTCTTCAGCGGGGGCTGCGTCGGCTGCGGGGGCAGCGTCGGCCGCGGGCGCCACGGTGGCCGCGGGAGCCGCGGGAGCCGCAGAGCTGCCGCAGGCGGCCAGGGCGAAGACCATGGCCAGCGCAAGGAGCAGTGCAAGGAATTTCTTCATGTTTCGGTTTTCCTTTCGAGTATATTTCCAAACCGCGCGTTTGGCGCGAATTTGAATCGGGTGGTCTGCGGGGCTTCAGTTCAGCTCCGCGATGCGGTGGCAGGCGGCAAAGTGGCCGGGGCTGACCTCCTTGAATTCCGGCATGGCCTCGGCGCAGGCCGCGGTCGCGTGGGGGCAGCGGGTGCGGAAGGGGCAGCCGGAGGGTGCGTTGAGAGGGCTGGGGATGTCGCCGGAGAGGACGATGCGCTTGTTGGCCCGGGCGACCTTCGGGTCGGGCTGGGGCACCGCGGACATCAGGGATTTGGTGTAGGGGTGCAGCGGGTGGTCGTAGATTTCCCTGGCGTCGGCCAGTTCCACCATCTTGCCCAGATACATGACGGCGATGCGGTCGGAGATGTGGCGCACGACCAGAATGTCGTGGGCGATGAAGAGATAGGTCAGACCCATCTGCTCCTGCAGCTCGTCAAACATGTTGATGACCTGGGCCTGGATGGACACGTCCAGGGCGGAGACGGGCTCGTCGCAGACGATGAACTCGGGGTTCAGAGCCAGGGCGCGGGCGATGCCGATACGCTGGCGCTGGCCGCCGGAGAACTCATGGGCGTAGCGGGCGGCGTGCTCGCTGTTGAGCCCCACGTGCTCCATCAGCTCCAGAATGCGGTCGTGCCGCTGCTGCTTGTCGGCGTACATCCTGTGGATGTCCAGCGGCTCGCCGATGATGTCGGAGACGGTCATGCGGGGGTTGAGGGAGGAGTAGGGATCCTGGAAGACCATGGTGGCCTTCTTGCGGAAATTCAGGATGTCCTCTTTGGTCTTGACGGGCTTGCCGTCAAAGAGGATTTCGCCGGCAGTGGGGGTGTAGAGGTGCAGCAGCGTGCGGCCGACGGTGGTCTTACCGCAGCCGGACTCGCCCACCAGACCCAGGGTCTCGCCCTTTTTGATGGAGAAGGAGACGCCGTCGACAGCCTTGAGGGGGCGGGTTTTGAACATGCCCACGTTGACGTCAAAATACTGCTTGAGGTCTCTGACCTCCACCAGTGTGCGCTTTTCGTTTTCAGACATTTGCCTCACCGCCTTTCTCGGGGATGATGCTGCCGTCCTCGATGCCGGCTTTGACGTTCATCCAGCAGGCGGCGGCGTGATCGGCGTTGATCTCCATGCGCTGGCAGCGCTCTCTCAGGCAGATCTTCATGGCGTTGTCACAGCGGGGCGCGAAGGGGCAGCCAGCCGGCATGTTCAGCAGGTCGATGGGCGTGCCGGTGATGGGCTGCAGGCGCGTGCCCGCGGTGTCCGCCGTGGGGATGGAGCGCATCAGGCCCTTGGTGTACTCATGCCGGGGATTGTAAAAGATCTCGTCGGCGGTGCCCTGCTCGCAGATGGAGCCGGCGTACATGACGATGACCTCGTCGCAGAGCTGGGCGACCACGCCCAGGTCATGGGTGATCATGATGATGGCCATGCCGAGCTTTTCCTGCAGGCT
>CACZLT010000079.1 GCA_902782185.1 uncultured Bacteroidota bacterium | reverse complement strand
GGCATCTTCAAGGCACCCTTCGCCGGCATCCTCTTCGTGGTCGAGGTGTTCCTCTTCGACCTCACCGCCACCACCGCCCTGCCGCTGCTCATCTCGGCGCTGGTCTCGGCCTCGACGGCCTATTTCCTCATGGGGCGCGAGGTGCAGTTCCAGTTCGAGGTGATGCACCACTTCACCCTCTCGCAACTGCCTTTCTACGTGGTGCTTGGCATTTTCTGCGCCCTTGTGTCGCTCTATTTCCTGCGCACCGCCGACAGGGTCGAGGGCTGGTTCGCCAGGCATGGCAATGCCTGGACGCGCGTCCTCATGGGCGGCCTGCTGCTGGGTGTGCTCATCTACCTCTTCCCGCCCCTCTACGGCGAGGGCTACTGGATGCTCACCGAGTTGCTCAACGGCGACTCCACCAGCCTGTTTAACAATACGATATACAGCTCGCTGTCGGGCAACACCTGGGCCACCCTCGGCATCCTCTTCGCCCTCATCCTGCTCAAGGCCGTGGCCACCGCCACCACCATCGGCTCTGGCGGAGTGGGCGGCACCTTCGGCCCCTCGCTCATCCTGGGCGGCCTGGCGGGCTACTTCGTGGCCATGCTCTGCAACGAGTTGGGCACCATGCCGTTGGATACCGCCAGCTTCGCCCTGGTCGGCATGGCGGCCGTGATGACAGGCGTGATGCACGCCCCCTTCATGGCCACCTTCCTCATCGCCGACATCACGGGCGGCTACCAGCTGCTGGTGCCGCTGCTCACAGCCTCGGCAGTTACCTATCTGTGCGTCAATCCTTTTGAACGCCATTCCATCTATGCCCGCAAGTTGGCCGAGAAGGGAGACCTCCTCACCCACGATAAGGATGCCTCTGCTTGGCGTCTGCTCGACATGGACCGCCTCATTGAGACCAATTTCGTTATTGTCCGTAGCGGCAACTCGTTGAGGGACTTGGTGGAGGTCATCCAGACTTCGCGCCGCAACCTCTTTCCCGTGCTTGACGACGAGGATAAGTTCCTGGGAGTTATTGCGTTGGACGATGTGCGTAAAATCATTTTCCGCCCCGACCTCTATGATTCTGTCTGGGTGGACGACCTCATGCACCCTCTCAGCGAGGGCGACATGGTGCGTTCGAGCGACACGTTGAGCGACGTGGTGGAAAAATTCAAAATCGGGGATCGCTACAATTTGGTTGTTGTCGACGCCGATAACCGTTACCTCGGCTTTCTTTCCCGCGCCAATACTTTCAGCGCATACCGTCAGTTTATCTCCGACACTTCGGACGAGTAGTTTCTCCATTGGCTTATAAAAATACGGATGTCCCCATAGCATATGTATGGGGACATCGCTGTTTGGGTGCTTTGTATGGGTGCGGCGGGATTAGTTGACTTGTATGGAGAAGGGCTTGGTGATGGAGAGGCCGTTGCACTGGTCGTCGACGACGATGAGGGTGCCGCTGACGGTCTGGCCTTTCTTGCCGAGTTTCTTGAGGAGCTGGCCGTTGAGCCTCCACTCAAGGTTCAAGGGGTTCTGGGCGATGATCTGATAGCGGTTGGCGGAGTTGTAGGGTATCCACTGTCCGCCGATTTTCACCTCGGCGCCCGGGATGTCGAAGAGGACGCCCTTGTAGAAGCCTTTGTTGAGCGGGAGGGTTTGTCCCGGGTCGTTCAGGGTGCCGGCGTTGATGTGGGCGGGCAGGGCGTTGGGCATGAGGTAGGCCTTGATGTAGCCTGCGGGGTTGATGAGGTGGAGCGCCTGCGTCTGCGTCTGGTAGCTGATGTAGTCAGTAAGGGATGTATTTCTGATTCTATTGAGTAGAGTATCTACATTAAGGATATCGGCACTTAGTTGGAATAGTAAAGAGGTCATCGCTACGTTTGTGTAGTTTGTGAAAGATGTAACATAATTTGGTAGCATTCATCATTCGGCATGTCGAGGCCCTCATCCATAAGGGAAAGTACGTCATGCAAATAGTACATCATTGTGAAATCATACAGGGAATTTTGATCATCTAGATCATGTAGTTACATTAGCGTTTCATGATGCGTTTGTTCAGACTGTGACTATCATATGCCTTAGATTTGAAGCACGAGACTCTCTTCAATAAACAGAATTTGTATCTGGTAGTGGATTAATACTTTCATGACAAATTTTTCTTTTTGATCAGTTTACATTTGATCAGGCTTGAAATAGTATAAAGTTATCTAATTCTACACATAAATCTATATTTGTGAAATCTCGAGCATCATATTGAGTTCTGTTGATATCAATTCACTGGGACAGTCAAAAAATATTGATTTTTCATTGATTATCACTGCTTTGATTTCATTGACAAAAGGACAATAAAATGTCGAACTGAAAGTTTTTTTTCAAAACATAAAAATTTGCATGATCAAGTATTGTAATTAAAATTGACCACTCATTCCTTGCATGAGCAGTGGGATTATCTGTAGATGCTCATGCATTAATAAGAGTATAATTATTATATCCATCTGGAGTTTCTCATATCATACCCACATTTAGTCTAGACATATAAGTCTGATACTGCTCTGGAGTATAATTTCATGCTCAGTATGTCCACATCATATCTCTTATCCTAGTAGCTTCAGCAATTCTCAGATGATTTATGTGATTGTATGCGTTTATGTCTCCTGTTGTTATTTGGTTGATCACTGGCAGAATAGATGCTGGCTGGATATTAGTAGGCTGAAAGGATGTATGATTTAGAGGTCTGATGGTGAGATTAGTTGATGGGATTTCACTGCGTCAGTCCTGACTTCAGCTGACTGTGAAGAGCAGCCTGCAGGTGCCGGGTATTGGAGGCACGAAGTTGGAGGGGTCGGCGAATACCTTGCGCTCGCCGCCCATCTCGAGTATCACGTTGACGAGCGTAACGCCCCTTCCGAGGGTGATGGCGGAGAGGAGGTTCACGGGCTGGTCGACCTGCATGAAGAGTGCGTTGAGGGACTCGAGGCCGAAGATGGGAGTGTTGTCGGCGGTGAGTTCGATCTGAGCCGTCTGTGTGTTGCCGGCGGTGTCGGCGACGCGGAGCGTGAGGGTGCCGGCCTGGAGGAGGGAGTCGCCGGAGGCGACGGTCTGGTCGTTGACGGAAAGGAGTACGGAGCAGGCGGTGTCGCTGTTGTCGCTCCAGGTGGCGGCCAGGTCGCCGCCGATGAGGAGCTGGTTGCTGTCCACCAGGAGCAGCTTTCACCAGGTGACGTCGAAAGAGGCGCACACGACGCGGATGTCCGGCGCGACGGTGTCCATAATTATAGAGGGGACGGTGTCGGTGACGATGGTGTCGGTTCCGGCGGTGTCGAGTTCGGCTTTTTCACATCCCGGCACCAGTGCGATGCCTATGAGGGCGATGACGGCGAGGGCCGTGATTTTTCTTTCGGGTCAGTGGTGGGTTCAGCGTTTCTTCATGTCCGTGGTCTGTGTTTTTAGGAGCGTGGTCCTTCCGATGGAGCGCTTTCCAAGGGTCAAGAACATTGCCTATGGCGGAGCGTCGCCAAGTTTTTTGTGCCTGTCTTCGGGCGGCAGCCATGCTGTCTTGCCTGCATATCCCTATGCAGCATAATGCAGCACACTTTCTATTCCCCGCCCCTGCACGCGGCGCTCCCGGCTGTTCCTCTCCCACCGCAGCGGGCTGTGAACGCAGACAAGCGCTACCCCCGCGGGTGGCCTTCTCCGGTGCTCGCGGAAAAAGGATTGGCTCGGTTAAACGACGGTGCAAAATTACGAACTTTTTTTGGAATGGCAAAATTTTTTTTTTTGATTTCAACTTACTTCTTCTTGTCTTCGAGGTGGCGGCGTTTCTTGGCGCTCATGGGGCGAGCCTCCTTGGCGGCCTTGGCGGCGGCGCGTGCGGCGTTCTCGGCTTTGCGCTTCTTGGCCTCGGCTTGGCTTTTGCGGCGTTTGGCGTCGGCTAGGCGCGCCTGCTGGCGGCGTTCCTCGCGTTTCTTGAGGCGCAGGGCCTCCTTGGCGGCTTCGCGCTGTTCGACGTCGGCCTTGCGCTGGGCAACTTTCTCCTCCTCGCGTGCCAGCACACGTGCCTGGTAGTCGGGGTTGGAGAGCAGCTGTTGGCGGAAGGGTGTGGCCAGCATGTTGAGGGCCAGTTTCACCACCTTGGTGCGGGCGTAGCGCCAGCTTTTGCTGGTGGCCTCGCAGAGGATTGTGCCGTCGGAGAGGACGGCCTTGGCCTTGTGTAGCCCGTCGTCGAGAATCTCCATCTCGAGCTGCAGTCGGCGGCCGTCGGTCTGGCGCACCATGGCGTCGGCCTGCTGGAGGAGGTTGCGGTTGGATGGTCGGTGGGCGAAGAGGTGCTCGGCCTCGTTGTTGAGGATATATCGGGTGATGAACCAGTTGCGCAGGGGCTCGTCGAGGGTGGAGACGTAGCCGAAGATGGCGTAGACAAAGATGTGGCGGTGAGCGTCGATGTCGAAGTTCTGACCCGCGCGGACGAAGTGGCGGAGCTTCCACTGGTCGAAGAGTCGGAGGAGCCGCTCCTGACGGAAGAGGTTGCCGAGGATGTGCTGGAGTCGAGTGCCGTCCTCGGGTACATGGCGGTGTAGGAGTTCTGCCACCTGCCCCTTGAAGACGAACATGCCGGCGAAGATGTCGCGGCTGTTGCCCTTGCCCTCGGTCTCGTAGAAAGAGCTGTGGGTGAGCACCTTTTGTAGGTAGCTTTTGGAGAAGATGCGGCGTAGGTCGTTGTAGGCCGGGTCGCGCCAGCCCTTGAAGTTGTCTCGAGGGTTGGGCTGCTGGTGGTGTATGGCCGGAGTGTCCATTGATGGCACGGGCAGGCGGAGTCGAACCGCCTCTGCCGGGTTGGAAGCCGGCAATCAGGCCCCGGAAGCCTGTGTGCTACCGTTACACTATGCCCGCGTGTGCGGATTGTGCTTGGCACGGGCAGGCGGAGTCGAACCACCTCTACCGGGTTGGAAGCCGGCAATCAGGCCCCGAAAGCCTGCGTGCTACCGTTACACTATGCCCGCGTGTGCCGTTGTTGTTGGAGCGAGAGACGGGAATCGAACCCGCGCCTGCGCACTGGAGGTACGCCGATCAAGATCTGAAGTCTTGCGTGCTGCCACTACACTACTCTCGCGCGATACATTATAATAAAAAGCGCGTCCGGCATCCACATGGCACATGGATGTCGGACGGCATATCAGTGTTCCCGCAGGCGGAAAGCTTTACGGGATGTGTGGGGGGGGGGGGGGGGGGGTTAAGTTGTTTGTTATTAGTAAGTTGCATTTGTATTTCTATACTAGTCTGTGTTGCAAAGATACGTGTTTTTTTGAAACTGTCCAATTTTTTTTGAGCCTTCTTACCGTGGTAAAGTTTCTTTTCGTTCTGGGTCGGACTTTTCGCTGTAGAGGTCGAGGGCGACTATGGCGGCGGTGAAGGCCCAGAAGGGGACGGAGAGTTTGTCGGTGTCGAGGAAGTTGTTGAACACGCCGTGCACGTAGTAGGTGAGCAGCGAGAGGGTGAATGCCAGTGCCAGCCGTGCTATGGCGGGATTCTTGGCGGTGCGGTAGACGCGCACACCGGTGGCGAAGGTGGCCAGGAAGAGCGCGACGACCAGCAGCGCCCCGGGTACACCCTGTTCGGTCAGCGGCCCGATGTACTCGCTGTGCGCGTTGCCCAGGTCTCCGGCGTTGGTGCTGATGGTTGAAAGCTGGTAGCTCTTCTGGTAGCTTCCGTAGAGGAACTGGTAGGTGCCGGGCCCTGTGCCGAACACGGGCCGCTCGCCCCACATGCGGAAGGCCGACGCCCAGCGGTTGAGCCGCTCGAGGTTGCTGGCGTCGGTCGAGATGTTGGAGATGGACTTCACCTGGTCGGCCAGCGTGTAGCTCGAGTCCTGCGTGTTCTTCCCAAGCTTGTACAGCACATCGCCTTGGTGCGCAAAGAAAAGGCCCACGCCGAGGGCGAAGAGCGCCAGCATCCACTTCATCTTCATGCCGCTGCGCACCAGCGCGTAGACTCCGATGGCGGCCACCACGCTAATCCATGCCGCGCGGCAGTAGCTGAAGAAGAGACCCGTGCAGAGCAGCGCCACCAGCGCCACGGGAACCAGTCGCCGCCAGCCCTTGCTGCTTCGGGCGAAGACGAAGTGCACCGCTGCGGGCAGCATCAGCGCAATCACGCAGCCGTAGGCCGTGTGGTCGTTGTAGAAAGGCTTCATCACGCGGTGCAGCGTCTGCAGGTCGCTGAAGTTGCCCACCGTCTTGGCCGTGGCGATGAGGATTACCACGCCCAGCCCCAGCGCGTAGGCCCAGTAGAGGTGCCGGATGCGCCCCGGCTGGCGGAACATCTGCGCCGCCGCGTAGAAGAACGGCACCACAAACCATACGCGTGCAAGTGTGTATTTGACTGAAGCCAAGGGAATCGCCGAGGTGGCCGAGGTGATGGCCATCCACACCAGCGAGGCCAGCAGCAGCAGGCTCACCGGATGCCGCAGCAGCCGCGGGTCGTAGCTGTGCGACGCCAGCACACGGAACAGGAACACGCCCGTGAACAAAATCATCAGTGGCTCCACCGGCAGCGACAGCTCCATGCCGTCGAGCAGCGCCACGTCGATGGCGAATGGAGTCAGCAACGCCGTCAGCAGCAGCGCCGTCTCCATCCGTGCCACCACCAGCCAGACAGCCACCAGCCCGGCAGGTACCAGCAGGGGCAGGTAGTTGTCGCCGCGGTCGGCCATCCAGTAGCAGTAGCCCGCCACAAAGGCGGCCACCAGCGCCAACGTGCAGAGCAGTCGCCAGTGCTTCATCAATCTTCTTTCTTGGCAAACAGCAGCAGACCGAAGATGCACACCACCACGGCCCCTATGCTACCGCCGAGCACAATCAGCAGGCGTTTCGGATATGCCTTCTTGTCGGCAGGCACGGCCTCGTCGACCATGTATTTGTAGCTCACTGCCAGGTCTTTGTCCACCCGTGTCTGCGTGGCGCGGGTCTGCAGGTCGGCCAACTGCTTGCTCTTGTCGGCCAGCAGGGTGGCTTTCCACTGGTTTCCGGAGGCAGTGCTGGCGATGGAGTCAATCTCCTGCTCAAGGCTGGCGCACACACCCGCCATCACCTCGGCCGCCGACTCGGCGCGGTCGTGGTGTATCTCGCGGCACAGCGTGTCGTAGTAGGCCGCCATGTAGTTGGCCATCTCCGCCGCCCATTCGGGATCCTTGTCCAACACGCTGATTTCCACGCCCAGATACTCCGTCCGCTTGAATGTAACGTTGCTCTTGAACTCGGTCTCCAGCCGGAACCGCAGGTGTGGGTGGTCGGTCGGAATGGCATAGTGTTCGGCCAGGTTGAAGTGGTCGCACACAGCCTGTTGCATACGCTTCGAGTTCAGTATCTGCATCGCGTACTCGCAGTCGCGTTCGCTGCCGTAGTCCATAAAGTCCATCGAGTAGTGGTAGCTCATGATGGCCTTCGACAGGCGGTTCGAGTTCGACGGGAATATCACGGCCGTCGACTTGTAGCGCGGCGCAATCAGCATCGACACCACAGCCGCCGCCACAGCCGCCGCCACAAAGACCGCCGACAGCACCTTCCACCAGCGGCGGAAGAACTTTACCGTGGCATCGTGATCGTAATTGCTTGCAAATCCGTTTGTTCCATTTTGCATAATATACTCTGTTTTTTTATAAAACACCCCTCAATAACGCTGTCCCGCCGCTTTTATTATATTCGCCACCTTCCCATGCCTCCACCACCCCTCCCCACGAGACCTCCTGCCAAGGAAGAAGAGAGGAAGAAGAGGATATTATTAACCCACTAATAATCAACTATTCGTGTATGACCCATTTTCCACCCTTTCATCCGTTCTTCTCCCATTTTCCACAAAAAAAATTCATCCTCATAATACACTGTTTGCCATGTGTTTATGTGGAATTTGCAAGAAATTTGCAAAAAAAATTTGGCCGGTTTCCAAAAGTGTACTACTTTTGCAGTGTACTAGTACACTAATACACTAATACAGATAGTTGAATTATAAACTGACAATCAATATGATAAAGAAAATCTTTACCCTGCTGTTGTTCGCTGCATTTGCCGCAGCCTCTCAACTCCAAGCCCAAAACCTCACCGTCAGCGGCACTGTCGCCGACGCCACCTCAGGCGAGCCCATGCCTTTCGTCAACGTTGCCCTCATGCGTACGCACGATACCATATTCATGCGTGGTGCCACGACCGACCCCGCGGGACGCTTCACTATCGCCGACGTGGCCCCAGACCAGTATCTCCTGCAGGCCTCTTTCGTGGGTTATGAACCCCATCTGGTGAATCTAGAGATACTAGAAAATCTAGAAAATCTAGATATCAAGCTGCGGGCCGGCACCACCCTCCAGACGGTCGAAATCGTCTCCGACAAGCCTCTTTACGCCATGGATGGCGAGAAGAACCTCTACAACACCGCCGAGGATCCCTCCATCCAGACTGGCACCGCCAGCGATGCCCTCCAGAATGCCCCAGGCGTGGAGGTGGACGCCGAGGGCAACATCACGCTGCGCGGTGTCTCCAGTGTGGAGATTTGGATCAACGACCGCCCCTCCCACATGAACGAGGAGGCCCTCAAGCAGTACATCAAGACTTTGCCCGCCAACGCCATCGACCGCATCGAGGTCATCACCAACCCTTCGGCGCGCTACTCCACGTCGGGCGGCGTTATCAATATCGTTACCAACCAGCGCGTTACGCGCAACGAGCTGCTCTGCCTCGGTTTCCGCGCCAACACGATGCCGAGCTTCTCGCCGTGGGCATCGTATGTCTACGCCAACGAGAAGTTCGACGTGAACCTCTATGTCAACGCCAACTACGCGCAGCACAGCATGGCCTCCGACGGCACCTCGACCCTCCTCACCGACGGCGGCGACACCAGCCGCCACCAGGCCTACAACACCGAGTCGCGCAGCCGCAACTTCGGCGGCTACACCGGCTTGAACCTCAACTGGAATATCTCCGACCGCACCCACCTCGCCACCTGGGCGGGCATCTACCCCTACTGGGGTACCAACCGCTCATCCACCGACTTCCGCTACACCGAGTACCTGCCCATCCGCCGCGACCTCGGCTACCAGTATGACTTCCGCAACGACGACGGCTTCTTCTGGGGCGGCTATGTCGGTGCTTGGCTCGAGCACCGTTTCGACTCCACGGGTCGAAAGCTCTCCGTCAGCCTCAATGGCAACACCTCCAACAATGGTGGCTATGGCCATGAGACCTTTGCCTACGACGACCCCGCCTGCGACACCCTGCGCCGCCGCCAGGGAGGCCCCAAACACAACCCCCACATCAGCCTCAGCCTCGACTACGCCCACCCGCTGAAATCCAACTGGGAACTCGGCGCGGGCATGGAGGCCGGCACGGGCGGCGGCACCTCGGTGGATTCGTTCGACACCCTGGTAGCGGGCCGGTATGACAACGACCCCCTCCGCTCCGAGGAGGGGCTGGAGCGTGGCCGCGACCTGGCCGCTTACCTCACCCTGCAGAAACGCTGGGGCGGCCTCACCGCCAAGCTGGGTCTCCGCGCCGAGGCCATGTGGAAGTACAGCCGTTGGAACTACAGCGACGGCAGCGGCCTCACCGAGGTGGACACCTTCTTCCTCGCTCCTGTGCCCAGCCTCCACCTCAGCTACCAGACCCCCACCTTCACCTCCTACAGTCTCTCCTACACCCGCCGCTTCAGCGCCCCTGGCATGACCCAGCTCAACCCCTTCATCCGCTACGACGACTACAGCTATGAGACCGGCAACCCCAACCTCCTCGTCTCCTACACCCACAACCTGGAGGCCGCCTGGAGCAAGTACATCATGGGCTTCGGCACCGTGGGACTCAACGCCTACTTCCGTGCCAACACCGACGAGATTGGCACCATGACCGCCGCCGGCTACGCCCCAGCCTATTTCCCCGCCACGCAGCTAGTGCACTACACCTTCCCCGACAACATCGGCTCCAGCCACACCGAGGGCCTCGAGGCCAACGTCATGTACCGCCCCAGCGGCTTCTTCAACGTCCGCTTCAACGCCTCGGTGTTCAACTACGCCTACGACTACCAGGGCTTCTCCGACAGCAAGGTCAGCTGGAGTGCGCGCCTCAACCTCTGGGCCAAGGTGTGGAACAAGCTGGAGATCTTCGCCAACGCCCGCTACAGCAGCCCGCGCCTCGGCCTCTACAGCCTCACCAACGCCAACAAGGGCATTGACTTCGGCTGCTCGGCCGACTTCCTCGACCGTCGCCTCTCGCTCTTCTTCAATGTCAACGACATCTTCGGATGGAGCGAGTGGGGCAGCAACACCACCGCCCCCAGCTACCAGACCACCGGCAGCCAGCGCTACAACTCGCGCTTCGTCAGCCTCGGCCTCACTTGGCGCATCGGCAAGATGGAACTCGAGAGCAAGGCTCGCCAAGGAGCCACCGAAAGCAATACACCGCAAATGTAACAATCCAAAAATAATGCCATTATGAAAATCGTAACAGTTGAAACCCTGCAAGGGGAAAAGTATGAGGAGCTACCATCCAGAGCAAGAACATGTTCAGCGACTTCGGCCAGGGGCTGAAGTCCATCGTGGGCGGCGAGCTGAAGAGCTACACCGGTATGATGGAGAAGGCGCGCAACCAGGCCACCCAGCGCATGGTGGACCAGGCCGTCCGCCTCGGCGCCGACGCCATCATCGGCGTGCGCTACACCACTAGCGCCATCATGGCCCAGGCCGCCGAGGTCCTCGTTTACGGAACAGCAATCAAGTACAAAAGCCAGTGCAGTTAGTATAACTAGTTCCACTAGCAAAACTAGAAAAACAGAAAAAACCAAACATTATGATAGAAATTAGAAACCTTGACTTCAGCTACAAGAAGACGCCCGTCTTCAGCGGCATCAACCTCTCCTTCCCCGAGGGCAGCATCTACGGCCTGCTGGGCGAGAACGGCGTGGGCAAGACCACCCTGTTGAAACTTATCTGCGGCCTGCAGCGCCCCACCGTGGGCACCTGCATCCTCGACGGGCAGACCTGCCACGACCGCCTGCCGTCGATGCTCCAGCGCATCGTCTTCCTTCCCGACGAGGTGTTGCTGCCCGACATGGCCACCCCACAGCGCTATGTGGACGAGCTGGCGCCCTTCTACCCCACCTTCTCGCAGGGCACCTTCCTGCACCTGATGCAGGAGTTCGAGGTGGAGCCCGACCGCAAGTTCCGCGAGATGAGCTTCGGCCAGCAGAAGAAGAGCCTCATCGCCGCCACCCTCGGCCTCGGCACCGACTACATCCTGCTCGACGAGCCCACCAACGGCCTCGACATCCCCTCCAAGGCACAGTTCCGCACCATCCTCAGCAACTGCGCCGGCGAAGGCCGGACCATCATCATCTCCACCCACCAGGTGCGCGACGTGGAGAACCTCATCGACCCGATAGTCATCCTCTCCAACAACGCCGTGCTGCTCAACGCGCCGGTCGACCGCATCACCGAGAAACTCCTCTTCGAGTACGGCGGCGAGCAGCGCCCCGACGCCCTCTACAGCGAGATGCAGCCCGGCGGCTACCTCAACGTGCTGCCCAACACCTCCGGCGAGGAAAGCAAGCTCAACATCGAGGCGTTGTTTAATGCTGTGTTGCGTAACAAAAACACTATCAAGGAGTTGTTTAAGATGTAACCATGTGGCGGCGGCGAAGGAAACTCATATACTACCATATCCTACCATATCCTTCCAGTGCCTTTGTATTCCCCTAGAGATCCCCTACCGTTCCCCTAGAGAACCCCGCCCATACTGCCGTTAAATATTAATCGAAAACAATGCAATCAACATTCAATCTACGCCGCTTCGGCCTTCTTCTGCGCTACGACCTGCATCGTTGCCATCCGCGCTACGGCGAAGTCGGACGTACCATCATCTCTGGTATAATGTTCCCGACATTGATGATGCTTGTGCAGCTCCTCATGGGAGGCGAACTGTATGAAGGCTCAGCGATGGTCGTCTATCGCCTGTGTCTGGCCGTCGGCTACCCCATCGGCATGGCAGCCATTCAGCATTTCCAGCTCTACCCGCAGGTGGCCAAGCCGGGCAAGGGCATCTACTTCGCCCTCTTGCCGGCTTCCAAGTCTGAGAAGTACCTGAGTATGCTGCTGATGACGCTCGTCGTGATGCCGGCCATCACCATCCTTGGCGCCTTGGCGCTTGACACCCTGCTGGCACTCTTCCACGTCGGCCCCTGGCAGGAGTTCTTCTGGCAGCACGAGGTCGATTGGACCATTAACCCCTGGATTGCGGCCAACATGGCCGTGGCAGCGGCACTCCCCGCGGTAGTGGCGATATGGATCAACACCATCCGCAGCAAGTGGATTACGCTGCTGGCTTTCCTGGCCTGGTTGCTTTGGCTTGTGGTCAGTGTCGCAAGCATGGTTGCGCTTTTACGTTGGCACACCAATAAGTTCGACACACTCCTGGGCATCGCTTTCGGCATCCAGCTGCTTGCCTTGGTCGCGGCCATAGTCTTCGGTCGTAGACGGATGGACAGAATGACATACTAGTAACAAATAAAACAATAGATTACAACAATGAACAATACATTTGACTGGAACCGTTTCTGCAAGGTGGTCCACAAGGACCTCAAGAACCTCTGGCCCTCTTTCGGCAC
>CACZLT010000078.1 GCA_902782185.1 uncultured Bacteroidota bacterium | reverse complement strand
AGCAACGGCATCATCGCCACGGGGCAGCATTACGCTCGCGCCGAGTTTATCCCCATCAAGGGGACACAGCTCTCCAAGGTGGTGGAGATAAATCAGCTAAGTCGTGATGTGGGGGCTGGAGACTGCACGCTCGACGAGATGGAACGCCGTCTGCGTGTCGTGCGCTCCGCCAAGGGTAAACCTTGGTGGGAACTCGTGGCAGGCATCGCCCTGGGTGTCGCTTTCTTTTGCATCCTTTTCGGCGGCAGCCTGCTGGATGCCGCTGCCACCTTTGCCTGCGGCCTGTTGCTGGGGATGTATATGGCCTTTGTAAGTCCGCATCTGAGCCGTCTCATGGGCAATCTTGTGGGCGGACTGGTGGGTGGGCTGCTGTGTATCGCCGCCTACCGGCTGGCATCCGCCACTCTCCACCTCCCCAACATGATTATCGGCACCATCATCGCCATGGTTCCAGGTGTCCCCTTCACCAATGGCATGCGTGACCTCGCCAACGAGGACTACATCGCTGGAACCACACGCCTCACCGACGCCTTCCTGGCTTTCCTCTGCATTGCACTTGGAGTTGCGCTGGCACTGATTGTTGACGGTTGGATAAATGGCGGACTGATGCAGCTGGGGGCGCCGACGGTCGATGCCGTGGCCTCGGCATGGTACATCCAGCTGCCTGCGGCATTCTTAGGCACCGTAGGTTTCGCCGCTCTCTTTGGCACCCCTAGACGCTATTATGTTGACTGTGGACTGGCCGGCACCGCGGGCTGGGCGGTCTTTCTGGCTGCCGGCAGCCCTTTGGTGGCATTCAGTGTGGTCGGTGCGGCATTCCTCGGTGCGTTGACGGTAGCCTTGTTGAACTACTTCCAGGCACGTCTCCGTCGCTGCCCCGTCACGGTCTTCCTCATCTGTGGCATCATACCCCTCGTTCCTGGCGGCGGCATCTTCTGGACCGCCTACCATCTTGTCTGCAACCACCTCTCCCTCGCTGCCGCCACAGGTTTCACCGCCCTCAAGGTTACCATCGCCATCGCCGGTGGCATCATCCTCGTCGCAGGCATATATAACAAAGTGTTCAAAACCAAGCATCGCAATGGCTAAAGCAAAGACATACTATTTCTGCCAGGAGTGCGGATACCAGTCCAGCTCGTGGCTGGGCCGCTGCCCGGAATGCGGCAAGTTCGGCACCTTCGTCGAGGAGGTGGTCAAAGTGGAAAGTGGAAAACGGAAGGTGGAAAGTGCGGTGGGGGGCTCCGAGCCCAAGCGCCTACAAGACGTAGTCTACAGTGAGACCCGCCGCATCGAGACCCACTGCGGCGAGTTCGACCGCGTCCTCGGCGGTGGCATCGTGCCTGGCAGCCTGCTGCTCCTCGGTGGCGAGCCCGGCATCGGCAAGAGCACCCTCCTCCTCCAGACCGCCCTCGCCATCCACGACCGTAAGCTCCTATATGTCAGCGGCGAAGAAAGCGAACAGCAAATCAAGATGCGCGCCGACCGCCTGATCCCTTCTCTTGAAAGGAGTGGGGCCGAGAGTGAGGCCGCTCTCTACGTGGTCTCCGAGACCGCTACCCAGCGCATCTTCGAGCATATCGAGGCCGTGCAACCCGACCTCCTGATTGTCGACTCCATCCAGACCATCACCACTGCGGAGGTCGAGTCTCCAGCCGGCAGCGTGAGCCAGATACGCCAGTGCACTAGCGAGTTCCAGCACTACGCCAAGTCGACCGGCGTACCCGTGCTGCTCATCGGCCACATCACCAAGGACGGCACCCTGGCCGGCCCCAAGGTGATGGAGCACATCGTCGACGCCGTCCTGCAGTTCGAGGGCGACCGCAACTATGGCTACCGCATCCTCCGCGCCCTCAAGAACCGCTTCGGCTCCACCGCCGAGCTGGGCATCTTCGAGATGGAGGGCAGCGGGCTGCGCGAGGTGCCCAACCCCAGCGAGTTCCTCCTGGGGCAGCGCGACGAGACCCTCTCCGGCGCCGCCGTGGCCGCCACCCTTGAAGGGGCCAGGCCCATGTTCATCGAGGTGCAGAGCCTCGTCAGCAGTGCCGTTTACGGCACCCCACAGCGCAACGCCAACGGCTTCGACATGAGGCGGTTGAGCATGCTGCTGGCCGTCCTCGAGAAGCGCTGCGGCTTCAAGTTGGGCGCCAAGGATGTCTTCCTCAACATCGCCGGCGGCCTGCGTGTGAGCGACCCCGCCATCGACCTCACCGTCGCCTGCGCTGTCCTCAGCTCCAATGTCGACATCCCCGTGCCGCCCCGCTACTGCTTCGCCGCCGAGCTGGGGTTGAGCGGCGAGGTGCGACCCGTGAGCCGCGTGGAGCAGCGCGTGGCCGAGGCCAACCGCCTGGGGTTCGAGAAGATTTTTATTTCCAAATACAACGCCAAGGAACTCGACTGCAGACGCTACGGCATCGATATTGTTCCCGTGAGTGTTATTGAGGAAGCCTTTCGCGGCCTCTTCGCCTGACCTTTCCGTTACTTGGTTTTCCAGAAAGCAAAGACCACCGCCAGCAGGATGAAAAGGAAACTGACGAGGTGGTTCCAGCGGATGGGCTCGCTCTTGAATACGGTGGCCACGATGATGGTGAATACCGTCAGGGAGATGCATTCGGCCAGTATCTTGAGCTGCATCAGCGAGAATGGGCCGCCGTTGATTTGGCTGCCGATGCGGTTGGCCGGTATCAGGAATGAGTACTCCAGCAGCGCCACGCCCCACGAGGCCAGGATGATGAGGATGAGCGGCCAGTCGGTGTTGACCTTCATCTCGGTCAGTTTGAGGTTGCCGTACCAGGCGAAGGTCATGAAGACGTTGCTCACCACGAGCAGCAATATGGTTATCAGTCCTTTTGGCATATTGTTCGGATTAGCATGGCAAAGGCTTGGTTGGTGGTTCGGTCGATGTTCTGCTGACGCCTACGTCCGGGGGAAGTTAAGTAGCTGTGCCTCGGTGCCAAGAGGGCCGCTGACGGCGATCCAGATGGTGCCGACGGGTTTCTGCGGTGTGCCGCCGTCGGGCCCTGCGATGCCGGAGGTGGCGATGGCGTAGTCGGCATGCATGCGGCGCCTCGCCCCTTCTGCCATCTCGCTGACGGTCTGTTCGCTGACGGCGCCGTGGGCTTCGAGGGTCTCATGCTTGACGCCGAGGGCGCTCTCTTTCACCTCGTTGCTGTAGGCAATAACGCCGCCTTTGAAGTAGGCGGACGCACCTGCGTGGGCGGTGAGCAGGCTGGCGAGGGTGCCGCCGGTGCAGCTCTCGGCAGTGGCGAGGGTGAGGCTGCGCTCGGTGAGGGTCTTGTGTACCAGCTCTTCCAGCGTCTCGCAGTCCTCTCCCACGATGTATTGTCTTGCCAGGGCATAGAGGCCCGGCATGAGGCCAGTTAGGCTAGTTGAACTAGTTAAACCAGGAAATCTGGCGGTAAGGCGCAGCTTGACCATGCCTGCCACGGGCAGGTAGGCCAGCTTGACGTTCTCGGGGAGGCAGAGCTCCCAGGGTTCGATAAGGTCGGAGAGGAAGCTTTCGCCGATGCCTTGTACAAGGATGTTTTTGTGGATGATGGTCTCGGACGTGAAAGTCTCTTTCAGCTTGGGGATGACACGGTTCTGCATGAGCCATTCCATCTCGAAGGGCACTCCCGGCAGCGATGCCAATACTGAATTTTGAATTTTGAATTCTGAATTTGCTGCGTCAGCCTTTTCAAAATTCATTTTTCGCAATTCAGTATTAGGATTGAACCACATGCTCGCAGCAGGCGGGTACGAGGGCTTGGGCGCGGTTGACGGGTGTCATTTCGTAGCCGCGGCTCTCGAAGATGCGGCGCACGTTCTCCAGCGCCACCTCGCTCTCGACGAGTTCGCTTTGGAAGTAGTCGCAAAGCAGTTTCTTGGTGATGTCGTCCTTGGTGGGGCCGAGGCCGCCGGTTACGAGCACCGCGTCTGACGAGCGCATGGCCTCGTCGACGGCGTTCCAGATGTCCTGGTACACATCGCCCACCACCACGGTGCGTTGCACCGCCATGCCGGCCTCGGTCAGCAAGCGGCTCATCGTCGAGGCGTTGGTGTTCACCACCTGCCCGATGAGCAGCTCGTCGCCGATGTTGATGATTGATGTTTTCATAGTGTCAGTCTTTTCCCAGCAGAGCCGCCACAAAGCGCCTCCATTCGATGGCTTCTCTCAATCCGTCGTAGCCCGACACATGCAGTTGGAATGCGTATACCAACAGCATAATGGCCAGCCACCAGTGTTTCTTCCCTAGCTGCAACAGGTCTTTCAAAGCGGATTGTAGAGCGCGGTCATTCAATGCTGTTACGGCCATCAGTGTCAATATCAGCATGAAGAACCATGCTGTCCAGAGGCGGCTGTAGTCGGTAATCATGAAGAATGAGGGTAGTACCAGCATGGTGATACTCAACGGCATCAGCAGGTATCGCCATTGGCGGCTGCATTTGCAGGCTCGAATCCAAGGCCAATAGAACACAGCAAAGAGAGGTGCAAGCATCAGCAATGAGAGTATCAGTTCGGAGTAGCGGTGGGTATGGCCAAATGCCATGGCTCGGTTCTCCGATTGGCTGATGTAGTAACGTATGTGCAGTTCGTCTTTGTTCCATTCGCAGGCATCGGGGGCGGCACGCTGACGGATGTCGGCATACAGGGTTTCCATGTCGATGTTCATGTGATGGAACTTCCAAATGCACACAAACAGCACCAATAGTGCCAGACAGACGCCTCCGTAGGCAAAGCCCTTTTTCCAGTTGATGCCGTTTTCTTCCAGCGTGTCGTAGATGAACAGCGCCACCATCAATGGGAAGAACAGGCAGGCGTAGGAGTGGTGAATCATGATGCCTGTCGCGGCGATGACGAGCGAGGAAAGATAAAAATGCCACTTTCCACGCCAGCGTAGGTAGAGTAATAGCCATATCATGGTGATTACCATCATGTAGGTCTCCATGAAACCTACCGACAGACGGCTGTCCACCCAGTTGGCCAGCGAGAAGGGGCTCAACATATACACCAGCAGCACGGTCGCCAGTGGCAGCGATTCCCGCAAATTGCGGTTTATGGATTTGTGTGTCAGCCATACAAACAGACCTAACATCAGCGCGTTGGATGTGATGACCAGCAGGCGCAGGTGCCTATGCTCGACATAGTTTGGCAGAATCCATTGACAGAGGGTGCCCATCAGTTTGCGTCCACCGAAGCCTGTATCCAGGCCGATGAAGTAATAGAAGCTGATGGGGTCTGACCCGAATGGGAACGAGTAGGCGTAGACAATGCATTTCATCAGCGCGGGCAGTAGCGCCAGTGCCGTTATAAGAGCGACATGGTAGCGCTGTAGCCAAGGCATAAAGGTTTGCTTCTGGTCGTTGTCTAAATGGGGGATCTGAATCATGGTTGTTACGTTTTTTTAACGTCCATACTTGCGGTCGTATTCGAGGTAGGCGTATTCGAGGCCGCTCTTCTCGTCGTGGAGGCGGACGCTCTGGCGGACGAGGGTGAAGGTGGAGAGGTCGATGACGGGGAAGTAGACGTCGGCGTCGTAGTCGCGGTAGACCTGGGTTACGTAGAGGCGGCGGCAGAAGGGCAGCAGTGCCTCGTAGATTTTGGCTCCGCCCATGATGAAGACTTCCTCGTCGGTGTCGCGCAGGGCGCGGAAGAGGCCGTTGATGCTGTGCACGGTTTCGGCGCCTTCGGGGGCGAAGTCGGGGTTCTCGGTCATAACGATGTTGCGGCGTCCGGGCAGGGGGCGTTTGGGCAGGCTCTCCCATGTGCGGCGCCCCATGACGACGGGGTGGCCGGTGGTGAGTTGTTTGAAGCGTTTGAGGTCGCCGCTGAGATGCCACAGCAGGTCGTTGTCCTTGCCGATGGCGCGGTTCTGCGCCTGCGCCACGATGATGCTTAAATTCGGTTTTTTGTCAATATCAATCATTAGTCTTAACTACTTAACTACTGTCTACTTAACCACTGTCTACTTATCTACTTGTTGAATATTTCTGTTGCTCTGTCAAAGATGCCGTTGCACCAGGCCAGAGCGAGGCCGTAGTTGCTCACGGGTACGCCGGCCTCCAGGGCCGGAAGCAGGCGGGCTTTCACCTGCTGGGCGGTGATGACGCAGCCGCCGCACTGGATGACGAGTTTGTAATTTTGAATTTTGGATCTTGAATTTTGAATGGGGTCGCCTCCAGCGAGGATGTCGAATTCCAGTTGTTTGCCGGTGGCGCGGCGGAGGGCGGTGGGCAGCTTGACGCGGCCGATGTCCTCGCAGGTGACGTTGTGGGTGCAGCTTTCGAGCAGCAGCACGCGGTCGCCGTCCTGGAGGTCGCCAATCTTGCGGGTGCCTTCGAGGTATTCCTTGAAGAGGCCTTTCTGGCGCGCCAGCACGATGCTGAAGCTGGTGAGGGGTGTCTCTTCGGGCACGACGGCGGCTACCTCGTGGAACACCTGGCTGTCGGTGATGACCAGCTTTGGCATCAGCAAAGAGGAAAGCAACCCCCCTCCGGGAAAATAGTCGGCGATTTGTGTTAGTTTAGGGAAGTTTGGAGTGATGGCCGCTGCCAGTTCGTCGGGCTGGCAGAAGGTGGCCACAGCGTGGAGGTCTATCAGGTCGCGCAGCACCTGCACCTGCGGCAGGATCATGCGTCCTTCGGGGGCCGAGCTGTCGATGGGGGTTACCAGCACTACATGGTCGCCGGCCTGCACGACGCCGCGCAACAGTGAGGAGTGGCGGTAGGAACTTTCCGGTAGGGAAATCTTGATGATTTCCAGCAAGGTGTCGCGCAACGACAGGTCGTTTGCGTTGAAGTCAAAGTCGGACTTCTCCGACATGTTAGACACATCGGATTGGGTTCTTATCCGAAGCATTGCCTTGCCATTCCTGTCGCACCATTCAGACAGGCGCTCCTCGGGCTCGCCCCACTCGGTGAAGCAGAGCAGTGCCAGGTCCACCTCGGCCAGCGCCGCCATGCTTTTCTCCACGCGCTGCAGTCCCAGCTCGCCCTCGTCGTCGATGCCGGCGGTGTCGATGAGCACCACGGGTCCAATGCCGCCGATTTCCATGCTCTTGCGCACGGGGTCGGTGGTGGTGCCGGCGGTGTCGCTGACGATGGCTGTCTGCTGCCCCGTCAGGAAGTTCACCATGGTGCTCTTCCCCACGTTGCGCCGGCCGAAGAGCCCTATCCTGGGTTTCAGTTCGTTGCCTTTCTTCATGTTTGGAATTACGAAAAAAGGGTGAAAATATTGTGCAATATACTCTCTTTTACCTCAATTCCACGATGGTAACGCCCACGCCTCCCAGTTCCACTTTATCGGGATGGAAAGTGCGTACCTCACGCATTCCTTTCAACTCACTGTGTATCACCTGCATCAGTATGCCGTAACCCTTGCCGTGCAGGATGCGTACCTCTTTCTCGGAGAGCAGGATGGCTTCGTCGAGAAACTTGTGCAGCATGTCCAGTGCCTCTTCGGCGCGGTGGCCGCGCAGGTCGAGGGTGGGGTTGAATCGGGCTCGCTTTTCGTTCATGTCGTCGTAGATGGAGGCGAAGGTCGGCTTGCCGGCCGATTTGGCGGTGGGTATCTTCTGCTTGGCGGTGCCGGTGAGGCGAGCCAGCGGGATGGTCATGCGGATGCTGTTGCTCTCCACTACCGCTTTCTTGCCCCTGATTTCCACCACCTGCCCGTAGGTCTCCTGTCCGTCGATGCGCACGATGGAACCGACGGCAATTGGGAGGTTGGACAGGTCGGACGAGTCAGATTTGTCGGATTTGGCGCGATGGTTCTCGTCGGATTTCTTGATTTCCGTTTCGATGAAATCAGTTGCCTCGGCTAGACGGGCACGAGCCTGCTGGGTGGCCTCTTTCTCGGCCTTGGCACTCTTGATGTCGCTGATGGTGCGTTCCACGGTACGGTTGGCGTCGGTGAGTATCTGCTGCGCTTCGCGACGGGCTCCGCTGATAATCTCGTGGCGGCGAGCTTGCAGGTTGTCGTTCAGGCGTTGGTATTTCTGCGTTACCTCGTTCAGGAACTCGTCGGCCACACGCAGCTCCTCTTTCTGACGGGCAATTTCCTGTTTGTCCAGCTCCAGTTGCTGCAGCTGGTGCTCGAAGTTCAACTGCTCGCGCCCCACCATCTCGCCTGCGCGGTCGAGTATGTCTTTAGGGAAACCTATGCTTTCGGCTATCTCGAAGGCGAAGCTGCTTCCGGGATGCCCCACGTTCAGCCGGTAGAGTGGCCGCATGGCTTCGGTGTCGAACATCATGGCACCATTGGTGATGGCAGGCAGGCGGTCGGCCAGCAGTTTGAGGTCGGCGAAGTGGGTGGTAACCACACCGTAGGCACCCCTGTCGTAGAGCGCCTCCAGCACCGCCTCGGCGATGGCGCAGCCACTGCGGGGCTCGGTGCCGCCGCCCAGCTCGTCGAGCAGGAACAGCGTCCGTCCGTCCGCCTCCGAGAGCAGTTGCTTCATGTTCTGGAGGTGCGAGGTATAGGTGGAGAGGTCGTTGTCTATCGACTGTTGGTCGCCGATGTCGATGGATATATTCCCGAATATACCGCATTCCGACGTCGGCCGCAGCGGCACCGCCATGCCGCACTGCAGCATGTACTGTATCAGTCCCACTGCCTTGAGCAGCACCGATTTGCCGCCCGCATTGGGGCCGGAGATGATAAGGATTCTATAACTAGTTGAACTAGTTAAACTAGTTGAACTAGAATGACTAGACTGGCCAGACAATTCCAAATTAAAGGCGACGACGGCGTCGCGCTTCTGCAGGTAGAGCAGGGGGTGCCGTGCCTCGAGCCAATCAATCATTGGTTCGGGGTGCAGCGTGGGCACACTGGCGTTGAGTTCCACCGCCACCCTGGCTTTGGCACGCAGGAAGTCCACGCGGGCCAGGAATCGGTAGGCTTCCTCCAACTGTGGCAGCAGGGGGCGCAGCCGCTCGCTGAACGAGAGCAGGATGCGCTGTACCTCGTGCCGCTCGTCGAAGTCCAGCTCGCGCAGGTCGTTGCCCAGTTCCACCACCTCCTGTGGCTCCACGAAGGCGGTCTGCCGGGTGGCACTCTCGTCCTGGATGAGACCTTTCATGCGGCGGCGGTGGGTGGTGAGCAGCGGGATGACCGGTCGGCCGTCGCGGATGGTAACTTCCGCTCCCTCTGGAGCCCATCCTTCGCGCTTGGCGCGCGCCAGGGCGCTGTTTACCTGAGCCTCCACCTCGGCGGCCTTGCGCGCCTTGGTGCGCCGTATCTCGGCCAGTGCCGGCGAGGCGTTGTCGTGCAGCTCGCCGTGGTCGTTGATGAGTTGTCCCAGCAGGCTGTTGATGATGTTCAGTTGCGAACTCTTTCCGCCGTAACCCAGTTCTACCTCGACGGCCATGGCCGCCAGGGCGGGGTAGGGGCTTTCGGGTTGGGCCAGGAACTGGTAGCATTCGCGGATGGTGCGCAGCGACAGTTTGAGGTCGAACATGGCCTCCAGCGGCACGAAGGTGTTGCCCACGTGCAGGTGGGTCAGTACGGGGGTGAGGTCGATAAAGTCCTGCTGCGGGAACTCGCTCTCCATCAGTACGATGGTGCGCATCTCCTCCACCAGCTGCAGTTCGTGGTGCAGCTTTTCGTAATTGGTCGTGAAGCTCATCTCCTCCGCCATGCGGACGGCCAGCTCGTTGCTGCAATGCTCCACCACCAGCTGGCGGATGCGGTCGAATCCCAGTTTCTGTTCTATGTTGTTCATTTAGTCGAAGTCCAGGTAAAAGGGCCA
>CACZLT010000077.1 GCA_902782185.1 uncultured Bacteroidota bacterium | reverse complement strand
GATGAGGTCCTCGGCGCGGTGCTGGAGGGTGCGTCCCTTGAGGCGCGCGATGCCGTACTCGGTGCAGATGTAGTCCACGTCGTTGCGCGAGGTGCTGACCGAGGCGCCTTCGGTGAGGAAGGGCTTGATGCGCGAAATCTTGCCGCCGGCGGCGGTGCTGGGCATGGCGATGATGGCCTTGCCCTCGCGGGCCAGCGAGGCGCCGCGGATGAAGTCCACCTGGCCGCCGATGCCGCTGTACTGGCGGATGCCGATGGTCTCGCTGGCCACCTGCCCCTGGAGGTCCACCTCGAGGCACGAGTTGATGGAAATCATGCGGTCGTTCTGCGCGATGACAAGGGGCGAGTTGACATAGTCCACGGGATGGAACTCCACGTCGGGGTTCTCGTCCACGAAGTCGTAGAGTTCGCGTGTGCCCATGATGAAGGTAACGACCGCCTTGCCGCGGTGGAGCGTCTTGCGGCTGCCGTTGATGACACCGCTGCGCATGAGGTCCATCACGCCGTTGGAGAACATCTCGCTGTGGATGCCGAGGTCGTTCTTGTCGGCGAGCGACTGCAGGACGGCGTCTGGGATGGCGCCGATGCCGAGCTGGAGGGTGGCGCCGTCGGCCACCAGCGAGGCACAGTGGCGCCCGATGGCCAGCTCCACCTCGCCGGGGGCGGGCAGCTGCAGTTCCTGCAGGCGGTAGGCGCAGGGGATGATGTGGTCGATTTGGGAGACGTGGACGAGGGTGTCGCCATAGGTGAACGGCATCAGCTCGTTGGTCTCCACGATGACAGTCTTGGCGGCGCGGATGGCGGCCTTGGCGTAGTCGCAGCTCACACCGAGCGAGCAGTAGCCCTCCTCGTTGGGCGGCGTGGCCTGGAAGACGGCCACGTCGCACGGGATGTCGCTGCCGATCATCGAGGGCACATCCTTGAAGTAGGCGGGAAAGAAGTCTCCCTCGCGACGCTCGATGACCTCGCGCGAGTTGGCGGCCAGGAAGTTGCTCACGTGGCGGAAATGGCCGTAGCAGCGCGGCTTGTAGCAGGGGTTGTCGCCGAGGGTGGTCATATGGTAGATGAGCACGTCGTTGTAGTCCTCGCAGTGGTCGGCCAGCGCCTGCTGGATGAGGCGCGGCGCCGCGGCGGCATGGCCCATCACCACACACTGACCGTCGCGGATGTCCTTGATGGCCTCGATAGGCTTGGAGATTTTCTTCTTGTATTGTTGTTTCCAGTTCATATTGTTTTATGTTATTATATTACACACTCCGTTCCACACTGCCCCGAGGGCAATGCACAACACGACAAGGGAACGACACGGAATGGGAGCCGGCAGGGGAGCCGGCGCGGTGGAGCGCCTTTGACGCGAAAGCATTGCCACAATATACCGTCCGAGGCAGGTCTCCTGGCTTTCACCCCCGGCACGGCGCCTTCTCAAACCCCTCTGACGGGTCCAATGGCACGGATGCCTGCCGGGAACAACGGTGATCTACAGTTGCGCGACAGCTCGCGATTTGCACGCGATTCCCTCTTCGTCCACCCGATTACAGGGCGGAACCTCGGCGGAAGATTACACTCAAAGCACTGTTGCAATGGCACTTGCAGCCACGCCGCCCGAAAACATTGCACTGCAAAGATACACAATTTTCCCGAAACAAAAGCCAACCATGAAAAATAAATGCCGGCACCATCTCCACTCCGCCCCTAAACCAGAGGAGGAGGACGCCCATAGGGCGGACGGAGGGGTGTGCCCCCCCCCCCCCCCGCACAGCATCCCTTAAGAAAATGCAAAAAACGCCATCAAAAGAAGAGAAAATACAACTCATACATATTTATGAAACATTAAAAAAAAAAAAAAAAAAAAAAAAGACAAAAATATTTGGCAGATTGAAAAAATGTACGTATCTATGCACCCGAATTCCAAACCTCTGGCGGCGGAAAAACTGGCATCGTCCGCCGGCCGTGGGGGAGAAAATGTAAGCGATGCCACATAATATTAATGAAAGGAATGAGAAGCAAATGAAGAGTCCCGCCGCGGGAGGTGCGCCGTCGCTGGCGGGACAGGAAAAAATGCGAAACAATAAAAGCCAATGGCATAGAGGAATGTAACAATTATCATTGTGGCGCATGGCGTGGGGGATTGCTGCGTAAGATGCACCGGTGGTAACGCTAATCCGGAATGCAATCATATAGGCGACGTTGTTGGGGAAGGAACCGATTGCAACAATTAATAATCTTCCGAACCTCATACAGTTGGAGAGCCTGCTTTGATTCAAAAGAACCCTCATAAACATCTATAACAACGGAACCTTATGAATCCAAGCGGGCTTTCCCTCTCATTGTCAGACATTATCAACAAACTGTTATAACATGAAACGAGCTTTCTCTCACAAAAAAATCTTATGGGCAGGTCTCATCCTGTGGCTTGTGGCCATACTAATCCGTAGTACTCTTTACCTCTGCGGGTACGAAATGTCGGGCCAAGACTTGTTGTTGGATGTTCTTGAATCCGACAAAAACTCCTTATTTATTGCTGTGATGCTGGTGACATTGGGTATTTTGGCTCCGCTACTGGAAGAATTCTTGTTCCGGTATTGGATAAAAAACCAGAAAAGGGTATTGACATTAATGCTATTCGCTCTGATGGGAGTTTCCGTGGCATTCAGCACCTTCTGGTGGCTCGGCACGGGAGGATTTCTATTGTGTACGTTGCTTGATTATTTTTTGAGAGACAAACCCGATAGTAGGATGCTGGCACTGATGCTCGCCTCATCCTTACTATTTGCTTTGGCTCATTGCACGGAATTTTCCGCATTCAATATTGAGGCAATCTTGTGCATGACCGAACTGTTCGGGCTAGGATTGATTGCCTGCTGGCTGATATTCAACCTGGGTTTCTGGTGGGCCTGCTTGCTTCATGCACTGAATAACATCATCGCCCTACTGATTACCTTTTTGATGCCCACCCCCCTTGCGTACACGCCGACCGCGGTGGAGTTCGACACGCCGCTCTATTCTGCCAGCTTGCAACCCATGCAGGGGGATACGATAGACATCCGCAAGATTAATGACAGCACGATGGTTTTCATGGGAACCCTGCCTTGCATCGCCCTTAACCTGGTGCGAGAATTCCATCCAAGCATCATCGATGACTTGTATTCCCCCACGGAATGTTTCCATATTCTCCCCAACTTCTCCTACAAGGCGGAGAGACCCCGATGGAAATACACGTTGACATTCCACGACACCATCCCCTACCGACATGCACCCTGGCTGATAACCGACCTCGCCAAACACAGCCGGCTTCGAATAGACACGACCTATGAATACATGTATGTCATCGGGATAGAAGATGCCAAGAAACTCAATGAATCTACGGGAGATGTAAACAGCACATTGGCACTCCTGGCAGAGGAAATGCGGTTAAGATATAACTGCCCCGTTGTATTGGAAAAAGGAACCAACGAATTCTATCCAATAAAGCATGACAGGAACCCGTGGCCATATCCCTACGACGTAAACAGCCTTCCCGCCATTTTAAAAGAGAAGTTTGGCTTGTTCATGTATCAGTCCACTGTTCATAAAATCCAGGTCATATCATTCTACGATCACTTCAAGTAGGAACCCTTACCTACCGAATCTCCAAACCCACACACGTCCTCGCCCTCGGGATGGGGTCGTGTCTTTTATATTACCGCATCAGCAGCTGGCTGACGAAGATGACGGCGATGGCGACGGGCGCGAGGTAGCGGATAATCAGGTAGATGGCTTTGCGGAGGCCATTCATCTTCCAGCCGAGGAAGAGCACGATGAGCAGGCCGCCGATGGGCATCATGTAGAGGGCGGTGGCGTGGTCGAGCAGGTCGAACACGGTGCTGGAGCCCAGATGGAGCGGGCTGCCGGTGCGGAAACTCAAGGTGGCCAGCACCCCGATGACGGCGGTGCCGGCGGCGCCCACCAGGGCGGACTTGGCGCGCGACAGGTGCAACTCCTCGGTCAGCGTGGCCACGATGACCTCGAGCAGCGAAATGGTGCTGGTCAGCGTGGCAATCACCAGCAACAGGAAGAACATCAGGCAGAAGAAGTAGCCGCCGGTCATCTGCTGGAAGACCATGGGCAGGGTGGTGAACGCCAGCGAGGCGCCTGCCTCGGGCTGGATGCCGAAGCTGAAGGCGGCGGGGAAGATGATGACGCCCGCCAGCACCGCCACCAGGGTGTCGGCCAGCGTAACGCCCACAGCGCTGGACACCATGTTGTCCTTGCGGCTGATGTAGGATCCGTAGGTGATGAGCGCCCCCATGCCGATAGAGAGCGAGAAGAAGCTCTGCCCGAGGGCGGAGATGAGCACACGGCCGGTGATCTTGGAGAAATCGGGTTTGAAGAAGAAGGCCAGCCCCTCCCCTGCCCCGCTCAGGGTCAGCGACTTGACACACAGCACCACCATGATGACCAGCAACAGGGGCATGAGGATTTTGCTCCAACGTTCGATGCCGTCTTTCACGCCGCGCATCACCACCACGGCCGTCAGCGCGAGGAAAGCCAGCTGGCAGACCACAGGCAGCCAGGGGTGGTTGGTGAAGTCGGCGAACTGCCGCTGTATGGCCGGCAAGTCCTGCCCGCTGAAATGGCCGGCCGCAGCCTTGCCGAGGTAGCCCAGCGTCCAGCCCGCCACGGTGGTGTAGAAAGCCAGGATGAGGAAGGCGCACAGCACACCGAGGTAGCCCAGCAGGGGCCAGGCGCTCTTGGCGGAAGCCAGGCACCGGAACGCCCCCACGGGGTTGGACTTCGAGCGGCGCCCGATGACGAACTCCGCTACCATCAGCGGTGTGCCGATGAGCAGCGCGATGACCAGGTAGACGATGAGGAAGGCGGCACCGCCGTTGGCTCCGGCCTCGCAGGGGAAGCGGTAGATGTTGCCCAGGCCCAGGGCCGAGCCCGCCGTGGCCATGATGAGGCCCAACTTGGAGCCGAAGGTTTCGCGTTTCTTGTCAGACATGGTATGCTGTGTGTGTGATAAAAATTGAATTAACGCACCTACACCTATTTTATTTTGCATCGACACGAAAAAAGAAAAATTTGGCCAGAACGGAAAACATTCGTATCTTTGCACTCGAAATGAAGCACCTAGCGCACATATTCATCGGACTTACCACGCTGATACTCTTGTTCTTCGGAGCCGGAGGCGTGGGACTGGTGAAGTGCGCCTGCTCGGGCAAAGTGAGTGTGATGCTCCCCAATGATGAGAACTGCTGCCGCACGGAAAGCGACTGCATGTCGGTGCGCTTCGTGCAACTCTCTGACAGCGAGGTAGCCGCCACCTTGGAGCTGCCGATCGAGGCACCGCAACCCGCCCTGCTGACCACCCACTCCCCGCTGCACTGTCCGCTGCCGGCCGTCCAGACATTCCGCACGGTGGCAGCCTCCGACCCACCGCCGCCTTCGGGTGTGCGGTGCTCCATGGTGATGCGTGTCTGATTTGGCATCCTTTTACGGACGTCAAACGAAACGCATATTCACCAATTCTTCAATCTATTATGAGAAAAACAACCATGCTCTGCATGGCCTTTGGCCTTTGCGCCACGGCCATGGCACAGCAACAAGACAGCATAAAGAGCTCCACTCTCGGCGAGGTTTCCATACAGGCCCGGGCCGAGAACATGAGCCGCCTCGGCGGTGCCGAGAACGGGATGAACATAGGCCAGGGCGAACTTTTCCGCGCCGCCTGCTGCAACCTCGGCGAAAGCTTCATCACCAACCCCTCGGTCGATGTCAATTACAACGATGCCGCCGTAGGCGCTCGCCAAATCAAACTGCTGGGACTCAGCGGACAATACGTACAGATGCTCACCGAGGGGCAACCCAACTCCGTCGGTGCCACCCTCCCCTACTCGCTCGGTTACGTGCCGGGTGCCTGGATGAAGTCCATCTCGGTCAGCAAGGGCGCCTCCAGTGTCAAGAACGGCCCCCAAAGCATCACCGGGCAAATCAATGTCGAATACCTCAAACCCGAGGATGACCCTGCCGTGAGCCTCAACCTCTACAGCGACAGCCGCCTCAAAGGCGAGTTCAACGCGGCCGTCAACCGCCACCTGAACAAACACCTGAGCACCATCCTCATGGCGCACTATGAACATGACTTCGGCCATCACGACGACAACGGCGACCAGTGGCTCGACTCCCCTGCCCTGCGACAGCTGCACCTGATGAACCGCTGGTACTACGCCAAAGGACGATACATCATGCATGCCGGCCTCGGATTCCTGCAGGAGGAACGCCAGGGAGGACAGGTACACCACGTGGAGAATCCCTTCCGCATCCGGCTCGACGCCCGCCGCATGGAGGCTTACATGAAGCACGCCTACCTCCTCGACCAGGAACACAACACCAACATCGCCCTCCTGGCCAACGGCAGCCTGTATAACCTCGACGGCACCTTCGGCTCCAAAGGCTACGGCACCGACCAGCTAAACTTCAGCAGCCAGCTGGTGCTGGAACACGAATTCAACCACGACCACTCGCTCTCCACCGGCTTGAGCCTCCATGTGGAACATGCCGACGAGCGCCTGCTGCTGGCGGAGCAAGGCGACAGGGCCTGGCGCGAGACCACGCCCGGGGCCTACGTGCAATACACCTACAAGCCCTCCTACAAGTTCACCGCCATGGCCGGCCTGCGCGCCGACCACAGCAGCCTCAACGGATTCTACCTGACGCCGAGGATGCACCTCAAATGGATGGCCAGCGACCACATCACCCTCCGCGCCTCGGCCGGCCTCGGCCACCGCAGTGTGCACCCGTTGGCCGAGTATCACTACATCCTCGCCTCGGGCCGCACCCTCGACATGGCCCACGGTGTGGTGTCGGTGCAGCCGATGACCCTCGCCGAGCAGATGCACTTCCAGCCCACGCTGGAGAGTGCCCTCAACACCGGCCTCAGTGCCGCATTCTACATTCCCGTGGGCGACCGCACCCTGACCCTCAACGCCGAGTATTACTACACCGACTTCATCGACCAGCTGGTGGTCGACTACGACAGCGACCCCACGGCCATCCTACTCGACCACCTGCACGGCAAGTCCTACTCGTACACGGCACAGGTGGACGCCACCTACGAACCCAGCGACGAGTGGAGCCTCCTGGCCGCCTTCCGCTACAACCACGTGATGTGCACCTATGGCGGCCAACTGATGGAGAAACCTCTCCAAAGCCGATACAAGGGACTCATTACCCTAGGTTGGAAGCCGCTGATGGGCATCTGGCAGGTGGACCTCACCCTGTCCCTCAACGGCGGCGGCCGCATGCCCAAGGCTTACACCTCGGCCGACGGCACCCCCTCGTGGGAGGACGAGTTCCCCGCCTATCCGCAAATCAACCTGCAGGTTACGCGCGAGTTCCGCCACTTCTCGCTATATATAGGCGGCGAGAACCTCACCAACTACCGCCAGCCCCACCCCGTCGTGGGTGCCGCCGACCCCTACAGCGCCACCTTCGAGCCCACCCTCGTCTGGGGCCCCGTCCACGGAATCATGGCCTACGCCGGCCTACGTATGAACCTTTAAACCATTCACATCATGAAACACCGCATCCTTATCACCCTCATGGCCCTTCTGATGGGCCTCGGCGCCAGCAGCCTCCGCGTAGTGGTCCTCACCCCCACCCCGCAGATGCACTGCCAGAGCTGCGAGAACAAAATCAAGAGCAACATGCGCTTCGAGAAAGGTGTCCGCAAAGTGGAGACCGACCTCGAGAAGCAGCACGTAACCATCACATACGACCCCAAGAAGGCCACCGTCGAGAGCCTCCAGGCCGGCATGAAGAAGATAGGCTACGACACCAAAGTCGTCTCCGACCAGCCGTTGAAACCCGAGAAGAAAATGCAATAGGGGCGAACCCTCATTCGCCCCCACCGCACAGGCACTTGGTAGGTACTCCCTAGGTACTCTCTTAATGAATACATAAACAAAAGTGCGCTATGGGACGATATGGTCTCATAGGGATCCATCCTATGGATGCCTGTTGTCGGGACGAGACCTGCTTTTTTATCTTTTATCATTTCTACTTGGTATTCGGTTTATTGTATACTGTATAATTACAATTTTTCTCGAATATGGCAAAATTATTTTTTGCCATATTGATTTTTCTTTGTATTTTTGCAGTCGCTTTCGAGAGCGAAAGCTGTAAGCAAGAAAAGCATTGCGATATGGTCCCTTTCACCGAATTCGCCAAAATTCAAACAGGAGGACGAGCATTAGTGCTTTCGCTTGTATGTGTATGCTATACCCATAGCATAGCGTCAGGCGTGAGAGATGTACCCCAAAGATTCGTTCCAGCAAAGGTGTTTGGCGATACCTGATAAAAGACGACATGAGCACATAACCTCATGCCTTTTCTATTTTATATTAGGATTAACATTCCGTTGGAGGGTCGGAAGAAACTTGATAGAAAGAAATGCATCATTTAGCGATAGAGGATTTTGAGAAGACGATTGCGCAGTGGCATGATATTATAACAAGCCATATGGCCTCAATCGTAGGGTATTTGGATTCAAATAGCCAGATTTCTAATCGGTATATCCAATCGAAACAAGAAGTTCAGCCTGAATCCTTTAATGTTTTTCAACTCATTTCAGACACATACTACAAAGAAAACTTTCATTCCGATATACTTAGATATTTTCTTGACCCCAAAGAAAAACATAATGAAGGAAATAAATTCCTTAATATTTTCTTTGAAATGCTTAAATCGGCGGGAAAGCCAATTGCACTGGAAGCATATATAGGTGCAAGGGTTGTTCGGGAGGAAGGTAGAATAGATGTTCTTATTGAAACGGCAGATGGGAAAAACGCCGTTATTGTCGAGAATAAGATGAATAATGCTGGTGATATGCCACGGCAATTACCGCGTTATTACGAATACTTACAGAAAAGAGGGTGCAATGTGGATGCAATAGTGTATATGCCACTGGAAAAAAGCAAAACTCCCGACACCTATAATTGGTCAGATACTGACAAATCAAATGTAAATCCATTATTGGTCATTATTCCCGCTTATGACAAAGCAGGAGGAATAAACCTATATGATTCATGGGCAATGCCGGCAGCAAAAGAGGCAGCAAACGAAAATGTAAGGACAACACTAAATCAATATGCAAACTTAATATCAATTTTAAATATTAATAATATGGACACTGTGATATTCAAAGCGTTCTATGAAAAATTGTTGCAAGGCAACAATATGGAAATTGCACAATCTGTGCGAAACATGATGAATGATTTGCCAGAATATATGGCAATACGCATACAAGAAAGGTTCAAAAATAGTTGTTCTCCATTTTCAAAAGTTTGGAGATATAAAGGTACAGATACAGTCTTTGAGGGTGCTATCGTAAATGGAGTATACCTGAAACTTGACATAATTTGTAGTGAGAATGGTTACGAAGTGCTTCTGTGGACACCAAACGGAAATGAACAGCAACTATTTGAAAATTTGATAAAGATGATGCTATCGGTCCGCGATTTTAAGCAAAAGGCAGATGGTGGAGGTCAAATTGTGCAACATTTTAGATTTGAAGAAGAGGAAAAGCTTGTGGATTTTATACAAGAACTATTGTTTGAACTTGATTCTAAATGAAAAAAATAAAATAGCCATGAAAGCAAAGATAATAATAGTATTTATTGGTGTCCGATAAAAACAGCAAAAGGGCAACAACACAATCGTATTGCGCTGACATAGAGATGTCAGGCATCAGGCAGATGATAGTATGCCCAAAGCAAGCCCCCCCCCCTATGAAAATGGCAGTTCCAATTGTCCTGTGGGACTGTCGCATCGCCCTGCGTTGATTCTTTCCCACGTCTGTTCCGGGTTTTCAAGGAAGGCGAAGATGTCCACATAGTACATCAGCATCTGGCGCACGGCGGTGAC
>CACZLT010000076.1 GCA_902782185.1 uncultured Bacteroidota bacterium | reverse complement strand
GATGCAGGTCATCCTCGACATCCGCGCCACCGCCAAGGCCAACAAGGACTGGACCACCAGCGACCGCATCCGCGACAGCCTCACCGCCCTCGGCATCACTGTCAAGGACGGCAAGGATGGGGCCACATGGCAGTTATGAGTTAAGAATTATGAGTTATTGTGTTAATATAGAGTTATGAAAAAAGGAGACTATATACTTATCGCCTGTGTCGCCGCAGTGGCGGCGCTCTTTGCCATCCCGCAGACACGTGCTGCCGAGGGCTTCAACTGGGCCACGGTGAACCACCCCTACATCATGGCCTTCTTCAAGTTCGCCATCCTCGCCACCCTGGGCGAGATGCTGGCCCTGCGCATCCGCAAGGGTGTATACAGTGAGCCCGGCTTCGGCGTGGTGCCGCGCATGATGGTGTGGGGTTTCCTCGGCATGTGCATCGCCATGGCCATGGTCGTCTTCAAAAGCGGCACTCCCTATTTCCTCGCCTCCACCGGCATCGCCGACCTGCCCACCCTGCAGGCCACCTTCGCCGCACCCACCTTCTCCTGGGGCAAGCTCGGCATCGCCTTCGCCGTCAGCGTGCTGATGAACAGCATCTTCGCTCCGGTGATGATGACCTTCCACAAGTGCACCGACATCCATATCCTGGACAACGGCGGCACGGTGGCCGGCCTGCTGCGTCCCATGAAGATGCGTGAGATTTTCGCCTCCAAAGTCAACTGGGACATGCAGTGGAACTTCGTCATCAAGAAGACCATCCCCCTCTTCTGGTTCCCGGCCCACACCATCACCTTCATCCTGCCCCCCACTCTCCAGGTTCTCTTCGCCGCCCTGCTGGGTGTCGCCCTGGGTCTGATTTTGGCCTTGAAAAAATGAAGAAAGCGCTAGTATTACTAGTTCTACTAGTTCAACTAGTTAGACTAGGGGCTCAGTCGCCTTTCACCCTCGAGTGGCACGGCTTCGTCAACCCCCACTTCTACGCCGACAGCCGCGCCGTGGTGGGCGGGCGCGAGGATATGATGCTCTTCTACCCCAAGCCTATCGTCAAGGACAGTCTCGGCAACGACATCAACGACGGTTGGCAGGCCAACCTCCTGGCCATCACCGCCCGTCTCGGCCTCCGCATCAACGGCCCCGATATGCTGGGTGCCAAGACCTCGGCCTATATCGAGGGCGACTTCACGGGTTCCACCAACGCTACCATCGACAACCTCCGCCTGCGCCATGCCTACATCGACATGCGCTGGGAACACCACCGCCTGCTGATGGGTCAATACTGGTATGCCATGACCGTCCACGAAATCATGCCCATGACCAACCCCTTGAACATGGGTGCGCCGTTCCACTGCTATGCCCGTCAGCCGCAGGTGCGCTATGAGTACCGCCTTGATGGATTCGAGGCCGTGGCCGTGGCACAATGGCAGCTCGACAACATGAGTCAGGGCCTCCTTAACGGTACTCTCACCTCCAGCACCCTCTTTGCGCGCCACAGCCTCATCCCCGAACTCAACGCACAGCTGCGCCTCTACCATGAGGGACTCCTCTTCGGCGTGGCAACCAACCTGAAGACCATACAACCTGTGGTGAATACCGATGCATCCGCATCCCTGCGGTCTTCCACCCACTCTAGCCTCACATGGTCTTTCTTTGGCCGCCTGAACCTTGGCTCCTACACGGTCAAAGCGCAGGCACTCCTCAACAACAGCCTCTACGAGGGCTGCTCGCTGGGCGGATATGTGATGTGGAGCTACTCGGACGGCGTATTGCACGCGGAAGACTGGCATTTCAACACCTTGTGGATTGATGTGGAACGCCGCACCGGCCATTGGCGGCCAGGCCTATTCATGGGCTATGCCTTGAACAGGGATCGTTCAAAGACCGGCCATTCCAGTGGTGTCAGCTCTTTCTACCTCTTTGGTCGCGGCAGCGAGCTAGAGTACCTTTGGCGCGTGCAGCCCCGCCTCACCTACAAGACTCTCAAGGGACTCGACTTCACCGCCGAGGCCGAGTACACACGTGCCGGATACGCACACCCCGTCGGCAACCTCCGGCTCTCCCTTTCCGCTGTCTATGCTTTCTAACTTCCACACCCACAGCCTCTACTGCGACGGTAAGGCGCCGCTGCGCGACTTTGTCGAGATGGCTGTCAACCACGGATTCTCCGCCCTCGGATTCAGCGGCCACGCGCCGGTGCCGTTCGACAACACCTTCGCCATCCCGCAGGAACGCTACCTCGACTATTGCCGCGAGGTGCGCGCCCTGCAGGCCGAGTACGCCGACCGCATCGAAATCACCCTCGGTCTCGAGATTGACTACATCCCCGGCCTGCTTGAGGACTTCTCCCCGCTGATTGAGCAGGGCGGCCTCGACTACACCATCGGCAGCGTACATCTGATACCGAGCGAGGGAGAAGGGCTGTGGTTCATCGACGGCTCGAAGCAGGAGACCTACGACGAGGGCCTCCACCGCCTCTTCGGCGGCGACATACGCCGCGGTGTCCGCGCCTACTTCCACCAGCAGAACGAGATGCTGCTCCGCAACCGCCCCACCATTGTCGGCCATCCCGACAAGATAGTGATGCACAACCGCGACCGCTACTTCCGCGAGGACGAACCCTGGTTCGAGGCGCTGGCGCTGGAGACCCTCGCACTCGTCCACGAGCTGGGTCTCATCTGCGAGGTCAATACCCGTGGCATCTACAAAGGCCGCCACGCCGACTACTACCCCTCGCGCCGCCTCATCCGCCAGATGAAGCAGTGGCGCATCCCCCTGCTGGTCAGCTCCGACGCCCACCAGCCCGGCGACCTGCTCCGCACCGAGGACGCCTTCGAGTTCCTGCGCGCGATAGACTACCCCACCCTCCACCACCACTGGCGCCGCTGATTATTTAATCCCGTCCCTAATCTTCTCGCCCAGGCGAGGCCATACCCGCAGCCCGTTGGGAAAAAAGCGCTGGTGCGATATGGGACTATATCGTCCCATATCGCACCAGAGTTTATGTATTCATTAAGAGAGTACCTAGGGAGTACCTAGTGAACCCCTGCCGGATTCCTGCTACCGGTCCACCAAGGTCATCTCGTCCACCAGGTGCCGCGCCCCGGCGAAGCGGTCGATGATGAACAGGCAGTAGCGGATGTCGAGGCTGATGTTGCGACAATAGGCCGGGTCGAACAGCAGGTCGCTCATCGTACCCTCCCAGCAGCGGTCAAAGTTGATGCCGATAAGCTGGCCGTCCGCGTTGAGTACCGGCGATCCGCTGTTGCCGCCCGTCGTGTGGTTGGTCGCGATAAACGCCACCGGCAACTCGCCCTTCTTGTTGGCATAGGGGCCGTAGTCCCTCTTCCTCCACAGCTCTTTCAGCTTCGGCTCCACACGGTAGTCGTATATGTCGGGGTTCTCCTTCTCCATGATGCCGTCGATGGTGCTGTAGGCCGTATAGTAGGTCGCGTCCTTCGGCTTGAAGCCTTCCACGTGCCCATAGGCCACACGCAGGGTGAGGTTCGCGTCGGGGAAGAAGTTGCTGTCGGGATACATCTCCATCTGCCCCTTGACATAGGTGCGCATCAGGCGCTGGATGTTGTCGTCGGCCTCGTTGTATTGCTTCGGCAGAAGTCGACCAGCTTGTTGGCGGGGCCGGTGAGCAGCTTTTCAAGCTTCTTGGGATTGTTGAGCACCGACCTGCTATAGACCTTTTTGAGGGTGTTCTCCAGGCTGGCCGCGTCGGGGGCGTAGTTGTTGGCGGCGAAGCCGTGCTGCCACATGTAGAGGTAGCACTCGGTGAAGATGGCCTCGTCGACGGGCGAGTGCTGGTCGAAGTCCTCAAAATACTTGCGGCTGTCGTCGAGGAATGCCTCGGCGGCGGCCTCGACGGCCTGCGGCCGATGCGCCACAGGCGCATGGCGCGCTGCATGAAGTCGCTGGCCAGGACGGCCTCCTGGAAGTAGGTCCACTCCAGCTCCACCTCGCGCAGGCGGGCGTAGTTGTCCTCCAGCTGGGGCAGCACATCGCGGTACTGCGGCTTGTCGTCGGCCCAGCGTTGGAACTTGCGCTCCTGCTCCATCTTCTGCTCCACGCCCTGCAGGCGCTCGATGCCGAGGCTCTCGCCCTGCCACTTCTTCCAGCCGTTGGCTATGGAAGCCACCCGCGAGGCATACTTGAGCCGTTGTGCGGCACTTTGGCGCATGGCGGCGTTGTAATGTTCAAGGCGTATGTCGCGCAAGGCGATGCGAACGGGGTTCTCTATGTTGGCGGCCAGGTCCACATAGTCGTGGGTTACATAGCGGCGGGTGGTGCCGGGGTAGCCAAAAACGAAGGTGAAGTCGCCCTCATCCACGCCTTTTAGGCTAATTTCCAAGTGCTTCAGCGGCTGGTATGGGGTGTTGGTGCGGTCGAAATCGGCGGGTTTTCCGTCCTTGGTGTAGACACGGAAGACGGAGAAGTCGCCCGTGTGGCGGGGCCACATCCAGTTGTCCGTGTCGCCGCCGAACTTGCCAATGTTCGAGGGAGGGGCGCCGACGAGGCGCACATCGGTGAATACTTCATTGATGTACATGAAGTATTGGTTGCCGTAGTAGAAGGGTTTCACGATGGCCTTGTAGTGGGTGCCCGCGACGGCCTTGTCGGTGATGGCCTTGATATTCTGGGCCACGATGCGCTCGCGGTCTTGCTCTGCGGTCTGGTCGGAGACGCCTTCCAGCACCTGGGCGGTAACGTCCTCCATGCGGACCAGGCGGGTTACGGAGAGGCCCGGGCAGGGGATTTCCTGGCTGCGGGTCATGGCCCAGAAGCCGTTGGTGAGGTAATCGTGCTCGACGGTGCTGTGCTTCACGATGTAGCTGTAGCCGCAGTGGTGGTTGGTGAGCAGCAGGCCCTCGTCGCTGACGAACTCGCCTGTGCAGCCTCCGCCGAAGAGGACGATGGCGTCTTTGAGCGAGGCGTGGTTGATGTCGTAGATGTCGCGGGCCGAGATGCGCATACCGGCGCGCTGCATGGCGGCTTCGTTGCGCTGGAGGAGCATGGGAATCCACATGCCTTCGTCGGCGCGCAGGGGTAGCACGGTGAGTGCCAGGGTGAGGATGGTGAGGAGTTTTTTCATATATGTGTTCATTGTTTTGGGGTGCAAAATTACGCTTTTTTGCGCACATGGCCAAATATTTGCTCGTTTTTGCACCTATATCATTGTGTGTCAGCGCGGTATATTTCATGTGATTTTTTTGTGAAAAAGTTGTGGGAGGGGTGATTTTTGCAGGGTTGCAAGAGGGTGATTGACAGTGGATTGTAGTTTATAGGTTTTGCCTTGCTTCTTCCTTTCCTGATGGATGGGAGGGGTATGAAAAAAGGGTCGCTTGTGGCGACCCTTTTCGGGGGGTGGTGGAGTAGATGGGACTCGAACCCACTACCTTTTGATTGCGAACCAAATGCTCTACCAGATGAGCTACTACCCCTTGGATTTCGGGTGCAAAAGTACGCAAATTATTTGGATTGGGGGGTTTTATTTTTCCGCCGGTGTCGGGCGGGTGGTGGTTTATGGATGCAAATCAGGGCGTTATGCGGCGGAATTATTTGTCCGGGGTCAGCTCCAGATGTTGAGTTTTTCGAGGAAGGAGATGTTTTCGTGGACGGTGGATTCGATGATTTGGTCGAAGTTCATGTCGGGGGTCTGGTGGAAGGCCACCCGGATGGGCTGTATGTAGAGGGGCAGGCCGCGGAGGCGGTTGCCGAGGCGGGCGGCGTCTTTTTCTGTGGTTACGATGATGTTCTTGGAGCCGTTGAGTTTTCCGAAGGCGGTGCGGACGAGGTCGAGGTCGTGCCGGGAGAAGTCGTGGTGGTCGGGGAAGGGGAGGTGGTGGACGCGGGTGTGGCGGCGGAGGTGGTCGACGAGGGGTTCTGGATGTGCTATGCCAGTGAGGACGAGGATGTTGTCGAGAAGCCGCAGGTCGACACCGGCTTCATGTCCTTCCGGTGTGCGGAGGGGGAGGTAGTCGAGGTAGGAGAAGAAGAGTTTCTGGCAGTTCTGGAGTTTGAGTTCCTGCACTATGTTGTGGCGCTCGATGGGGTTGAGTGTGGCGGGCGACTTGCTTACGACAACGATGTCGGCGCGGTGGCGGGCGCTCCTGAACTCGCGCAGGTTGCCGTAGGGGAGTATGTGGTCGCGACTGTAGGGGTGGTGGTACTCGGTGAGGAGGATGTTGATGGTGGGCTTGATGTGGCGGTGCTGGAAGACATCGTCGAGGATGATAAGCTGGGGAGCGGTGGAAATGCGGACTTCCTCGCCGTCGGGGCCCTGCTCGGTGCGGTACTGTGCCATGAGCCGTCGCACACCCTCGACACGCTTCTCGCAGACGGCCACCTGCACATCCGGGAACTTGTCAGCCAACATGGCCGGTTCGTCGCCCAGTTGGCGCGGGTCGTGGCTGCCGTCGTCGAGGAGGTAGCCCTTGGTATGCCGCTTGTAGCCGCGGCTGAGGACGGCGGTGCGGTAGTGGTCGGAGAGCAGCCGCAGGAGGTACTCCACGTGGGGTGTCTTGCCGCTGCCGCCAGTGGAAATGTTCCCCACACCGATGGTGGCGATGCGGGGAACCTCCTGTTTCTTGATGCCCAGCGCGAAGAGCACGTTCCTGAACCATACCCCCACCGCATACCAGCAGGTAAGCGGGAAGAGCAGCCAGGATATGTTCTTGCGCAGCGACATTATTTTTTGAAGTAGCGGTTGTACAGGCCTTCGAAAGCTTTGCCGTGGCGGGCTTCGTCGCGGCCCATCTCGTGGACGGTGTCGTGGATGGCGTCCAGGTTGAGGGCCTTGGCGCGCTTGGCGAGGTCGGTCTTGCCGGCGGTGGCGCCATACTCGGCCTCGATGCGCATCTTGAGGTTCTCGGCGGTGCTGTCGGTCAGCACTTCACCCAGCAGCTCGGCAAACTTGGCGGCATGCTCGGCTTCCTCCCAAGCGGCTTTCTCCCAGTAGAGTCCGATTTCGGGGTAGCCCTCGCGGTGGGCCACGCGAGCCATGGCCAGGTACATGCCGACTTCGCGGCACTCTCCCTCGTAGTTGGCGCGCAGGTCCATCATGATGTCTTCGGGGGCGCCCTTGGCCACGCCGACAACGTGCTCGGCGGCCCAAGTCTTCACCTCTTCGTTCACTTCCTGCATGGGTTTGCCGCAGATGGGGCATTTCTCGGGCATGGTCTCGGCTTCGCAGGTGTAGCCGCAGACGGGGCAGATGAATTTTTTCATGATAATGTTCTTTTGGTTTTTGGGGTTAATACTTTATTATTGTTTGCTAAAATAAGTCGGAATGTGTTCCTGTACGGTAGAGCGAGATAATACGCAGTGTTTCCTTCTTGCTGTATATCAGTAACCAGTCGGGGTTGATATGGCACTCGCGATAACCCTTATAGTTTCCTGTGAGAAGGTGGTCGCGGTGCTTTGCCGGCAGGCGTTTGCCTTCCTGGAGCATGTCGGTAACGGCTTTCAGTTCGCCGAGGTCAAGCCCCCTACGCTTGGCAAGTTTCAGGTCTTTGAGGAACTTGCCGCCGTATTCCAAGTCGTAGCGGATGCTCATACCGCCGCCAGCAGTTCGTCAATACTTTTGCAGCGAACCACTCCCTTGCCCGATTCCACATCGCGGATGGCCTGCATGGTCTCCTCGTTCAGGTATTCGCCACTTTCCGGGTCGAAGAGTGCGTCCGCCTCCTTCACGCTCCAACCCATGCGCTTGCCCAATTGGCGGACAAACCCCATGTCGCTGCGTGGCAGGCTGATATGTACGTTTACACTATTCATCTTTTCATACATGTTTATTGTCCAATTTCGACTGCAAAGATACAAAATAAATGTGATATGGAAAAAATATTTTTGTCGGTTGGGAAAAAGTCTGTATCTTTGCACTCTGACCCTAATGACAAACAATATCGTAACATACACAAAATGAGAGGATTAGCCCCCCCCCCCCACAAACCTCTGTGTAGCGATGCGGCACGCCGCATCCGCAAAGGGTCGGCAATCGGCGGCGGGCACGGCGCACCGTATCCTCCCCCATTTGAATCTTCAGCGGACACCCCTTTCCCCGGGGTGCCCGCTTCTTTGTTTCATCAATCCCTAACACCTCCGAAAGAATCATGAAAGAAAACCGAGAGAAGCGGCGCTACCTGCCGCCCGGCCTCACCGTCGTGGCCTTCGCCGCCGAGCGCGGATTTGCCGCCTCGCAGTTCACCGCAGTCATCCCCGAGTTCCTCCTGTCGGAGCCCACTCAGGCGAACAGCGCCTCCGTCGGCGAGAGCCGCGACGAGGCATGGCTTTTCTAACCCCCATGAAACCAGAGACGCTTATGAAGAAATACAGCATCGTTATGGCGGCGACCCTGGCCCTTGCGCTGGGTGCGGGTTGCGTGAAAGAGCCCGCCGGCGAGGTTCCCGGCGTGCTCCTCGAGGTGGAGTCCAGCGACGGCGGCGCCAAGGTAGTCGTCGACGGCACCCAGACCTACTGGAACCACACTTCTGACAGGGTGAACATCAACGGCCAAAACTGCAACATCCAGCGGGTGCAGGTGGGCACGGAGTGGAAGTACTACGCAGCCGACATCCCCAACGTGCCGGCCGGCGGCCGCCACTTCGCCTACTGCCCCGCCGTTGATTGCCCGCAGGCCGTCGAAGGCCGCACCTATGCCGAGCCCGACCACTGGTGGGACGAGGACATCGAGGCCGGACGCGCCTTTTCCTTCACCCTACAACGCAGGAACTTGTACAGTCGAGTCTCCGGAGGCCAAAGACTGAACAACCTTCCCCTGGTGGCTGTGGCGGCCAGCGACGGCGGCGGGCGGCCGCCCGCGCTCCTGTTCCGCCACCTGGCGGCGGTGGTGCAGGTGGACATAGTGAACCCCATGAGCAGGACGCTCCAAATCGACTCGGTGGTGGTGGAGGCCGCCACGAGTGCCCTGCACGGCACCTGCACCTTCACCCTCGACCCCGCCACGGGCGAGCCCACCGTGGCCGGCCCCGGCCCCGGCGGCTCCTACGGCGCGCGCAGCGTATGCCTGAAGTACGAATCGCCAAGCAACTGGAGGGTCTACCCCGACGAGAGCTGCAGTGTGCAGCTGCCCGTGCCGCCGCTGCCGGCGGGCGAAGCACTCACCGTCAGGGTCTACGGAGTCCTCGCAGAACCCATCGAGATCACACATTCTACGTACTACTATGCGGGACGCCACTTTAATACTTTTGTTTTGTCTAGGCCTCACGGCGATGTCAAAAAGTTCACCTTCGAGCGGACGGCCACGCTCCAGCAACCCCTGGGGCGCAAGGGGCTCCTGCACGCCACGGCCGAGATACGCCCCGACAGGTACCTGGTGGACGAGGCCGGCTCCATCGTCCAGTTCAGCCTCTTCTCCCTCTCACCCACCAAGCAGGTGCTCTTCCCCGGAGGCGACCCTTTTTCGACAGCCCCACCCCACCCCGAGCACGAGTCGATTTCCCGCGCCGAGATATACCACCTCCTCCACGACCGTCCGCAGAGCGCCCGGTTCCTCCCCTGCATCGACCCTGACAGCAGAGAGGGGTATCTCGTCATCTTCCCCGACGGCACCACGGCGGAGAGCGTCGTGACCGCACTCTCTCTGTCGGATGCGACCTGCCTCAACGACCCATATTCCCACATCCAGCTCAGCATGCCTGTCACCCAACCTCTCGGCTGCGCCAATGTGCTATTCAACCTTACGCCGGGAACGGACGATCACTACATCAACCTGTCCGACGGTTATTTGCACTCAACGGGGAATATCTACGAAACGATTTCGAATTATAACAACGAATTCACCTACACCTATTCCGACCTGAAGGTATTCCCCCTCATCGGGGGCAACTAGCCTGCAGCAGGGAGGGCGCCCCGCACAGCGGGGCGCCCTCTTTCTTTGCAATCAGCTCCTGGTTGAGCATGTAGAGGCTCTTGGGGTCGGTGCCGAAGAGCTCCATCTTGGTAATGAGGTCGCGGGCGTTGGTCTCCTCCTCGCCCTGCTCCTTGACGAACCAGTCGAGGAACTGCATGGTGCGGAAGTCCTTCACCTTGTAGGCGGCATCGTAGATGGCGTGGATGCTGGCAGTAACGTACTCCTCGTGTTCCAAGCCGGCCTTCAGCACATCCATGTGCTTCTTGAACTTCTTGTCGGGCTGCGCGATGGCGGTGAGCTTGACGGGGCAGTCGTTATTCTGCATATACTGGTAGAACAGCATGGCGTGGCTGGGCCTGAATCATGTACCAGTTGGCAAAGCCGTTGAGACCCTCGCGGCTGAAGTAGTTGCTCATGTCGAGGTAGAGGTAGGCGGAGTAGAACTCCTTGTTGATTTGCTCGTTGAGCAGGTCGGAAACTTTTTTGTTTAACATGGGGTTTGGTGTTTAAGGGTTAGGGGAGGGTTACTGTTTTTCGAAATGTGTTTTGTCGACCGAGCAGAGCGGGCAGACCCAGTCGGCGGGCAGGTCTTCGAACTTGGTACCGGGGGCGATGCCGTTGTCGGGGTCGCCGGTTGCGGGGTCGTAGACGTACCCGCAGACGTCGCAGATGTATTTTTCCATAGGCGCTAATTTTATGGGTTGATTATCGGCCGCAAAAGTACAACTTTTTTCAGACATGGCGGGAAAAAAAATGAAAAAACAAAGATGCCCCTCCACGGAACATCTTTGTTTTCAGTGTACTAAAACCAGTGTTTACAGCACCTGGACAGCTTCGATGAGACCCTTGCCGATTTCGATGGCTTCCTCGTTCTGGGGAATGAGGTTCCAGTGGCGCTGGGGCAGCGAGTGCTCCAGACCCTCGCGGATGTACTGTTTCTCGACGATGGGTTTCAGCTTGAGGAAGCCGCCGAGGACCACCATGTTGAACACCTTCGAGATGCCGAGCTCCTGGGCCTTGGCCGTGGCGGCAATCTTGTAGATGTTGATGTCCTTGCGGGTGGGCTCGTGGGTGATGCCGTTGGGGTCGTAGATGAGGTAACCGCCGGGCTTCACGCTGCTCTCAAACTTGTCCAGCGACTGCTGGTTGAGGATGATGGCCGTGTCGAACTGGTTGATGATGGGCGAGCTGATGCGCTCGTCGCTGATGATGACGGAGAC
>CACZLT010000075.1 GCA_902782185.1 uncultured Bacteroidota bacterium | reverse complement strand
GTTGTTGCCGATTGCTTTCCAGAAGTTGTTGAAGGTGCCGGTGGAGCCGGTGAAGTGGACGCCGGAGAGGTTCTCGTCGGCGAAGGCCACCTTGCCGATCAGCGAGCCGCTGCCGGGCAGGAAGTTGATGACGCCGTCGGGCAGGCCGGCCTCTTTGTAGATCTTCATCAGGATGTAGTTCGAGAGGAGCGACGTGGTGCTGGGCTTCCAGAGGCAGACGTTGCCCATCAGCGCGGGGCTGAGACAGAGGTTCGAGGCGATGGAGGTGAAGTTGAACGGCGTGATGGCGAGGACGAAGCCCTCCATGGCGCGGTAGTTGACGTAGTTCAGCTGGCCGTCGGGGCTGCAGGGCTGGTCGCTGTAGATCTGACTGGCGTAGTAGGTGTTGTAGCGCAGGAAGTCCACCAGTTCGCAGGCGGAGTCGATTTCGGCCTGCATGGTGGTCTTGCCCTGGCCGAGCATGGTGGCGGCGTTGATGAGGTAGCGGTACTTGCCTGCAATCAGGGTGGCTATTTTCAGCATCACGCTGGCGCGGTCCATCCACGGCGTGTTGGCCCACTCCTCGTGCGCCTTCATGGCGGCGGCGATGGCGGCCTTCACCTCCTTCTCGCCCACCTTGTGGTAGCGGGCCAGGACGTGCTTGTTCTCCGTCGGCATGACAATCTCGCCCATATCATTGGTCTTCACCTCCTTGCCGCCGATGATGACGGGAATTTCGGTAACCGTGTTGTAGAGCTCGTCGAGCGCTTTGCGGATTTCCTTACGTTCGGGACTGCCGGGCGCGTAGCCTTTCACAGGCTCGTTCTCGGGCTTCGGGAATACATAGATGCTGTTGTTCATTGGGTTGGATTTTTAAGGTTTAATTTTGGGTGCAAATTTACATCTTTTTTTCCTTCCGCAGCAAAAAAAGTTTCAACACTTGTTGAAAAGTCGCCGCACACCGCATCTAAACGTGTGTGGGGCCGCGGCTTTGCCGCGGCCCCACACTGCAATTCCAAATTTCAAGATACTATTATTCAATCACCACCACTCTGCGTGCCGGCAGCGGGCCCACCTTCACCATGTAGACACCGCCTCGCAGCCCTTCCATACCGACGCGGCGGCCGGTGATGTCGTAGACGCGCACCTCCATGCCCTCGACACCGGAAACGCGGATGTTTCCGCCCACGCTCCACACGTTGACGTCGCCACTGCCGACCAAATCCGCAATGCCGACTTCGGCTTCAAAGTAGGCCACATAGGTGGCATCGGCGGTAACCACCACGGTACGCGGATTGTCGGTGCTGCCGTCGTCCCAGTGGCTGAAGAGGTAGCCCGGCTTGGGGGTGGCGGTGAGGGTGGCGGACTCGCCCAAGAGGTAGATGCCGCCTCCGGCAACGGTGCCCATCGTGGTGTCGTTGGCGGCGAGGGTGAGAACGTATTGCAAGTCGCCGTCGCTCCAAAGTCCAAACTCGGCGCGGAAGATGTGGTTGGCGGTTACCTGGGGCATGGTGTAGGCATATTGCAGGGTGTGGGTCTCCTCGTCATAGCCGCTGAACATGCTGCTGAGCGGAATTTCGACATCGTCCACGTAGAAGTGGAGAAGCTTCGGGTTGGCGTAGTCGCCGTAGTAGGGGCTGTCGGACCGATAGGAATCCAGCCTGATGGTGAACGGGTCGCCCCCCGACACCAACAGCTGCCGTAGGTCATCCCTGAAGTTCTTGTTTCTGGGCGAATGAATCTTGCCGCCACCATGGTTGACGACTGTCATGGCATGGACGGAGGGGAGGGTGTCGTCCCACTGGCCAAACACGGCGCGGACAGTGTGGCTGGACGTGATGTTGGAAAAGGTGTACCTGTATGCATAGATTCCCCAAGCACCGTCAGAACCTATATAAATGCTGTCGAGCGGAACCTCAACCTCGTCGACATAAAAATGGAGGAGACTGGGATTGGTGTATTCGTCATAATACCGAGTCTCAGGTCTTATCGAATACATCGTAAGACTGTAATCCCGTCCTTCCTCTGCCAGAAATGGAATTGTGTCGATTTGGAAGAAAGGATTATCCAACAACCAATATATCTCTCCAGAGATGTCGTCATAATCAATTTCACCGCCCCCTTGGTTTACGACCTCAATAGTGTGCAGTGGCGGCAGTTGGGTGGTATCTATCGGACCAGAGACGAGACGTACCGTGTGGTCGGATGTAACCATTTGTTGGTAGGAATAATCATATCTAAGAGTTATTCCATCGACACTACTGGAAAGGCTGTCCAGTGGGATTTCTACATCATCAACGTATAAGTGGAGCGGTTGATCCAGGCTTTCCTCACTCCACATACCTCCTGGTCTATAAAAACCCATGTCTACTCCAAAATGCAGTCCTTCTTCCACTTCCAAAAAGAGTGTGTCGCCCCGGCGCTCACCTATGGCCGACCCACCGACCCAATTTCCATCACTGCTTTCATAGCTACATGCCATGTTCCCGATGATTTTTACCGTGCGGACAGGCCGCGAAACTAAATCCTCATCCCACTGTCCATAGACAGCGCGGAAGGTGTGGTCGGAGGTAACATTGGTGAGGGCGTAGGAATACCAGTAATAGTGCCCCTCCTCATCATAAAAGCAGTAGATGCTGTCGAGCGGCACCTCTCGGTTGTCCACATAAAAATGAAGCATCCTAGGTGCGCCTCCTTGATATCTTATTTCACCATAGAAGTAAGAACCGCGTTTCTCCGACGAAAGGCCGATAAGGACAGAACTTCCCTCCTGCACCTGAATCGTCTTTGTTATGTAACCAAAGAAGTTATTCGAGGTGTCGACACGTTGGCCGTCGGGCGTAGTGCAGACGAACGAGAAGTACCCGCCACCATCGTTGATGAATGTCATGGTGTGGAACTGGTTGGACTGGGCCCTGCCGTACACGCTGGCTAGGCATAACGCCGAAACGAGCATCCAAATGAATCGTGTTTTCTTCATAATTGGTTGAGTGCTTTTTTGAGTTGCCCCCAAGTCTCCAATGGTGCAGGGTGTTACATTAAAAGATATTAAGAAAGGCATGAGACTTATGTGCTCATGTCCGTTTTTTGCCAGGTATCGCCAAACACCTTGAAGGAACGGTTGATGGAACTTTTCTCACGCCTGACGGATATGCTAAAACGATAGCATATACATACAAGCGAAAGCATATTATGCTCCGTCCTCCTTCTGTAATTTTGGCGAAATTTAGCAAAAAGGACACTGTTGCAATGCTTTTCTTGCTTACGCTTCCACTCTCGGAAACGACTGCAAAATTACACAAAATAATCCATACGGCAACAAAAAAAGTTGCTCTAGACCCGAAAACTCACTTTCCAAAAAGTGAAATTTTAAAAAAAAACACTTTTGCAAAAGTGTTTTTTTTGTATCTTTGCATTCTGATAAACAACAATAATCATGAATCAAGAAGACTATCAACAAATTGAGAATGTGTTTCTTGTACGATTAAACGCCACAGAAACAAGGTTCGTCAGATACCTTTATGACCAGATAAACTGGGACTCACGTCTCATCGGAATCAAAGGCTCGCGTGGCGTGGGTAAAACCACCCTGCTGCTGCAGCGCATAAAGAAAACATTCAAAAAGCTGGACAGGGTTTTCTATGCTTCGCTTGACAATATGTGGTTCCAGATGCACACGCTGCAGGAGCTCACCGAGTGGCTCTACCAGCGCGGTGTGCGCCACCTATTCCTCGACGAGGTTCACAAATATCCCCAATGGGCGGTGATCATAAAAAACATCTATGACACCTATCAGGACCTGAACATCGTCTATACTGGCAGCAGCATGTTGGAGATAGACCACTCAAGGGTCGACCTCTCCCGCAGGCAGACCCTCTATACCCTCAACGGACTTTCGTTCCGTGAGTACCTCAAATTCAACAGAATTCTTGATGCGGATGCTGTCGCCCTGCCCTCTCTGCTGGAAGACCACACCTCCATTGCAATGCAGATTGCAAATGAAATGCCTGTCTTGAAGCATTTTGCAGCATACCTGGCAGAGGGCTATTATCCATTCAAGCTCGATGCGGGTGCGGACTATCTGCCACGCCTGAGCGAGACGGCCGAGTTGGTCATCGATTCCGACATTCCGGCCGTGGAAAGTGTATCGTATGCCTCGCTGCAAAAAACCAAGCAGCTGCTCATGGTTGTGGCCAAGAATGTTCCGCTGACCCCCAGGATCAGCAAGCTGGCAGAGCAACTTGAAACCACTCGCGACATGTGTCTCAAACTGCTCTACCTGCTAGACCGGGCCGGCCTGGTGCAGCTGCTCACGCGCGAGACCAAAAACTACAAGCATCTGGTTGGACCAGAGAAGATTTACCTAGGCAACACCAATCTGATGTACGCCCTCGGCAGTGCAGTCAACGAGGGTACCCTGCGCGAGACCTTCTTCCTGAACCAGATGTCTGTCGTAACCTCGCTGACGACAGCACCGCAGGGCGACTTCAAGACGGCGGAAGGGCTGCTGTTCGAGGTTGGTGGCTCGGGCAAAGACTTTGGCCAGATTGCCAACCTCCCTGACAGCTACCTGGCTGTCGACAACGTGGGCTACAGCACCGGCAACCGCATCCCGCTGTGGCTGTTCGGGTGGCTGTATTAGGATTGTCTTCAACGACAGGCACTTCGACGTGCAGGAAACCACCGACTTCCCTTTCATCCACGTGGTGCGGCTGCAGGAGTACATCCGGCTGTAACGGAGCGCCATACACGGTTGGCGACACCTCGCCGTTCACGCTTGCGGCGAAGGCCCATACGTGCAGCCCGTCCGCCGCAAACTCCTCGGGCAAAAGCAGTTGCACACGCCCCTCCCCTCGCCTGCCCTCGGCGCAGAGGCCACGGCCGCGGCAATAGACATAGATGTGCACGCGGTCGTTGCGCACGCCGCCCGCGCTCTCCCACCGCACATGCAGCACACCTTCCTCGTCCACAGCATATTGCAGCCCCTTGGGGGCCGTCAGGTGCCCATAGGAAAACTGCAAGCCCGAATAGTTTATCTGATTATTCGGATTATTCAGAAAATTCTGATTATTCAGAAAATTCTGATGGTTGAGTTTCAAGAACGCATTCCCCTCGGTGATCTGCCAGTCGGCCGCCACCTTCCGCAGCCCCACGCGCAGCACCGGCGTGGCCGGCGAGGCGAACTGGATCATCGCCTTGAAGCGGCTGCGTTGCTCCAGCTGGGCCGCTGATTTCCTGTCCTTTATGTGTGGCCGGTAGGCACGGACGAACCATGCGCCGTGGCGGCGGTAGCCCACCACGGCACCCACGCGGCCGCTGAAGCCTCCAAGGATGCCCATCTCAACTTTTGCCATAACTTTATGTCTCTAACGCCGACTTCCCGGAAATATTGCACCCACTCCCCAAGAAAACAAGAAGAGGGGCAAAACCTATACTTTACAGAATACTGGTTGCCAGCCTGTTGTACGGCTTGGACAGGGCCACTGTTTTATGCTGAATCCCAAGGAATCAACCGCCATTTATATGACCACCTATGAATTGTTGAACGCCAGCCAACTGTTGCGGTAGCGTGGGTCCTGGCTGACATCGGTGCCGAACCATGCCGGAGGCACAAAGGCGTCGGCGGAAGCGGTGTCGGGGAACTCCACCTCGACCAACAGCAGCCCCTGGTGCGCACCGTGGAATAAATCCAGCTCGGCGGTGAGGCCACCGTCGAGGGGTATCTTGTAGCGGGTCTTGTGGACAAGGTTGCCGTCGCACTTGCCGCGCAGGTGCGCGTAGCGGTCGGCCGCGAGGCGGAACTCCTCCTCGCGGTTATGGATGGCGGCGACAGCCCTCCGCCCCTCGGAAGCATCCCCTGAATCAGGAGCGGGGACTGATGCACGCACCTTCTCCTTGACGGTGAGGATATAAGCGTCGCCCGCCCTGCGGATGCGCAGGGTGGGCGACGTGCAGAGGTAGCCTTGCTCTATCTCGACATGCGGGTAGGCATCGAGATTGTCGGGCAGGGTCTTTACCAAATATTTCCGCTCGATTTCCATCAGAGCGTGGCGAGGTAGTCGCCGACATTGCGCTCGATGCGGGCGGCCACGTCGGGGCAGTCGTCGGCCTTCTGGAACTTCTCGCCCGTGATATGCTCGTAGAGCTCGATGTAGCGGTCGGAGATGCTGCCGACAATCTCGTCGGTCATCTCGGGCACCTGCTGCCCCTCCTTGCCCTGGAAGCCGTTGGCCATGAGCCACTCGCGGACGAACTCCTTGCTCAGCTGGCGCTGGTGTTCGCCGTTGGCGAGGCGCTCCTCGTAGCCGTCGGCGTAGAAGTAGCGGCTGGAGTCGGGCGTGTGAATCTCGTCGATGAGGTATATCTTGCCGTCGCATTTGCCGAACT
>CACZLT010000074.1 GCA_902782185.1 uncultured Bacteroidota bacterium | reverse complement strand
TGCCACGCCCGACCAGCCGCGCCACGAGCAGCCCCACCACGGCTGCATGACGCATGGCATGGTGGCCCCCGTGGAATTCCAAAGCACCAAGATCTGCTATGCACCCCAGATGGGTGCCTTTGTGGCCATCGACAGCATGGAATGCTCCGTGCACCTGGTCAAGATGCTGGACGGGAAACTCGACACCGCCGCCAGTTTCCAGACCGACAACACACACAAGCGCCACGACCTCAAGAATATACTGCGCCCAGTCAGTGTCGGGGTACTGGAAAACCACATTGTGGTCCTGGCCTCGGCCTCGAACGACAGTGCCTATGTCGCCCTGCTGGATCAGGAGATGAAACCCGTGGCGCGTCGCGCTTTCCGCAGCCCGATGTACGCCATGCATTTCGAGCATGGCCGGATGTTTGTCGTGGGCCGCAACGCCTGGGGCTACGACATCAATGTGATACCGATGGAGGACTTTGAGACGGGCGAGGCGCTGACCTACCACTACCGAGTGGCCAAGCAGGCCGAGAAAATCAAGATGTCCGACCCCATCGGCTATGGTCTCACCGCCGTGGCCGTGGCGGTGGTGTTCCTGGCGCTGATTTGCATCGCCCTCATCCTGCAGGGCAGCGGCAAACTGTTCATGGGTATGGACGAGAAGGAGAAGAAGGACAAGAAAGTCTCGAGGGTGAAACCTGTGTCCGAAGGCTCGTCGGCCGCCAACAATGAGTTGTATGCCGCCATCGCCGCCGCCGTGCACCTGTACAACGACGAGCTGCACGACGAAGAGGACACCGTGATTACCATCCAGAAGGTGGAACGCGAGTGGACTCCCTGGAACGCGAAGTACTACAATATGAATCATTATTTTAACAACAAGAAGTAAGCAATGAAGACCTATAAGCTCAAAATAAACGGCAACGACTACAATGTGGAAATCAACGAAGTCGAAGGCCAGGAGATAAAACTCAATGTGAACGGCATGCCGTATGCCGTTACGGTGGACCAGGAACTGAAGCAGCAGCGCAAGACGGTGGTGACCAGTGCCTCGCAGCCCCATGTGGCTCCCGCTTCGGGCGGCTCGGTGCAAAAGTCGAACGCCGCCGCTGCCGGGACCAAGGTTACGGCACCGCTCCCGGGTACCATTCTCGACGTGTTCGTCAACGTGGGCGACACGGTGAAGGGCGGCCAGACCGTGGTGCTCCTCGAGGCCATGAAGATGGAGAACAACATCGAGGCCGACTGCGACGGCACCGTCAAGGAGGTGAAGGTCCGCAAGGGCGACAGTGTCCTTGAGGGCGATGTACTGGTAGTAATTGGATAACACTGAAAACCACTAGAGAATGATTAGTTTAGCAACAGGTGGCTTCATGGAGTTCATGTCGACGCAGTTGGTGCAATTCCTGGAATACACCGGCTTCGCCAACGTAACCTGGGGCCATATCGCCATGATTTTGATTGGCTTGGTGTTCATCTTCCTGGGCATCAAGTACGAGTTTGAACCGTTGCTGCTGGTGCCTATCGGATTCGGTATGCTCATCGGCAACATTCCCTTCTACCCCGGGCTGAAGATAGGCATCTACGAGCAGAACTCGGTGCTCAACATCCTCTACCACGGTGTGCAGAACGGCTGGTACCCGCCCTTGATATTCCTGGGCATAGGTGCGATGACCGACTTCTCGGCACTGCTGAGCAATCCCAAGCTGATGCTCGTGGGTGCCGCCGCACAGGTGGGCATCTTCGCGGCCTACATGGGTGCCCTGGCCCTGGGCTTCCAGCCCAACGAGGCCGGCGCCATCGGCATCATCGGCGGCGCCGACGGCCCGACGGCCATCTTCCTCTCCTCGCAGCTGGCCCCCGAACTGATGGGTGCCATCGCCGTGTCGGCCTACAGCTACATGGCGCTCGTGCCGGTCATCCAGCCCCCCATCATGCGCCTGCTCACCACCCCCAAGGAGCGCACCATCAAGATGAAAGCCCCGCGCCAGGTGTCCAAGCTGCAGAAAATCACCTTCCCCATCATCGGCCTGCTCTTCTGCGCCTTCATCGTGCCCAGCGGCTTGCCGCTGCTCGGCATGCTCTTCTTCGGCAACCTGCTGAAGGAGTGCGGCGTAACCAAGCGTCTCTCCGACGTGGCCTCCAACGGCATCGTCAATGTCTGCACCCTGCTCATCGGAATCACCGTGGGTGCCTCCACCCAGGCGTCGGTATTCCTGAGCGCCAAGTCGGTGCTGATCTTCGGCCTCGGCGCCGGAAGCTTCATCGTGGCCACCTTCTGCGGTGTGCTCTTCGTCAAGGGCATGAACCTCTTCCTCAAGGAGGGCAACAAGATCAACCCGCTGATTGGCAACTCGGGCGTGAGCGCGGTTCCCGACGCCGCCCGTGTGTCGAACAACGTGGGCTTGGAGTACGACAAGACCAACTACCTGCTGCAGCACGCCATGGGTCCCAACGTGGCCGGCGTGGTGGGCTCGGCAGTGGCCGCCGGTATCCTGCTGGCCTTCCTGCACTAAACCAAACACTTGCGGCCGCCCCTGCCGGCCACAGGCAGAAAAAACGGTGCGCTATGAGACGATATCGTCTCATAGCGCACTTTTGTTTATGTATTCATTAAGAGAGTACCTAGAGAGTACCTAGAGAACCCCCTGCCGTCATGCCGCTCATTCCACCCAGCGGATGTAGTCCTGCTTGCGGGGCAGGGCAGGGGGGAGTTCCTTGGCGCGGTAGCCGAGGACGATGTGGCCGATACCCTCGTAGTCGCCCTCGATGCCGAGGTCGGCGAGGATCGCCTTGCCCTCGGGGCTGTCAAACTCTTCCTTCGCCCGGTGTATCCAGCAGGAGTCAAGTCCGGCGGCATGGGCGGCGTTGGCCAGCTGGTTGAGTACCGAGCAGCCGTCGTACAGGTAGGTGCGCACCGTGCGGTCGGCCAGCACCACCAGCACCACCGGTGCACCGTAGAAGGGATCCATCTCGGCCTTGGGGCCGGTGCCGCGCCCGATGCTGAGCTGGTTCCAGATGCGGAAGTTCATGGCACTGAGGCGGTCGCGCAGGGCGCGGTCGGTTACTGCAAGGACGATGGGCGACTGCTTGCCGTGGCCCGTGGGGGCGTAGGTGCCGGCCTCGCAGACGGCCTCTATGAGGTCGCGTGGCGGCATCTGGGTAGAGAAAACGCGGCAACTGCGCCGCGTCTTCATGTTTTCAAGTGCAGAGGTGTTCATTTGTCAAGGGTGGAGAATAGGGTGGTGATGGAGGATGCGGCCTCGTTCCGCTGGGTTGTGGTGCTGGAGTTGCTGACATTGCCCAAAGCCGATGCTCCAAGGAGCGCAGTGATGAAAGCGTTCGAGTTGCTGTTGGTAACCAATCCGGCCGACGAGAGAACAAGGCCGTTGGCAAAGGCTTTGCGGTAGTTCTCGCTGTTTTTGTTGTTCTTTATTTGAGTGTAGGCTGTGGCCAGGGAGAGGGCATAGCCGAGGTTGGTGGGGTCGGTAAGGCTTACGGTACCGGTACTCTTGTAGGCTTTGTAGAGGCCGAGAAGGGCGGTGCCGCAAGTCTGGCCTGCGGTCTGGGCGACGGCATCGCTGCCGGCGACAGAATGGAGGGTGTTGCAGGAGGCGAGGGCAAGGGTCGCAATGCTGACAAGGAGAATGGATAAACGTTTCATAATGATTGTTTTTGAGTGATACTTATGTGTATTTGACGCTGCAAAAGTACGAAGTATTTTGTATATGTATGCATTTTTTGTGTTTTTTTATGATTTTGGGCAGATGGGTAGAGTTGCTATGGACTGATAATGGCGGTGCCAGCGTTTTTTTTTGTTTTTCTCAATTGTCTGATTGATGTGTAATTATGTGCTTTTCGATAGGGGATGGCGGAATTATTTTTTATTTTTCGTCCTGTGTTTTTCTTTTTTTGTGTATCTTTGCACTCGGTTTTTGTAACTGAAACAAAAAAATAGAATACACAATATGAAAGGTAAGACAATCATCCAAATTGTTCTGGCTGTGGCCATTATCGGCTTGGCCTATTGGCTTTATGACAGCATCATGACTCCTGTGCGTTTCGACTCGGAGTATACCAAACGTCGCGACGCCTGCGCCGAGAAACTCAAGTCCATCCGCACCTTGGAGGAGGCTTACAAAGTAACTTACGGCAAGTTTACCGGCTCTTTCGACACCCTCATCGGACGATTGATGACCGAGGACAGTATGCGTGTCGTCTCCAAAATCATCAATCGCGATGTCATTCCCGCTGACGTGGACATCAATGAGATACCCGAAAACGAGGCCGTCAAGAAAGGCTATATCACCCGCCAGGAGGTCTTTGTCAATCCCATCGCCAAGTTGCGCGAGGATGGCAAACTGCCCATCATCGGCACCGACGGCAAGAAACGTCAGCTCACCGATGAGGAAATCCGCAACCTGCGCTATGTACCCTATCCCAAAACCGAGCAGAATGAGTTCGACCTCCAGGCCGGTATGCTGGAGAAGAGCGGCTTTTTTGTACCTGTCTTCGAGTGCAAGGTACCCCTCACCCAGTTGCTTTCCGACATGGATCACCAGCTTGTGGTCAACAAGATTGACGAGGTCTCCAAGGTTGCCGGCCGCTATCCTGGTTGGAAAGTGGGTGACATGACCCAGGCTGTAACAGATGGTAACTTCGAATAAACCGTTATGTCGTATAGTTGCAAAACCCTGATTGCCACTGGCAACGAGGTTGCAGCCCACGAAAAGAGATTATCCATCTGCCTCAGGGTTGATGGATTTTCTTTTTCCGAGCTTGGCACCTCGGGTGTACTTCTCACTTTTGGCGAGGCCGAGGGACGGCATGCCACTTCTATGACCACCGTTATAGCCGAGGTGAAAACCTTCTTCGCTTCCGTCGGAATCCGTCCGCTGGGCTATGCTTCCATAGAACTCATCCTGCTTTCCGACCACAGCACTTGGGTACCCGATGAACTCTATACCCCTGCAGCCAACCGCCAGTATCTCAAGTTGGTGGGAAGTGATGCCACCGCTATTATTGCCTCGCCTTGCCCCTCCCTGAAGTCCACGGCGGTTTATGCGGCTGATGATGCCCTTGCCACCGCTTTCAAGGTGGCCATCCCCGGTGCCAAGGTTATCAACCAGCATGTGCGCCTGGCCTCGCAGCCGTTCTGCAGCCGCAGCAAGGGGCATCCCGTCCTGCTGGCCCACTGGCGGCAGGGCAGGGTGGACTTCGCCGTCTACCGCGACGGTGTCTACCACTTCGGCAACACCATCGCATATGCCAATGACAGCGAGGCACTCTTCCATACGGTGGAAATCATAAAAAGTTTTGGATTGGAGGCATCTGATACCGAATTGCTTATGTGCGGTGATGCCACGCGTGAGCGTTTCTCCTTGCTGCGTCCCTATTTCCCTACGGCCAATCTTTTCACCGGCCACCATACCTCGTTCATCAACCCCGCATTCAAGACCCTCCATACCTATCGCCACGCCTTGATACTCTAAACCATGCGCATCATTGCCGGATTCCTCCGAGGCCGCCGTCTCAACCCGCCTGCCAGTCTGCCCGTGCGTCCCACTACCGACATGGCGCGCGAGAGCCTGTTCAATATCCTCAACAACTATGTCGACTTTGAGGAGTGTACGGTGATGGATCTCTTCGCCGGCACGGGTGCCGTGTCGTTCGAGTTTGTCTCGCGAGGAGTGCGCGAGGTTACCTCCATTGACATCAACGCTCACTGCACGGACTATATCAAGTCCGAGGCCGTGCGCATGGACGTGCGCAACCTGCGTGTGGTGCGAGCTGACGTGTTCGACCTCCTCAAGCGCGCCAACCGCAAGTTCGACATTGTCTTTGCCGACCCGCCCTATGCCATGGAGGGGCTGGCCACGCTGCCCGACCTTGTCTTCAATGCGGGCGTGCTTACCGAGGACGGCATCTTCATTCTGGAGCATCCACGCGAATTCCAGTTCGAGGAGCATCCCCACTTCTGGCAGCACCGCGCCTACGGCAAGGTCAACTTCACCTTCTTCGCCAATAAAATAGATGAATAATATGAACGCTATTGTAAAAACCAACTTCAGTTTCCCCAGGCAGAAGAGCCTCTACGTCGGCAAGGTGCGCGACGTGTACAACATCGACGACCGCTACATGGCCATGGTGGTCTCCGACCGCATCTCGGCCTTCGACGTGGTGCTGCCCAAGGGAATCCCCTACAAGGGGCAGGTGCTCAACCAGATAGCCGCCAAGTTCCTGGATGCCACGGCCGACATCCTGCCCAACTGGAAGCTCGCCACGCCCGACCCCATGGTTACCGTGGGTCTGAAGTGCGAAGGTTTCAAGGTGGAGATGATTGTCCGCGGTTACCTGGCCGGCTCGGCCTGGCGCGAGTACAAGGCCGGCGCCCGCACACTCTGCGGCGTTCCGCTGCCCGAGGGCATGGTGGAGAACCAGAAGTTCCCCACTCCCATCGTAACCCCCACCACCAAGGCCGACGAGGGGCACGACGAGAATATCAGCCGCGAGGAGATTATCCGCACGGGCCTGGTCAGCCAGGAGGACTACGACCGGCTGGAGCGCTACGCCCTGGCTCTCTTCCAGCGCGGCACCGAGATGGCCGCCGAGAAGGGGCTCATCCTGGTGGACACCAAGTATGAGTTCGGCAAATG
>CACZLT010000073.1 GCA_902782185.1 uncultured Bacteroidota bacterium | reverse complement strand
AGTAACACAAGTGTGAAAATTTTTTTTCATGTTCTTCATTGCTTGGTGTTTTCCGGGTGCAAAGATACGAACTTTTACTGACATTCCGTCCCGTTTTTTTCAACAAAGGCCGTGGCGCTCAAAAGACACTTTTTATAGAGCAGTAGACCGCCCCCCCCCTCGCCGCCTTCTCCCACCCCACCCCCCAAGCGGGGAGGAAGAGGGGAAGAAGAGGGGAAGAAGAGGATGCCTCCTATGTACTTATAATCAGCCTGTTGCAAACGGACGTTTTTGAGCCTTTTTCCGAAAAATTTTCGTTTTTCAGACGCATGCTTGGGGGTCGGAAAAAAAGTCGTATCTTTGCACTCTGATTCAACCCACACCGCCATGACAAAAAGAACCCTACTTACGCTGGTTTTCTGTGCCGTAGCCATCTGTGCCCCGGCCTGCACGAACCTCCTCGTGTCGAAAGGTGCCTCCGCCGACGGCAGCACCTTCATCACCTATGCGGCCGACAGCCACACGCGCTACGGCCAGCTGCGCTACCTCCCCGCCGCCGACCACGCCGCGGGCGAGACACAGCGCCTCTACAACTACGGCAGCCTCAAGTTCCAGCTGGAGCTGCCCTACCCTGCGCACACCTACCAGGTGGTGGGCTTCATCAACGAGCACCAGCTGGCCATCGGCGAGACCACGTGGGGCGGCCGCCGGGAGCTGGAGCGCGGCAACAAGGAGGGCATCGACTACGGCAACCTCATCCTGCTGGCCCTGCAGCGCGCCCGTACCTGCCGCGAGGCCATACAGGTGATGCACGAGCTCACCGCCACCTACGGCTATGCCGACGGCGGCGAGACCTTCTCGCTGGCCGACCCCGAGGAGGTGTGGATATACGAGATAGTGAGCAAGGGCGAGGAGAAGGGTGCCGTGTGGGTGGCGCGGAGAGTGCCCGACGGCTACGTCAGCGGCCACGCCAACCAGGCCCGCATCACCACCTTCCCGTGGGAGGGGAAAAAGGTCAGGAACAGCATCAGCAGCAGGAACTTCAAACACCTGTACGACAAGGAGGTGGAGTGCGTGTACAGCCACGACGTGGCCGACTTCGCCCGCCGTCAGGGCTGGTACAGCGGCAAGGATGCCGACTTTAGCTTCGCCGACATCTACAACCCCCTCTCCTTCAGCGGCCTCCGCGCCTGCGAGGCACGTGTATACGCCATGTTCAACCGCTGTGCCGACGGCATGAAAAGATATGAGGCTTTCGCCATGGGCGACAAGGATGCCGAGCGGCTGCCGCTGTGGGTGAAACCTAACCGCAAACTCACGGTGCAGGACGTGATGGCCCTGATGCGCGACCACTACGAGGGCACACCCATGGACATGACGCAGGACGTGGGCGCAGGGCCCTTCCACTGCCCCTACCGCTGGCGGCCGATGGATTTCACCATTGACGGTAAGAAATACATCCACGAGCGCGCCATCTCGACCCAGCAGACGGGCTTCTCGTTCGTGGCGCAGTGCCGCTCGTGGCTGCCCTCGAAGCTGGGCGGCGTGCTGTGGTTCGGCGTGGACGACACCTACAGCACCTGCTACGCCCCCATGTACTGCGGCATCACGCAGGTGCCCCACTGCTTCGCCGAGGGCAACGGATCGATGAGCCAGTACAGCGAGACGGCCGCCTTCTGGCTCTTCAACCGTGTGAGCAACTTCTGCTACCTGCGCTACGACTCGATGATTGTCGATGTTGTCCGTGTGCAGCGGGAGCTGGAGACCGACTTTGTGCGCGACGAGCAGGCCCACGCCCGCCGCTGGGCGCAGATGGAGGTGGACAATCGGCGCCTGGTGGGCGAGCTCAACCGCTTCAGCAACGACCGTGCCGAGCGCATGATGCGCCGCTGGCGCGAGCTGGACCAGCTGCTGTTGATGAAGTACATCGACGGCAACATCAAGCAGGTCAAGGATGGCAAGATAGAGACCACGCCGACGGGTGTGGTGCGCTTTCCGAAGCAGCCGCCCTACCCGGAGTGGTTCCTCCGCCAGATTATTGAGAATCACGGCGAGGTGCTGCAGGAACGCTAATCAAGGATATATCGAGAGTATATACCCGTCGAAGTGGGTATTGTACTGGTAGAGGGGGCAGCCGGTGGTGCTGCCCTGCAGGGGGTTGCCGTATTCGGTCTCGAAGCGGGAGCGGCAGGTGGGGCATTCCAGCACGGCGCCGCCCCAGTCGCCGTCGGGCAGCAGGCGCACCTCGTGGTCGTTGGGACAGGCGCAGTCGAAGGCCACGAAGGCATCGTAGGAGATGCGGCGCACGAAGATGCCCTTGTAGCCGCGGTTGATGGTGAGGCTGCCGCCCACCGTCGAGAGGGCCGCGAAGTCAGGCATGGTGATATCGATGCTGCCGCCTTCGCCGAAAGGCGTGTTGCAGCGGTCGGGCAGGCAGCCTACCAGCAGCAGGGAGAAGGCTATGAGCCAGAGCGGTTTCATTTGGCGGGATAGTCGCCGTAGAGGGTTTTCATGACCACGGTGCCCACGATGCGGAGGGTTTCGGGACTGACGGACTCGAGGTCGTCGCGCGTGGTGTGCCAGTGCTCGAAGAAGCTGCCCTGCGGGTTGTTCTGCACGATGTCCACCATCGGGATACCCGCCAGGCGGTTCACATAGAAATGGTCGTCAAGGATGGGGTCGGTGTTCTGATTGATGAAGATGCTGCCGTGGCCGAGGGCGGCGGCGACGTTCCAAAGCTTGTCGGTGAGGCCGGGGGCGAAGGAGCGGCTGACCTCCTCCTTGGTAAAGCGCGGCCGATGGGTGCCTACCATGTCGAGCAGGATGCCGTAGACTGCGGTGTAGTAGGGTACATGGCGGTTGCGGCTCCAATGCTGCGACCCTTTGCACCACGAGTCGTCCTCATAGGTGTCGGCCCAGGAGGGGACACCCTGATCCTCGACATCGAAAAAGACGAAGTCCACGCCTGCCGAAGGCGGCATCTGGCTCATCACGCGGGCCATCTCCATCAGCACGGCTACGCCCGAGGCGCCGTCGTTGGCACCGGGGACAGGTTCCTTATGTTTGTCCTGGCTGGGGTCGTGGTCGGCCCAGAGGCGGCTGTCCCAGTGGGCGCCGAGGAGGATGCGGCGGTCGGCCTGCGGATTGAGCGAGGCAATGATGTTGCGCCCCGGCACGGTGCTGCCGTCCCAGAGGGTGGCGTTGAAAGGCTGGGCTATCACCGTGTCGCACCACTGGCGCATCCTTTGCACCAGGTAGTCGGCACACTGCTGCCAGCCGCGGCTGCCAGGGGTGCGTGGCCCGAAAGCCAGCTGGGCTTCGACGAAGGTGTAGGCCGAGTCGGCGTTGAACTGCGGTATGGCTACCTGCGAATAGTCCACCCCTGCGGGCTGCGGGGCGGGCGACGGGTTATGTTTGCAGCCTGCCAGCGCGAGCAGGCAGGCTGCCATGAGTGCAATTTTCTTCAATGTTGGGAGGTTTATTTGATGCGCTCGGCATATTCGCCGGTGCGGGTGTCGACCTTGATGCGCTCGCCTTCCTTGATGAAGAGGGGCACCTTGACCTGCACGCCGGGCTCCACGGTGGCGTCCTTCATGGCGTTGGTGGCGGTGTTGCCGGCGAAACCGGGCTCGGTGTAGGTAACCACGGTCTCGATGAACGGGGGCAGTTCGCAGGTCATCGGTGTCTCGGTGTCGGCCTCGACGGTGATTTCCACATACTGGCCGTCCTTGAGGAACTGCGGGGCATTGATAATGGTCTCGGGGATGTAAATCTGCTCGTAGGTCTCGGTGTGCATGAAGACATGCATATCGCCCTCCTTGTAGAGATAGGTGTAGGGGCGGCGCTCCACGCGCACGATGTCAATCTTGGCTCCGCTGGGGAAGGTGTTCTCCAGCACACGGCCAGTCTTCACGCTGCGCATCTTGGTGCGCACGAAAGCGGCACCCTTGCCGGGTTTGACGTGGAGGAACTCGACGATGGTGTAGATGTCGTTGTTGAAATTGATGCAAAGTCCGTTCTTGATGTCTGCGGTTGTTGCCATAAAAATGCTGTTTTTGTATGTTTATTTGTTGTTGTTTTTCTTTTTTTCCTCGGCCAGGAGCTGTGTGAGGCGGCGCAGGTCGTCCTTGAGCCGGTCGTTCTCCTCCTCGCAGGCGCGATAGCGGTGGCGTTCCATCATCCAGCGCATTCCGACGGCCACGGCGACAAGTATCATGGTGAGTGCCAGCCCGTTGGACTTGAGCATGAAGTATACCGCCGTGGCGCCCAGGATGAGGACGTAGGAGGCTATCTCGTATAATCTGATTGCTGTTTTATGACTCATTACACTCCGAATTTGGAATTGCAAAAGTACACATTTTTTTTCATTGCAGAGAATATTTTTTGGATTTATTTCGTCCACATAAATATTTTTTCGTACTTTTGTAGGTTGTTACGGCAGCGAAACAAATAAATAACAACAACATAAAACATTGTAAACATGTACACTAAATTCCAACAGCACCTTCAGAAAGAGCTGGCCGACATCGAAGCCGCCGGCCTGTACAAACACGAGCGCATCATCGAGAGCCCCCAGGGCGCCGAAATCATGGTCAAGGGCAAGAAGTGCCTCAACTTCTGCGCCAACAACTACCTCGGCCTAGCCGACAACCCCGAACTCATCGAGGCCGCCAAGCGCGGCATGGATGCCCGCGGCTACGGCATGGCCAGCGTCCGCTTCATCTGCGGCTGCCAGGACCTGCACAAGCAGCTGGAGCAGAAGATTGCCGACTTCTTCGGCACCGAGGACACCATCCTCTACGCCGCCTGCTTCGACGCCAACGGCGGTGTGTTCGAGCCCCTGCTCACCGAGGAGGACGCCATCATCAGCGACGCACTGAACCACGCCTCCATCATCGACGGCGTGCGCCTCTGCAAGGCCCAGCGCTACCGCTACGCCAACGCCGACATGGCCGACCTCGAGGAGCAGCTCAAGGCCGCCCAGAAGAACCGCTTCCGAATCATCGTTACCGACGGTGTCTTCTCGATGGACGGCAACGTCTGCCCGCTCGACAAGATCTACGAGCTGGCCAACAAGTACGACGCTATGGTGATGGTCGACGAGAGCCACTCCGCCGGCGTGGTCGGCAAGACGGGCCGCGGCGTAACCGAGCGCTACAACCTGCGCGGCCAGATTGAAATCCTCACCGGCACATTAGGAAAAGCCTTCGGCGGCGCCATGGGCGGTTTCACCACCGGCAAGAAGGAAATCATCGACATGCTCCGCCAGCGCAGCCGCCCCTACCTCTTCTCCAACTCGATGGCTCCCGGCCTCGTGGCCGCCGGCATCCGCATGTTCGACCTCATGAGCGAGACCAATGCCCTGCAGGACAAGCTGCACGAGAACACCGACTACTTCCTCCGCCGCATGAAGGAGGAAGGCTTCGACTGCAAGCCCAGCGAGAGCGCCATCTGCGCCGTCATGATCTACGACGCCGCCAAGAGCCAGCAGTATGCCGCCAAGATGCAGGAAGAGGGCATCTTCGTTACCGGCTTCTACTATCCCGTCGTGCCGAAGGGCCAGGCCCGCATCCGTGTGCAGATCAGCGCCGCCCACGAGCACGAGCACCTCGACAAGTGCATCGAGGCCTTCAAGAAAGTCCGCAAGGAAATCGAGGGATAACCCTTCCCCATCCAACGCGTTGCGCCCCCTCCTGGCGGAGGGGGCGCAACTGTTTTGCCCTGCGTATGCAAAGACAGCACAGCCGTCTCGCGGGTCGTCAGAACCTGAATCCCACCGACAGCGGCGCATAGAGCGTGTAGATGTCGTCGAAGAAAGCCAGGCTCAACTCGGCGAACATGCGCGTTTTGGGGGTAATCCAGGTGCTCACGCCCAGTCCGAGGCGGGGTTGGTAGGCGATGTCGGCCAACTGCGCAAACGACATGCCCACATTGCCTATCACATACGGCGAGAACTTCTCCCCCTCGCCAAACTCGTAGCGCAGCGACACATAGAACGGTACATATGCGAACTGGTCGAAAGACCCCGCCGGATAATCATAGAAAAACATGGATGGGGATATTCCCAAACCGGCCGAGAAATGATTCGAGAAGCGGTAGCGGACTGCCACATCGGCTGACAGAGCACCGCCTTCGTAATACACGGTCTTTGCATAGGGCGAAATCGACACATCGGTCTCCACCCGGCCACGGATGCCCTTCTCTTGCGACATGGCAACTGCCGAAACCGACAGCAAACCTAAAATAAGAAAAAACTTTTTCATGATGTTAATTATTTGTATTTTAATTGTTTAAATTCGCATCCATAATTGTTTTTTAATTTCATTGTTGTTTACTTTTTTTTGAGTTTGATTTTTGTCGGAATGCCCGTTCCGCTGTGCTGCGCATAGGTGGCCCGGACATTCCGTGGTTTTTGCCAACTGCTGCACAATAAAGTCGGTTCCCGCGCGTTGTATCCTTCGCATAGGAATCCTCTCTATGCCCCGGGTGCCGGCCGGCAGGGATGAGTGTATAGGTTTCCACTCCCATGGCACTCTCTCCCTGCATCGGCACCCTCCTTTTTGTCCTTGTCCCCCTCCGCTACTACGGCGCACCCTTCGCGGCGGGACTCTCATGTTGTTTCTCTTTTCGGGTTCTGTCGTGAGGCTTCCTGTTGTTAGTAAATCGTTCCTGGGATGGCAGGCGGAGCCTCGCTAACCTGCCTTTTCAGATCAGTGATCTCCAGGAAT
>CACZLT010000072.1 GCA_902782185.1 uncultured Bacteroidota bacterium | reverse complement strand
CGACGGCAGGGCCACGGCCATAGCGGTACACGACATGGCGGGCCGCCTCGTCGGCGGCTGGCGGGTCGAGGCGCTGGACGACACCCGCGCCACGCTCGATGTTGCACCCCTCCGCCCCGGCGCCTACCTCCTCACCGTGCAGACCGCCGCCGGCTCCCGAACCGCCCGCTTCGTCCGCAAATAGCCACGCTACATAATAAACCCCGAAAGTTGGACAAAAAACTTTCGGGGTTCATTACACATCGATACTCGCTTACGCCATGTGCAGCGCGTGACCCATGCGGTCTTGCTTGGTCTTGAGGTAGCGCTCGTTGTACTGGTTGGGGGTCTCGACGATGGGGACTATCTCGGTTACCTCGAGGCCGTAGCCTTCCAGGCCGGTGCGCTTGACGGGGTTGTTGGTGATGAGGCGCATCTTGGTAACCTTCTCCTGGCGCAGGATCTGGGCGCCGATGCCGTAGTCGCGCTCGTCGGCCTTGAAGCCCAGCTTGAGGTTGGCCTCGACGGTGTCCAGACCCTGCTCCTGCAGGTGGTATGCTTTGAGCTTGTTCACCAGGCCGATGCCGCGCCCCTCCTGGCTCATGTAGGCGATGAGCCCCTTGCCCTCTTTTTCGATCATCTCCATGGCGTGGTGCAGCTGGTCGCCGCAGTCGCACTTGCACGAGCCGAAGATGTCGCCCGTGGCGCAGCTGCTGTGGACGCGCACCAGCACCGGCTCGCCCTCCTCCCACTCGCCCTTGCGGAGCACCATGTGGGTGGTGCCGTTGTCGAGTTGGGTGTAGGCGATGAGCTGGAAATTGCCCCACTGGGTGGGGAGGAAGACCTCCTCCTCGCGGCGGACGAGGGTCTCGTGGGCCACGCGGTAGGCGATAAGGTCCTTGATGGTGATGATTTTGAGGCCGAAGCGGTGGGCCACCTCCTGCAGCTGGGGCATGCGGGCCATGGTGCCGTCCTCGTTGATGATTTCTATCAGGGCGGCGGCGGGCTGCAGGCCGGCCAGGCGGGCCAGGTCGACCGATGCCTCGGTGTGGCCGGCGCGGACGAGCACGCCCCCGTTGCGGGCGCGCAGGGGGTTGATGTGGCCGGGACGGCCCAGCTGGGTGGGCTTGGTGGCGGGGTCGGCCAGGGCGCGGATGGTGCTGGCGCGGTCGTGCATGGAGACGCCCGTGGTGCAGCCGTCCTCGAGGTTGTCCACCGTGACGGTGAACGGTGTACCCAGGAGCGAGGTGTTGTCGTGTACCTGCATGTCGAGCTGCAACTCGTGGCAGCGCTCCTCGGTGATGGGGGCACAGAGTACGCCACGGCCATACTTCAGCATGAAGTTGACGTGCTCGGGGGTGATTTTCTCGGCGGCGATGATGAAGTCGCCCTCGTTCTCGCGATCCTCGTCGTCGACCACGATGACGAACCTGCCTTGGCGGAAGTCCTCGATGGCCTCCTCTATGGTGTTGAGTTTGAAGTCCATAAGTTGCGAATGTGTTGTTTTTTCCGCTGCAAAGATACGAAAAAAAACCGAATCCCGAGCGAAAAAAGAGGGCGCCCCGTCAGGGGCGCCCTTGGTGTGTGGGGCAGTGGGGCTAGTTGCCCCAGAAGCTGTTGCCGCTGCCGAATTCCCAGCCGGTGCGTTCGTCAAGGCGCTCCACCTCGTCTGCTCCGGAGGCGGATGCCCATATCGAAAGGGTGTTGATTCCGCTGGCGGCAAACCCGTGTTCGCTCTTGAAACTCACCGCAGTCAGCTGTGGCGCAAGGTATGATTTCTTGTTCTTGGTGTCCATAATGTTTTATGTCTTGGTTTGCAAATTTTATAATGTGTGAGTAATAATGGGCAAAATGGTACCTGGATATCCAGTTACACCTATCGTGTTGTTATTAATAAGATAAGGCACAACAGAATAACCAGAGTATTGTGGATTAGTACTAGTATAGGAATTGCCAACAATACCATTCATATAACTCGGGGTCCAGTCGAAATTTCCCCGGTCTCCCTTATAGATAGTACCCGTATTGGATACATAAACATTTAGATCTTGGGCTACGTTACTTAAGAGCTGCTGATGCAGATTGCCAGGCGCATCGAGATAATTAGTACTGCAGTTTGTCAACATTCCAATCAATTTGCCGACATACACGTCAGATCCAGTGCTAATCACTTTCCAGTTGTAGCCGTAGCCGGAGCCGTTGATTATCATACACAACCGGTTGAAACGGATTTCGCCCGATGCGGCGCCAACCAAACCTCCGAAGTATACATTATTTTGTGCTTTCAAGACGGATTGGGTGGCATTGCTGTTATTATAGTACCTGTAAAACCAGATCCGAAGCGTGTCGTCAAACGAGCCTGTTCCGAAAACAACATCTCCGGAAAGGCTGCCTATAAAGCCACCGAACTTGACCTGGTAATAGCTAACAGACTCGTTATAATCCAGACCCAATTTTTCCACAGTGCTTCCATAAATCCGGGTGTCGTTGCCTCGGGCATGGCCCACCAGGCCGCCGATGCACACTTCTGCGTCATACGTTTGGTTGAGTATTCCGTGGATATACAGGTCTGACACCTTGCAGCGTTCAATTTTGACCCCCCGGGCGCTGGTCTTTGCCACCAGGGCTCCGACATATAGGCTGTTGGGGCCGACTGTCATGTCGCAGCGACTGAGGTTCAGGTCGTGGACTTGGAGTTGGAAGGGCTCTACGTAATCGCTGCGGGCGCACAGCAGGCCCAGTGCGGCGCCGTTGCCCGAAAAGTTCAAGTTGCTGATGGTGTGGCCGGCGCCGTCAAGGTTCTGCACATTGTAGATGGAGGTGTACAAGGTGTACTGTCCCATGTCGATGTCCTTGGCAATACGGATGTTGGAGCAGGTGTTGCCGTCGCCCAGTTCGATAAGGTGTTTGAGTTGGTACTGGTCCTTGATGAGGTAGTAATTGTCGTCGTCCTGAAAGAAGTGGTCTTTTTGCAGCCGGGGATTGGCGGTGGATGAAGAGCCGGGACCGGAGGTAACGGCATCGATTGGAGCAAAGCCGCACTGGGCGCGGCCTAGGCTGTTGTCTCGGCCGGAGGCCTGCTTTTGCGTAAAGGTGAAGCAGGGCTTGTTTGCCGGAGTGACGGACTCTTCACCATGCGTGCGGTATTTCACCTGTACGGTGAACGTGGCGTTGGTGTTGTCTCCGACGGGGAGCACAGGCACCATCACAACATTATAGTTTGACGGGCTATTCGGGGAAATCAAAAGGTCCTCGTTGTCGAAACGCATGGTAACTCGTTTGCTTTGTTGGGTGCCGCCCTCCTCGGGCTGGAAGTTCGCCAGGTCGGAGAAGTCGATCCAGCGGGTGCCGCTAAGCATGTAGCGGTTGTTATACACCACGATTTCCTCCACACAGATGGTGGCGCCGGTGTTGTTGTTGATCTGCACCGCCAAGACTCCGCATAGGTGCTTGAAGTCGAGCTGGTTGCCGCTGGTGCTGTAGGCGGCCATCGGGATGTCCAGCTTCTGGTAGGTGTTGTTGTTCTGGATGAAGGTGGACCACTGGTAGGTGTCGGGCAGGGTAACCTGCACCTGGTCCGACGTGAGGTCGCCATCGTAGAGGCTGGCGGGCGAAAGTGCGCGCAGCGGCGTGGTGAAGGCGTCGCCGGTGGTGGTGATGGTGTGGCCGGTGGAGCTGGTGGAGACCCCGAAGGTGCCGTTGTTGTTGATGCGCACCTCATCACCAGTCTGCCACGAAAACGAGCGGTCGGTCCACATGGCGCCCATCTTGGCATCGCCGCCGTGGAAGTCCTCGGCAAAAAGACTGATTGTTGACACTGTGCCTGTCTCCTCTTTCTGGCACGCGGCCAGCATCATGCTACAGGCTAGCACGACGATCCCAGCGCGCAGATTTCGCACTTGGGGGGGGGGTAAGTGTTTGATTTTAAACATTTTATAAAATTAATTTGTGAATAATAACATTGCAAAGATACGAAAATTTCCCGACATGGAGGCAAAACAATGAATTTTTTTTGATTTTTTTGTTTCCTCCCGGGACGGCGGAAAAAAAAATTTTGCCATGTCGGGCGGATTTCGTAATTTTGCACCGCAATTCAAAGCAGAAAAAAATGGAAAACGTAAGGATAAGTTTCGCAAACATACAATAATATAAATATATATGACAAAAACCACCCGAATTCTCGCCACCGCCCTGCTGGGCGCGGCGATGCTGCTGGGCCAGACGGCCGAGGCATGCACCAATTTCCTCTTCACCCGTGGAGCCACCAAGGACGGCTCGACGATGATTACCTATGCCGCCGACAGTCACACACTCTACGGTGAGCTCTACTACCGCAAGGCAGCCACCTACCCTGCCGGCACGATGATCCAGGTCGTCGACTGGGACAGCGGCAAGCCGCTGATGAAAATCCCGCAGGTGGCGCAGACCTATAGCGTGGTGGGCAACATGAACGAGCACCAGCTGGCCATCAGCGAGACCACCTATGGCGGTCGCGAGGAGCTGCACGGCGAGATTGAGGGCGGCATCGACTACGGCTCGCTCATCTACCTCACCCTCCAGCGCGCCAAGAACGCCCGCGAGGCCATCCAGGTGCTGGCCGGATTCATGCGCGACTACCCCTACCACAGCTCGGGCGAGAGCTTCTCCATCTGCGACCCCAACGAGGTGTGGATCCTCGAACTCATCGGCAAGCGTCCCGGCACCGTCAAGGCCGACCTCGCCAAGAAGCTGAAATACAAGTATACCGACGGCGCCGTATGGGTGGCCCGCCGCGTGCCCGACGGCTACGTCAGCGGCCACGCCAACCAGGCCCGCATCATGCAGTTCCCCCAGGAGCCCAAGAAGTTCCAGAAGGCCAAAGGCAAGGGCCTCCACAAGGTCATCTCCAGCGCCCACCTCGACTACCTCTTCGAGCCCGAGGTGGAGTGCGTCTACAGCAGCGAGGTCATCACCTACGCCCGCGCCTGCGGCTGGTACGACGGCACCGATGCCGACTTCTCGTTCTGCGACACCTACGCCCCGCTGAACTTCAGCGCCATGCGCGGCTGCGACGCCCGCGTGTACGCCATGTTCAACCGTGTGGCCAGCGGCATGCAGAAATATGAGAAATACGCCATGGGCGACGCCACGGCCGAGCGCCTCCCCCTCTGGATCAAGCCCGACCACAAGGTCGACGTTCGCGAGGTGATGAACCTGATGCGCGACCACTACGAGGGCACCGCCATGGACATGAGCAAGGACCTCGGCGGAGGCCCCTTCAACTGCCCCTACCGCTGGCGCCCCATGGGCTTCGAAGTCGACGGCAAGAGCTACATCCACGAGCGCGCCACCTCGACCCAGCAGACCGGCTTCTCGTTCGTGGCCCAGTGCCGCGGATGGCTCCCTGCCAAGGTGGGCGGCATCCTCTGGTTCGGCGTCGACGACACCTACTCGACCGTCTACTGCCCCATGTACTGCGGCATCACCGACATACCCCTCTGCTTCCGCGAGGGCAACGGCGACATGATGACCTACAGCGAGACCGCCGCCTTCTGGCTCTTCAACCGCGTAACCAACTTCGTCTATAGCCGCTACAGCGACATGATTGTCGACCTGCAGAAAGTCCAGACCCGCCTCGAGGAGGGCTTCATCAGGGACGTGGAGAAATTCGACGCCCGCGCCAAGGAGAGCAACGGCGAGGCCCTGGCCAACCTGCTCAACGACTTCTCCAACCGCCAGGCCGCCCGCATGATGAAGGAGTGGAACGATCTGGACAAGTACCTGCTGGTTAAATACATGGATGGCAACATCAAGAAGGAGAAAGACGGCCGCTTCGAGCGCACCGAGACAGGCCAGAGCGCCATGCCCAACATGCCCAAGTACCGCGACGAGTGGTACCGCATGATCGTGCGCGACCACGGAGACGTGATACGCGAGAAATAGCCTCGCCTGCACACTTCTAAAATCCCACGCGGAAAATTAATTTTTCCGCGTGGGATTTTAGTTGTATCTTTGCAGAATACAATTTGCAACATGGAATCATTTTAAGGGATTGAACATGAGTAGTATGCGAATATTGTCGCATACTTATAACATTCAATATTATGTTAAAAATGACAAAATCGACACTCCTGGTCGCATTCATGTTGGCGGGATTGCATCAGGCCGTTTGGGCGCAGGGTGCGGCCAACGAAGTGTACCTGGACGATCGCGAGAATCACAGCTGGAGCTACTACAGCGACCCCTCCAACCCTGTGCGCAGTCTCAACCCGGCCGATGTGAAGATTACTTACTATGGCTACGGCACTAACACGATGTACAGCAGCAACGCGGCAACGCCCTCCGGCAACCCCGACGTGAACGTGGCGGCCAGCCAGGTGGGCATCGGCATCGACGCCCCCGGGAAGAACACCTACGTGTACCTCAAGACCTTGGAGCGCCGCGGCGGCACGACGGCGACATCGAAGGCGGCGGTTACGGGCCCCTGCAAATACCGCGTCATTCCCAACCCGTTCAGCATCCGCCCCACCTACGGCAGCGGCGACACACGTTGGAGAGGCTTCTACCGCTGGCGCGTGAAGCGTCTGGTGGGCGGCGCCATCTACACCGACCTGGCCAAGACGCAGAGCGTTACGCAAGGCCAGATGGTGGACCCGGAGCAGCTGCTGTGGCTGGCCCCTACGGCGGAGTACGGCATGGAGATTGACCTGGAGGCCATCTGGGCGCGCGCCTTCGTATTCACGGCCACCGAGGCGGCCACGGGCATCAACGCCATCGGCCTCACGACGGCGCAGTACGCCACCGGCCCCAACGCCCACGAGCGTAACGAACATCGGCACCATCACCAGCGGCAGCGAGACCGTGCTGGCCTACAGCATGCACCCCTCGACCATCATGGGCGTGTATCCCGACGGCACGAACGGCAGCAACAGCACCCGCCTCACCGCGGTGCCGAGCAGCGTGTTCCTCAACCAGCACTATTTCTGCATGGCCGACACCAAGTTCGAGTACATCTGGATTAACGGCCCGGCCAAGACCTTCGCCGGCAACGACTTCAACATGACCATCGGCCGCCGCTGCGTGAACCAGAACGGAGGCCAGAGCCTGCGCCGCGTCGTGGGCATGAGCAGTGTTACGCCTTATCGCAACAGTCGGATTGTCTACACCATCGATACCAACTATGTCGAGACCACCGACACAACATGGAACGACGACCATACGTCCTACACCATCGCCATGAAGGCCGTCTACGACACCACCGACATCCAGACGGTCTACAGCATGGCCTTGAAGGATGCATACGATGAATACGACTTCGAGTCGGCTTTCTTCACCCGTATAGAGAGCGGCCAGTACAAGGACGTGCTGCCCCACTGGTGCGGCATCTCCCCATCGGGCCTCAACAGCGACTGGTACTGGACCCCCGGCGTTGTTGGAGAGTCGAACCAGCCTGGCATCTACGGCGGCTCGTGGAACTGCCCCTTCATCAAAATCTCTCATACCACCTTCGGCAGCGACTACGACCGCAGCATCAACCAGCACAACCAACTGAAAATCACTAACTATATCTTTGGTTCTTACTCCCACTGGTTCAACGAGTTGCCTGCCACCACCGGTGTGGACCAATACAACTGGTACGTCAAGAGCGGCGACTTCCTGCCCGGGCGCTTCGACTGGGGGCAGGGCGGTGCCACCGCATTCTACCTAGGCGGAGTCGGCTACGATACAGGCTACATGGGGCACCGCTGCATCTACGTCGAGGGCGGCCTGCTGCAGGGCATCGCCGGTGGCATGGACGAGTCGTACGATGTCAATGGCAACTATCAGTACGCGTGGGATTTCGTAGATCTGACCGACACCAATATATGGATACGCGTCTACGGCGGCCACCTGCGGGGACATATCTACGGCGGCGGCGAGTACGTGGAGTCCGGCGGCAAGAAGCGCATCGTCGTAACCGGCGGCACCGTCAACGGCTGGATAGCCGGCGGCGCCAACGGCACCAACACCACGGCCGGCGAGGTGAACGGCGACACCTACGTGTATGTAGGCGGTCGTGCCCGCGTAGAGCATTCCGCCGCCGACCCCAAGATCGGCGCCGCGTATGGCGGCAATGTCTTCGGTGCCGGCTGCGGCCACCCCGATGCCACCAGCACCACCGCCACCACGGGCAAGGTGAAGAACTCCACTGTGGTCATCGCCGACAGCTGCTACATCTCGCGCAACGTCTACGGCGGCGGCCACTTCGGCGGCGTGGTCGGCACCGGTGCCCGGGTCTACATCCTGGGCGGTACCGTGGAGGGCAAGGTCTTCGGTGGCGCCAACCAGCAGATGGGTAAGCAGGTGGACATCGTGATGCGCGGCGGCCAGGTGAAGGGCGGCGTCTACGGCGGCTCTAACATCAGCGGCGCCATCCAAGGGCCGGTCAACGTGAACATCCAGGGCGGCACCGTGGGCTATCCCGACTGCGCCGACACGCTGGGCTGCGTCTTCGGGTGCGGCTATGGCGAGAACACCTCGGTGGTGGGCAGCGTCGCGGTCGCCATCGGCAGCGCGTTGTCCAA
>CACZLT010000071.1 GCA_902782185.1 uncultured Bacteroidota bacterium | reverse complement strand
GCGAAGGTGTCCAGCGCCGTAACGTGCAGGTCCTCCAACGGCAGGCAGACAAAGTCCGGCGGCACCGTCGTGTCTATCTCGATGATCGGCCAGACGAGAATTCCCTCCCGTTGCCTTGACCACATCATTCCTCCCCTTTTGTACAAAAATGTCAACCCGTTCAGACACGATATATTCTCACAATCCTCTCCATCTATCAACATTTCCTGGACTGTATGAATGGTTTTATAGTTAATCGTATGCCCGACATAGAAAGAGTCCACAACATAGACGGCAGAATCAAAATAATATTCAAATACGTCATAATAAGCGTCCAGAGGGTGATCCCAGCAGCAATTGCTACGCCATTCTTCCGGCAAGATGTAATCGTCGCCGGCATCGGTTCTCGCATTGGTGACGATGTGCATTTTTCTGTGTCCGTCACGCCACCAGTTTCGTTTAACCTCGGCCAGTCTGATATGAGGTGTGGCATCATAGAGGTAGAGGTATTCGTCAATGGCAGTGTCCATGAGACTTTCCTGGTTACTTCGAAGCCCAGCAATACCTATGATTTTCAGTGTATCAGTGGAAAAATGGTGCAACAACACTTCGGATGATCCAATGCGATCAGCGGAACATATTTCTCGTCCTAACAGCAACCCTCTCTTCGTGTATCGATAGTAGTCCCATTCCCACCATGCGTGGAAATAGACGGGCGAGTCGTGTTCGATGGTGTCGCCTGTGCGGTGGTAGTAGTACTGCGAATACTGCGCCTGCAACGCGCCCTGCAGGGCAAGGATGGTCAAAAAGGCGATGATGGCGGTCTTCCTAGTCTTTCTTCTGGACTTCAAAACACTATATTTCATATTGTTATGTGTTTTTGTATATCAATTCCACTGCTGCAAATATACTAAAATTTCCGAAACCGCCAACCAGGCCGTTGGCGCGCCATGACACCATATCGTCCCATATCGCGCCAGAGTTTATGTATTCATTAAGAGAGTACCTAGAGAGTATTAGGAGAGTGGCTCGACTTTGCGGATCCACCCCCTCGGGCTTCGGATGCCCTTGGCAGCGTGTGAGCCAAATAATTTCTCGTGATTGTAATAATATTTGTATCTTTGCAACTCATAATAACTCAAGATTAATCCCATAAAAGTAAATCAACCACACACTTATGACCACCCAGACCTCCAACAAGAACCTCCGCCAGGAGGTGTTTGCCTACCTTTTGCTCACCCTCGGCAGCGCCCTGTTCGCCATTGGCGACGTGATGTTCGTCAACCCCTACCTCATGGCCCCCGGCGGCACCTACGGCCTCTCCAACGTCTTCAACACCCTCTGGCCCTGGAAGATATCCTTCTATGCCATCTGTATGGACATTCCGCTGCTGCTCATCGGCACGTGGATACTCGGCCCCAAGTTTGGCGTGAAGACCATTGTCTCCACCGCCCTCATCTTCCTCTTCACCTACCTGCTCGAAATCACGTGGGGCTACAAGCCTGTGATCTACGACTATGCCATCGGCATACAGGATGCGGAGGTGGCCTCGTCGGTGAAGTTCGCCATAGGGGATGACCTCTTCCGCTACTTTGTGCCCGACTACTTCCTCAACACCGTGGTGGCCGGTCTCATCTACGGTGTGGCCATCGGTCTCATTTTCCGCAGCGGCGCCACCAGCGGCGGCTCGGACATCATCTCCATGATACTCCACAAGTACACCAAAATCTCCCTCGGCACCCTCGTCATGATAGTGGACGGTATCATCACCCTCTCCACCCTTGTGGCCTTCGGCGACATCCGCCTCCCCATCTACTCCATCATCATCATCTACATCGAGGGCAAGGTTATCGACCTCGTCGTGGACGGCATGAAGAACTACAAGACCATGTTCATCGTTACTGACAATACCGAGGCCGTGCGCGATTACGTCATTAACGAGCTCAAGCGCGGAGGCACCTGTCTCACCGGCACCGGTCTCTACCAGGGCAACGAGCGCAAGATGCTCTATGTAACCCTCGACCGTGCCGACATGGTCAAGCTCAAGTCCAACCTCCACCGCATCGACCCCCGCGCCTTTGTCAATATCATGGACAGCAGCGAGATACTCGGCACCGGCTTCCGCGCCCTGCCCAAAGAATAGTGCTTCATACAATAAACCGACCCACAGGCCGTTATACACCATCATGAAGGTACTCCAACTCTGCAACAAGCCCCCTTTCCCGCCCGTCGATGGCGGCACCATGGCCATGAACAGCATCACCCAAGGGCTGCTGGCCAAGGGCTGCCATGTCAAGGTGCTTACCGTCAAGACCGACAAGCATCCCGTGCGGGACGGCCAGATACCCGCCCAATACCTGGAACAGACCGGACTTGAGTCCGTCTATGTCGACCTTGGTGTCAAGCCCTTCCCCGCCGTCGGCGCCCTCCTTTCCGGCGAGAGCTACCACGTGAAGCGCTATGTCAGCAGTGCCTTCGCCCGCAAGCTGCGCGAGATTCTGCAGGCCGAGCAGTTCGACATCATCCATGTTGAGTCTATCTTTCTCACCCCCTACGTCCCCCTCATCCGCAAGCACTCGAAGGCCAAGGTCATCCTCCGCGCCCACAATGTGGAGCACCTCATCTGGAAACGCATTGCCGCCTCGTGCCGCAATCCTTTCCGCCGCTGGTATCTCAAGCACCTCTCCCTCACGCTCCGCGCCTACGAGTTGGAGCATTTGGACGACTATGACGGCATTGCCTGCATCACCCGCAATGATGCCGACCGATTCCTTGCCGTCGGTTGCCGCCGCCCTGTGGTCAGCATCCCATTCGGGGTGGAACCCACCGACGTGTCGGCCGTAGAAGAAGAACCCAACACCCTGTTCCACATCGGAGCCATGGACTGGATGCCCAACAAGGAAAGCATCCAGTGGATGCTCGACGAGGTGTGGCCTGTGGTTCATAGCCAGGTGCCGCAAGCCAGGCTCTACCTGGCTGGCCGCAAGATGCCCGAGGCTTGGATGCAAGCCCGCATTCCGGGTGTTACCGTCGTGGGCGAGGTCGACGATGCCATGCTGTTCATCGGTAGTAAGAAAATCAACGTTGTCCCTCTCCTCAGCGGTAGCGGCATACGTGTCAAGATTATTGAGGCCATGTCCGTTGGCAAGACTGTCATTACCACCACCGTCGGTGCCCAAGGCATAGACTACACCGACGGTGTCAATATCCTCATTGCCGACACACCCCAGCAATTCGCCGACCAAATCAAGCGATGCCTCGACGACGATGCCTTCTGTCGCAGCGTCGGGCAGGCGGCCGCTCGTCTTATTGTGGAGCAGTACAACGTAGACTCTCTTACGGACAGGCTACTCGAATTCTATACCAAAAGACTTGAAATATGAAAAAAATCCTTTTGCTCTTCGCGCTAGCGTTCTCGCTGTCGGTATCCGCGCAGCATCTCACCATTCCAGGCACCGATGTACAGTATCGACTCAATAGCGAGGATTGGCGCTATGTGCGTACTTTCCAGCACCCCAATGGCGGGGATGTCTACCTGTATGCTTACACGGGCCATGTCGTGGTGGATGCCGAAGGCGACACCGTTCTCCCCTTTCTCCGCATCCATGTGATCAAGAACTATGACGGGGATATCTATGGACTGGCGTATGAACGCTATGAGGCTCAACCCTACCAGTCGCTTGACGAATACTCCAAGGGACCGGGATTGCCGTCGTCGGGAGGGCTGGGGTATATAGGTGCCTACACCAATCCTTCCGACCACAAGGATTACCAGTTTTACATGACATACTTCTCCAGCAAGCGTACGTTCGTCGAGTTTCGCCTGGAAACCACTCGCGACACATTTGAGGAGATGGAATTCGAGTTCAAGGATATTCTGAACTCTTTTAAATAATTGCCACACATGAGAAAACTCCTCGTACTTTCGCTCTGTCTTTTGACTATGGCTGCCGCCACGGCCCAGTCGGACTACGAGGCTACGTTTACCAAATTGAGCAAGGCATACGTCAAGTCTCCCGACGATGTGGAGACCCTCTATAACCTTGCTCTCTTCTATGCCGACAAGTCCAATCCTGTCCGCAATCTTCCCATGGCGATGAAGTACATCGAGCGTACAGAGGCTTGTCATATTAAGCTTATTGAAACCGACAAGACACGCCTCTTGAGCCGTTTGGTTCATCGGGGGATTACCCTGCCCGTCATCCGGCAGACCAGGCAGTCGATTGCCGATGAAGCCTATAAGGTGATAGCAGGCCGAACTGATATGACGGCGGACGAGATTGACGTCTATCTGGATGCCTTCAGCCATCATACGGACATTGTCCGGCTGCTCCGCCAGCAGCGTATACAGCAGGTGTATGGTCAAGATTTAAAGCAAGGTACTGTCGAGAGTTATTATCACTTCATCAAGAACTATCCGGGTACCCAGGAGGCGGAATTGATGGAGGCTCGCCTGGCAAAACTGGCTCCAGGCCTCTTTGAGACCATCGAGGCTTCCGACTCTGCCGTCGCCGCGGTTGCTGCACAATATCCCCTTAGCCCCTCCGTGCAGCGTATGGCGGAAAAGCAGAAGAGCCGCCATGCCTATGCCATTGCCAGCAAACAGAATAGTGTCAAGGCCTACCAGGATTTTCTGAAAAAATACCCCACCAGCGACCAAAGCCAGCAGGCACGCGACAATATGGACAGTTTGATTGCTGTCAGCTATGCAAAGTGCAAGTCGGCTGTCGATTTCGGCCGTTTTGCTGCCGCTTACCCCGATATGTCTCTTGCCGACAAGGCGTTGGACCAAATGTGCGCCCTCATTGAACAAAACCATGATGTGGAGGCCGCCCGCTATTATTTGGACCATTTCAAACTCCACTCCCGCTACCCCCACCTGCTTGAATGTTTCTACGCATGGCATGCCGCCGAAGGCAACAGCAATCCCATACAGCGTTTCATCGAGCAGTATCCCGATTTTCCCTATCAGCGCACGGTGGAAGAAGACCTGGAGCTTGCCGCCCGTATCGAGCGCATAGACCTTATGGTCGACTTTCAGGAGACCGACTTTCCACGATATGCAGACCATGTGCGCCAGTTCACAGGGAAAGGCATTGCATTCGTTCCTCTCCAGCGCATGCTCCAACCCCTGCTGGCTTCCCGAAACTACCATGCCGCCCTCGACCGTATCGACAAGTTCGACATCTGTTTCGACTCTATTTCGTCATCCACCCAATACCAGGAACTTGTCTCCCTCCTGTCAGCGCCTCCCACAGGCCGTCGCTTGAAAAGAGAATTTGCGTCGCCAGACTACCACATCCTCAATCCCACGCTCAACCCCGCCGACGGACGCCTCTATTTCACGCGTGTCATGGACCATGCCCGTACCATCTGCTATGCTGTCAGGGAAAACGGACAGTGGCATCCCCGGGGAGAGGTGTTCTTCCAGGATGCACCACTCTCCGACGGCTATACCATCTTCCAGTTCTGTGATGGAGGCTCCCGTATGCTGCTCGGTTATCGAGGGGACATCATGATAGCCTCCAACGACAATGGAACGTGGCGCATAACCGATATTCCGCCCTATCCTGTCAATACCGACTACATCGAGACCGATGCCTATATGCTCCCCGACGGAAGCGGCATCCTCCTTGCTTCCGATCGCCCCGGAGGCTGCAACCTTCAGGCTTCCGGTGTCTATTTTCATGGTGATACAGCACTTGCAACCGACATCTACTTCATCCCCTACAGCAACAACGCTTGGGGAACCCCGGTCCATCTTCCCAGGGCAGTCAATACACCCTATTCCGAGCGCTTCCCCATCCTCAGCCGCAATCTGAAAACGCTCTATTTCATTTCCGATGGACATGGCGGCCTCGGTTACGGGGACATCTATTCCTGCTCCCGCACCAACACTCACGAGTGGACTTCCTGGACCACTCCTGTCAATCTCGGCAAGGAAGCCAATACGGGATTTTCTGAAACAAGTATCAGTTTCAGCCCCGACGAAAAGCAACTCTTGGTCTCTTCCAACCATGCCCAGGGAATCTATGCCTGCTACAGTGTACCTACTTCCCACGATGAGGGAAACCATTACCGTTCGCATGTTGTCGATATACAAGGTCTGGAGTCCAGTGTTTTGCGGATCCGTGTGGCCGACCTCGCACAGCAGACTGTTGTTCAGACAGTCGAATGCAATGGCCAAGAGCATTCCGTAACAATCAGCCTTCACAACGACGCTTCTTACGCCGTTCTCGGTGAAGCCGGTTCACGTTTTGTCCCCGCGATGGTTCTGCCGTCGGTTACCTCCCGTCCCGCATCGGCCATCTCCCACCTTCGTGCCTACACCATGACCGAGCTCATAGCGATGGACAAGCCTGTGCCGATCCCCACTGTCGACTTTGATACGGCAACGGGTAAACTGACCCCGATCGCCGAAATCCAGCTCGCCCAACTAGCCCGCTTCCTTGCCACCGACGCCTCCGCCATTGTTGAGTTCAGCATTGATGTTGCCGGCAGCGATGCCACTCGCTGCTACAACCAGTCCCTTGAACGCGGACGCCTCATCCGCAATTACCTTAACTGTCAGGGAATTGACAACCCCCGAATAATCATCTCTGCCTACGGAAATGTGAATGCGGGTCGTCAAGGCACATCTGCCGTTGCTGTCCGATTCAGAGAATAACCCACCAATATAATCCACAATACCCCATGGAACAACACCGCATAATCGACGTAGACGGCCATTCCGTCCACTATCGCGACGAAGGTCGCGAGAACAGCAAGACCTTGGTCCTTCTGCATGGATTCCTGCAGAGCCTGGATGTCTGGAGTTCGTATGTACTCACCTATATGCATCACATGCGGGTACTCACCATCGACCTTCCGGGGCATGGGCTCACCGACTCTTTCGACGAGGTCCACAAGATGGATCTGATGGCCCGTGTGGTTAAACGTGTCCTTGAGGAAGCGGGTGTGGACCAGTGTGTCATGGTGGGGCATTCCATGGGCGGGTACGTGGCCCTTGCCTTTGCCGACCTCTTCCCCTATTCTTTGCGCGGATTGGGTTTGATCAATTCCCATGCACTGCCGGATACCGAGTCGCAGAGCGATTCGCGCGAGGCCGTATGCCGGCAGGTGCTTGAAAACAGGGCATCCTATGTGGTGGGATTCATCCCCACGCTTTTCCACGAATCCAACCGCAGCGCCCTCTCGCAAGACATCAAGGACTTGTCCGACCAATGTCTCGAGACCCGTGTTGAATCCATCATCGCCGCCCAGGCGGGCATGATGCAGCGCCCCTCCCGCCTCCATGTGCTGCGACGGCTTGAGGTGCCTACCCTCTTCGTTTACGGAAAGGGCGATTCCAGAATCCCCATCGAGGTGGCACTCTCACAGGCCATGGAACCCCGCCACGCCGAGATACTCCTCCTCGAAAACGCAGGACACATGACTTTCCTTGAGGAACGCGAGTATGTGAAACCCCGCATCAAGAATTTTGTCGACACCTGCTACTATTGACGGCGGACTGCGCTTGTCGTGAAAATTTAGGTTTTTTTATAAAAAATCTAAAAAAAAATCCTCCATTTCGGAAAAATGCGTACATTTGCCTCGTTGAAATAAAACAAATGTTTAACTCAAATCATTAAATATCATGAATGTACAAAACATTATGACCAACCTGGAGGCCAAACATCCGGGTGAAAACGAATACTTGCAGGCCGTCCGCGAGGTCCTGGAAAGCATCGAAGAGGTGTATAACCAGCACCCCGAATTCGAGAAGGCAAAGATTGTCGAGCGACTTGTCGAGCCCGACCGCATCTTCACCTTCCGCGTTACCTGGGTCGACCGCAACGGCGAAGTCCAGACCAACCTCGGCTACCGCGTGCAGTACAACGCCGCCCTCGGCGCCTACAAAGGCGGTCTCCGCTTCCACCCCAAGGTCAATGTTTCCATGCTGAAGTTCCTCGGTTTCGAGCAGATCTTCAAGAACAGCCTCACCAACCTGCCCCTCGGTGGCGGTAAGGGTGGCGCCGACTTCGACCCCGTTGGAAAGACCGACGAGGAGATCATGCGCTTCTGCCAGGCTTTCATGTATGAGCTGTGGCGCAACATCGGTGCCGACCAGGACAGCCCTGCCGGCGACGTGGGCGTGGGCGGCCGCGAAATCGGCTACCTCTACGGTGCCTACAAGAAACTCGCCCGCGAACACTCCACCGGTGCCCTCACCGGCAAGAGCTACGGCTGGGGCGGTTCCCTCATCCGTCCCGAGGCCACCGGCTTCGGCGCCATCTACTATGTCGAGCGCATGGTCAAGGAGCGCGGCGACAAGATGGAAGGCAAGCGCATCGCCCTCTCCGGCTTCGGTAACGTCGCCTGGGGCGCCGCCATCAAGGCCACCGAGCTCGGCGCCAAGGTCGTCGCCATCAGCGGCCCCGACGGTGTCTGCGAGATCGAGAACGGCATCACCAATGAGATGATCGACTACATGCTCGACATGCGCGCCTCCAACCGCAACAAGGTCGAAGACATGGCCGGCCAAGTTCACCGCCGGCAAGAAAGCTTGGAGCGTCAAGTGCGACATCGCCTGCCCCTGCGCCTTCCAGAACGAGATGGCCGAGGCCGATGCCAAGGAGCTGCTCGCCAATGGCGTCCAGTACGTCGCCGAGGTCTCCAACATGGGCTGCCAGCCCGAGGCCATCGCCGCCATCCAGGCCGCCAAGGTGCCCTTCGGACCCGGTAAGGCCGTCAACGCCGGTGGCGTCGCCACCTCTGGCCTCGAAATCTGCCAGAACGCCGGCCACATCAATTGGACTGCCCCCGAGGTCGACCAGAAACTCCACAAGATTATGAACGACATCTACGACATGTGCGTCCAGTACGGCAAGCAGGCCGACGGCAGCATCAACTACGTCAAGGGTGCCAACATCGCCGGCTTCATGCGCGTTGCCAACGCCATGCTCGCCCAGGGTATCATCTAATCTTTAGAGAACTTTGACACTTTGAGGCCGCCCGCATTGCGGGCGGCCTTCTTTTTTTCTTCACTCTCCGATCACCACCCGCGTGTCGCCGTTTATTTTCCCCAGGTTGCCGCCCCCGTAGACGTTGCCTTCGACGTGCGTGGTGCCCAGGATGCTGACCTCCGGGTTGGCGGTTACGACGGCCGTCTTGCCGTAGCCGCCGCCGAAAACGTGGCGCTTTATGCGACCGTTGTGGGTGGTTACCTTGAGCGGGGAGGCTGTTACCGTGCCGCCGAAGCCGCCGCCGTACACATTGCCGTGAATGAGCGGGTTGTTCACGTGGGGCCACTTGGCGTCCTCGCGGCCAATGACCACATGCACCGGTCCCGTAACGCTGCTGTTCGTGCCGTAGCCACCACCGAAGACATTGCCCACCGTGTCGGCGCAGCCCTGGCTGCCCACGATGCCCTCCTCAACGCGTATGGTGACGGGGCCGCTCACCTCGCCACGCATATTACTGCCGCCGTAGATGCCGCCGACCACCTGGCCTCCGCGCATGACGATATCCACCTTGCGGCCCTGCTGGTAGTTGCTCCCGCCGAAGACCTTGCCGTCCACCTGTCCGCCCAGGAGGTGGATGTCGGTTCCCGTGCCGTTGACGTAGCCGTAGTTGCCGCCCCCGTAGACGTTGCGCGAGACGTGGGCGCTGTCGGCCACCACGAGGGTGGAACTCCATGCCGTGCCGATGACGACATTGCTGTTGGAGTGGCCGCTGCCGGCGCCATAGATGTTGCCGCCGTAGGAGAATGCTATCCGGGGGTTGTAGGAGGCGTGCTGGCAGTCGGCCCTGCCGCCGAAGTAGATGTAGGATTTCCCCAGCAGCGGCCCCGACTGGCCGGTGTTCGTTCCATTGCACCCGCCGGCAATCCAGCCGTTCACGGTGCCGCCCGTGAAAACCATGCGCCGGTTGCCATTGGCGCCCACGACGGCGGCCGCGCCGTAGACCGACCCGCGGATGATTCCGCCACGGATGCGAATGTCAATCTTGCGTTGAAGGGTGTCGATCTCTTCCTCGTCGTCCGCCCCTCCTGCCAGGCTGCAGTTCAGCAGGCCGCCCTCCATCGTCAGTTTCCGGAGCCCCTGTTTCTTCAGGCGGGTGGGGGTGCCGCCGCTGCCCAGATACATGGCGTACCCCGAACTGGCCCCGCCATTGTTGAGGTTGGGCCGCCACAGCGGCGGGGTGGCGGATGCCAAACCCTGGCGTCCGTATGTCCCGCTCTTGAACACGAAGGAATAGCTTACATCGTGCGTGTTGCAGTTGCCGTGGGCCGCCCCGTAGAAAAAGTCATACTGCCTGAAAGTGCTCGACAAGGAATCGTTCCCCAGTATCAGCCGCGTGTTGTCGCCCACGCTGCGGTCGTAGTCGCTGCCGACCACCAGATCCAGCGTCGATGCCCTGGGGATGGTGAGGACAAAGCCGTGGAAACACCCCACGTAGCCGCTCTCCAGCCGTACTCGGACGTTCCCACCCCTCCCGCTGTTGGCACCCGCCAGGTACCGAACCTGATGCCCAGGCACCAGCATCCCGCGCCCCATGACAAAATGCCCCCGGTCGGCACCCCCGGCAATCACATTGATCCCCGTGGTAACGGGCGAGGGCGGATTGTTGTTGTTGGGCGCCTGGGGCTTCGAGAGAAATATGTATTCGAACTTGAGGGCCCCGCCATGCGCCCCCACTTCCACGCTGCCCAGGTCGAAACCATTCTCCGCCGTCGAGGCGAGGGTGGCCGTGGCGCCGTGCCCGTCGGTTCCGTCGGGATAGACGGCGGTTACCGTCAGCTCCCGCCCGAAGGCGCCGCTTTGGCGGCTCCAGGTGGTAACCAGCGTGTCGCGCCGGATGACCACGAAATTGCGCTCGTAGGCGTTGGTGCCGGTGGCGTAGTCGGACAGGGTGTCGAACCCCACCAGGTCGGTGCAGACAAAGGCGCGCGCCCAGACGGCCTCGAAGTCCGCCTCCATGCCGTACTCCGCCGCAGGCAGAAAGAAGAGCGTGTCCTCTGCATCCAGCATGTCGCCCACGGCCACCGGCTGTGCCGCCGCCGAGTCGCTGTAGATGCCGCCGCCCACCAGCCGCTTGAGCCTCCATTTGTAAAAGCCGCGCCAGCGCGTGTCGCCGCTGCCGTGGGTGGGGCGCAGCGAATAGGGATTGGGAATCAAACGGTAGAAACAGGTGCCGTCGGCGGCCTCCATGCTCCCGGCCTCCTCCCCGTTCACGCGCTCCAGGGTCTTCAGGTAGACATAGGTGTTCTTCCCCGGCACGTCGATCCCGATGCCCACCGCGCCGGCCGCCACGTCCACGTCCGGCGCTCCCGTCGGGGCGGGCGCGCTGGAGGAGTACATCGTCCGCGCGCCGTAGCCGTAGTAGGTGATTTTCACATCGGCGGGATTCAGGCTGTGGATGGGGCACGCCGGGTCGCTGTAGTAGCTCCAGGAGTGCGGCTCGCGGTCGTCAAGCCAGACCTCGTTGGCGTTCTGCGCCGAGATGGAAAAAGGGAAAACCGAGAGAAACGCCAGCAGGCGGAGCGCCGTGGCGCACCCCGGGAACGTCAGCCGCCCGGGAACGCGACCCGCCAACCCGTGCAAATGAGGATATGCGGGGGGTAGTATGTTGATATTCAGCATTTTACGCATGATATATTGGATAGCGGCGTTTCTGCAAAAATACGAACTTTTTTTCCGTCCGCGCAAGAAAGGAGGTGTTTTTTTTCAAAAATGCGTTTCTTGATCCGGAACCCACCCACAGGGGGCATGGCGCGCCATGAGACCATATCGTCCCATATCGCGCCAGAGTTTATGTATTCATTAAGAGAGTACCTAGAGAGTATCTAGGGAATACCCTCCACCTCGGCCCCGTCCGCAGAAAAATTTCCGCCGTTTGGCGAAAGTTTCGTAATTTTGCACCCCGAAATCCAACTGGAAGTATGATACTGAAACTCTATAATGGCAACCCTAACGTTCGCGAGGTCAGGCGGGTAGCCGACATCCTGCGCGAGGGCGGCGTGGCCATCCTGCCCACCGATACGCTCTACTGTTTCGCCTGCTCGATGGAACACAAGCGCGCCGCCGAGAGCATTGCCCAGCTCAAGGGCTTCAAACTCAAGCAGGCCAAGTACTCGATGCTCTGCGCCTCGTTGAGCCAAGCCTCGGAATACTACCGCTCCATCGACCGCGACACCTTCGCCCTCCTCAAGCAGTGCCTCCCCGGCCCCTTCACCTTCATCATGGAGGCCGCCGGCACGGTGCCCCGCAACTTCCAGAACGCCAACCACACCATCGGCATCCGTGTGCCGGAGAATGACATCACGCGCGCCATCATCGAGGAGGTGGGCACCCCTCTCATCTGCACCTCCGTCCGTCCGCTGGGCGAGGAGGACGAGCCGGAAAACTATACCGACCCCGAGCTTATACACGACCGCTTCGGTAACAGGGTCGACGTGGTGGTGGACGGCGGCCTGGCCGACCCCGCCCCATCCACCGTAATCGACTGCTCCGACGGCATCGAACTGGTGCGGCAAGGCAAAGGAATGGTGGACTTATGAGCGAGAGTTTCTACACCCAGCGCAGCGGATGCCTGATGCGCCTCATGCTGCTCTCCATCGCCGTCATTGTCGGAGCCTGGCTGCTCCCCGGCATCAGGGTTGAATCCGTGTGGTCGGTATTTCTTACGGCTATCGTTATCTCGCTGCTGAACAACCTGCTGCGCCCGGTGCTTATCGTCATCACCCTGCCGGCAACGGTGGTTACCCTGGGGTTGTTCCTCTTCGTCATCAACGCCGTGGTCATCCTGCTGGCCTCGGGATTGGTGAGCGGATTCTACGTGGACAGCTTTTGGTCCGCCCTCCTTTTCAGCCTGGTGCTCACCGGCGTGAACTACCTCCTCGAGTGGCCCAACCGATACATCAACCGGCGCAACTTCACCGAGAAACCGCAGGCTCCCGAAAGCGACACCGACGACGAGGGCTTCACCCCATACGAAGAAATCAAAGATTAACCGATATGAAACAGATTTTTAAGGCCGACGAACTGCTGTCGGCGGTGAAGAAAGCCAAGGCCGACGGCCTCACCATAGGCCTGGTGCCCACCATGGGCGCCCTGCACGAGGGGCACCTCTCGCTCATCGAGCGCGCCATCGGCGAGAACGACATGGTGGTTGTCTCCCTTTTTGTGAACCCCATACAGTTCAACAACAAGGAGGACCTCGAGAAATATCCCCGCACACTGGAGGCCGACCTCAAGCTCATCGGCACCCTCGAGGGGGCGGAGGGCAAGGTGATTGCTTTTGCACCGACGGTGGAGGAGATGTACCCCGACGGCGAGCCCAAGGATCAGTACCGCTTCGGCCTCGTGGAGGAGGTGATGGAGGGGCCGCGGCGCCCGGGCCACTTCAACGGCGTGGCCGTGGTGGTGCGCCGCCTCTTCGACCTGGCGCAGCCCACTCGCGCCTACTTCGGCGAGAAGGACTACCAGCAGATTGCCGTCATACGTGCCCTGCTGGAGCAGATACAGTACCCCATCGAACTGGTGCCCTGCCCCATAGTGCGCGCCGCCGACGGCCTGGCCCTCTCCAGCCGCAACATGCGCCTCTCGCCCGAGGCACGCGCCATCGCTCCGGTAATCAACGCCACCTTGGAGCAGGCGGCCGAAATGGCGGAGTACGAGGAGGTGGACGACGTGAAGGAGTGGGTGCTTGACACACTGGCCACCTTCCACGAAATCAACCCACAGCCCAACGGATTGCGCTTCGAACCGGAGTATTTCGAGGTGGTGGATGCCCGCACTCTGCAGCCGATCGCCGACTGGAACGAGGCCGGCGACCTGGGTGCCGTAGGCTGCATCGCCGTGTGGCTCGACGGGGTACGGCTGATAGATATAGTAAAATTCTGATCAACAGTATGCTGTTCGCTTTCTGAACAGTTGTGTGATTTTTCGCAAAAAAACCAAAAACGAGTCCAATACCATAGATGTTGGACTCGTTGATTTTCAGTAAATAGAATGTATCCTCTTCTTCCTCTCTTCGTACTATCCAAATCTATGGTAGGGGAGAGGGGGAGGTAAACAGGAACCCTTCTTGATAGAAAGCCCTTCGAAATTGCTTCGCATGCCCTTTTGCTGTTTTTATCGGACACCAATAAAAGAAAATGAAAAAATGGCGTTATAAAGAAACAATGATTCCCTATAAGAAAAATGGCGTAAAAGAAAAAGGGCATCCTCTGGGGACACCCTTTGATGTAGTTGCTGCGGGGCTTGAAACGTTGCTTCCATAGGATGCAACTGGCACCACGCGGAACAAGAAATTACTCTTCCTCGTTGGCGGCTTCCTCGTAGGCCTTGAGGAGGGCCTGCTGGACGTCGGCGGGGACGAGCTCGTAGCTGCTGAAGGTCATGGTGAAGGT
>CACZLT010000070.1 GCA_902782185.1 uncultured Bacteroidota bacterium | reverse complement strand
CTCCAAGAACCTCGAATTCGGCATGAACGTTGCAAAGTATAAACTTGATAAAGAATAAGAAAACAATATGAGACACGGTTGCAAAGTAAATCATCTGTCGCGTACCCACGCCCATCGCGTCGCTATGCTCTCCAACATGGCCACCTCGCTCATCATGCACAAGCGCATTGAGACCACCGTGGCCAAAGCCAAAGCGCTCCGCGTATATGTCGAGCCCATCATCAACCGCTCGAAGGAAGACACCACCCACAACCGCCGCATCGTCTTCAGCTACCTCCACAGCAAAGAGGCCGTCAACGAACTCTTCCGCGAAATATCGCAGAAGGTCGCCAACCGCCCCGGTGGCTACACCCGCATCCTGAAGACTGGCATCCGCCACGGCGACAACTCCGAGATGGCCATCATTGAGCTTGTCGACTACAACGAGAACATGCTCAAAGAGTCCAAGAAGGTCAAGACCACCCGCCGCTCCCGCGCCAAGAAAGCCGAGGCCGCTCCCGCCGCCGAAGTTCCTGTCGCCGAGGCTCCCGTGGTCGAGGCTCCCGCCGCCGAGGAAGCCCCCAAGGCCGAGTAACCCTCCCGTGCGTGGTTCAACAATCTCAAGCCCCCTTTTTCAGGGGGCTTTTTTGCATTCCCGGAACCCTGTTTCCCGCCAGTTCAACCATATCCGGGCCGGTGGCAGAATTGCGCGGAGAAAAATTATTTTTGGCCGTATGGAAAAAAGTTCGTAATTTTGCATTGTCGTTTCCGCATCGTCAAGACCTTTCGAGAGGGAGGATGTCCGAAGGGCATCTGAAAGGATTACGCGAACGGGATTAGTCCCGTAGGAGGCGGCAAGACATATAAGAAAGACGTTGTAACAGCGTTTATCTGCGGCTGCTGAATCTCGCAAATTCAAAATATTAGAACCGCAATGACGCAATGTTTCACGTCCATGGTTTGGTATACACTACAGTATATCATAATGCGTGGGCTTTGGCATTGCTTGTTCTGTTCTAATGGGCAATGCGAGAGCCTCAGCAGCGGGATAAGCAACGAGACAGATTCCCGCGCTTCTTTTTTATATACTCTCGACCATTACATTCAAACACACCTGGCGTTTACGGGAATCACCGCCGTTAGAAGTTGCGCACGACACGTATTAGTGAATAGAAAAATGAGAAAAGTTATGCTATTGGCCACCGCACTCGTCATGGTTTTCTGTGTACATGGCCAAGAAACATCCGGGTACACACGCGGAAACGGATGGTTTCTACGTCCCGAAACAGGATTCTTTCTCAATTTCGGACGTCAAATCAACCCCAACCTTTCTGTGTCGGCAGGCCCGGGATGGGGATTGTATGCCACTGAATCGGCTAAAATCAAAGGTGGTATATGTTTTAATGTTGATGCAAGCTACTATTTCTTTGACAAGAAGTTCACGCCAATGGCCACATTGCAGGTGGGACTCTACTCGTTCTCTTATTTCTTCGCACGGGCGTTGGCAGGCTTTACGTGGAAGGATTGGGATTTCCAGGTGGGCTATATCTTCACTCCAGGTATGTACATGAAAGGGGGTATTGCTTGGTCGATAGGCTATAACTTCCGTTTGTACCCGCATAAATAGCCACGTCCGATATGAAGAGATTTCATCGTTTACGGATTGCAGCAGCCATCCTGTTTGGCAGTCTCGCGATGGCTTCGTGCGAGATTGACATGGATGACTTGCTCCGTCAGCAAAATATCAATGGATATGTCATTACGACACGTTCAGACAATTACAGCCAGGGATACGCCGGACTTTTCGTTTACATGGAAGGAAATCAGCCCATGTGCAGAATTGAGGCCATCCCTTATGACGGATACCGGTTCAAGAGTTGGAACAAAAGTATCTATGAGAATCCTCATACTTTTAAAATCGAAAAGTCGGAGAATTTTGTGGTTTACTTTGAACGCAGTTCCAAGAATTAAGGCCGTTTCATCCATTACTCCCTCATGTCCCGCATCCGCAAATCAGTGGACGCGGGACTCTTTTTCACCCTCGCTGCGATTCCTCTCGGTTTTGTTGGGGAAGGTTTGTGTAGATATCTCTAAAACAGCACTGTTTCCGTTGAGGCGAAATTATTTTTTCCACAGATGGCTTTGTGTGTTGTTTTTTTTTCGTATCTTTGCACGTTCAATACAATAATAACAAAAAACATAACATATTATGAGCCAGATAATAGGAATACGTGGCCGCCAAATTCTTGACTCGCGCGGCAACCCCACAGTCGAAGTTGACGTCTATACCGACCAGGGTGCCATAGGGCGCGCCGCTGTGCCCAGCGGCGCCTCGACGGGTGTGCACGAGGCCTGCGAGCTGCGCGACGGCGACAAGAGCATGTACCTCGGCAAGAGCGTCATGCAGGCCGTCAACAACGTCAACAATGTCCTCAACGAGGAGCTGCAGGGCATGTTCACCAGCGAGCAGAAGGCCATCGACATGAAGATGATTGAGCTCGACGGCACGGAGAACAAGTCGCGCCTCGGCGCCAATGCCATTCTGGGCGTCAGCCTCGCCGTGGCCAAGGCCGCCGCGCAGGAGAGCGGGCAGGAGCTCTACCGCTACCTCGGCGGCGTGGGCGGCTGCACCCTCCCCATCCCCATGATGAACATCCTCAACGGCGGTTCCCACGCCGACAACAGCATCGACTTCCAGGAGTTCATGATCATGCCCGTCGGCGCCCCCACTTTCAGCGAGGCGCTGCGCATGGGTGCCGAGGTGTTCCACAACCTCCGCACCGTGCTCAAGGGCAAGGGCCTGTCCACCAACGTGGGCGACGAGGGCGGCTTCGCCCCCAACCTCGGCTCCAACGAGGAGGCGCTCACCTGCATCCTCCAGGCCATCGAGAAGGCCGGCTACCGCCCCGGCGAGGACATCTTCATCGCCCTCGACGCCGCCGCCAGCGAGTTCTACCTGCAGGACGAGAACATGTACCACCTCAAGTGGAGCACGGGCGACAAGCTCACCCCCGCCCAGATGAGCGACTTCTGGAAGGACTGGGTCGGCAAGTACCCCGTCATCAGCATCGAGGACGGCATGGCCGAGGACGACTGGGACGGCTGGAAGCTGCACACCGACTCGATCGGCGACCGCTGCCAGCTGGTGGGCGACGACCTCTTCGTCACCAACGTGCAGCGCCTGCAGATGGGCCTGGACAAGGACCATCGACGCCGTCAACCTCGCCATGCGCAACCAGATGACCGCCATCATCAGCCACCGCAGCGGCGAGACCGAGGACACCACCATCGCCGACCTCGTGGTGGCCCTCAACACCGGCCTCATCAAGACAGGCTCCGCCAGCCGCACCGACCGCATCTGCAAGTACAACCAGCTGATGCGCATCGAGGAGGGTCTCGGCGACCAGGCCTACTACCTGGGCAAGGACTTCAAATTCCTGAAGAAATAGTTTCCAGAATATTCAGATAGTTCTGATAGCGCTCTTCGCTTACAAGGCCGTCCTCGACGGCCTTTTTTATTGCGCAGCCCGGCTCGTGGCGGTGGGTGCAGTTGGCGAAGTGGCAATCTGGCAGTATGCCCCGCATCTCGGGAAAGAAGTGCGACAATTCCTGCTCCGTGAAGTCCACCATGCCGAACTCCTTGATGCCCGGGGTGTCTATGAGGCGGCCGTCGCCGAGCGGGAAAATCTCGGCGAAGGTGGTGGTGTGCTTCCCTTTGAGGCTCCAGTCGGAGAGTTCGCCCACGCGGAGGTTAAGTCCGGGGCAGACGGCGTTGAGCAGCGCGCTCTTGCCCACGCCGCTGTGGCCGCTGAAGAGCACCGTCTTGCCGGCAATTGCCTGGCGCACGGTGTCGATACCCTCGCCTGTCAGGGCGGAGACCTCCAGCACGGGGTAGCCCGCGCTGCGGTAAAGGCCGCTCAACTCGCGTTGTACCTCCCACAGCTCCTCGTCATAGAGGTCCACCTTGTTGAATATCAGGCAGGCGGGGATGTGGTAGGCTTCGGCTGTTACCAGCAGGCGGTCGATAAAGCCGGTCGAGGTGCGCGGCAGCCCCATGGTGGCCACCACGCACAGCAGGTCGATGTTGGCGGCGATGACGTGGGTCTGCTTCGACAGCTTGGTGGCGCGGCGCACGATGTAGTTGCGGCGTTCCTCCACCTCGTGGATGACGCCGGTGCCGTCCTCCTGCCTGTCGAACAGCGCACGGTCGCCCACGGCCACGGGGTTGGTCTGCTTGTTGCCGCGCAGGCGGTAGTTGCCGCGCAGGCGGCAGTCGATTGTCAAGCCGTCGTCGCACAGCACCCGGTACCAACTGCCGGTGGTTCGTATGACCAGTCCTTTGTCCATTTTCGGGATGCAAAGATACGAAAAAAAACGGAATCACATGCAGATGCATGAAAATTTAACAGTAGGGACACGCCGCCCCCGCAAGAGGGTGGTTCCCTGTGAACCTATATCGTCCCATAGCGCACTTTTGTTTATGTATTCATTAAGAGAGTACCTAGAGAGTACCTAGGGAGTACCTGTCCACCCCTTGCAGAACTCCCCTCCGAAAACAAAAATTTTGCCACCTCCCAAAACCTTCGTATCTTTGCACCCGAATTTATCAATGAAGAAATGACGCTACTGCTTGTATTTCTGCTGGGTGCGATGCTCATCTCGTTCCTGTGCTCCATCCTGGAGTCAGTACTCATGTCCACCCCCCTCTCCTATATTTCCATGCGCGAGGACGAAGGCGACCGGTCAGCACCACTCTTCAAACGCTACAAACAGGACAACGCCCAAGCCATCGCCGCCATCCTGGCGCTCAACACCATCGCCAACACCGTGGGTGCCGCTGGCGTGGGCAAGCAGGCCACCGAGGTCTTCGGAAGCCACTGGTTCGGCCTTGTCTCGGCAGTTACCACCATCCTCATCCTCGTCTTCTCCGAAATCATCCCCAAGACCATCGGCACCACCCAGTGGCGCCGCCTCATGACCTTCACCGCGCAGACCATCCGCGCCCTCATCCTCATCCTCTACCCCGTGGTGGTGCTCATCCAGTGGCTCACCCGCCTCATCGCGCCGCGCGACGAGGAGGAAGCCGTGGTCAGCCGCGAGGAGGTGGCCGCCATGGCCGACATGGGCGAGGACGAAGGTGTCATCGATCGCGACGAGAACAAGATTATCCAGAACGTCATCAAGCTCTCCTCCGTCAAGGCATACGACGTGATGACGCCGCGCGTGGTGGCCGCCACCGCACCCGAGAGCATGACCCTGCGCGACTTCTACCGTCAGCCCGAGTACTCCCACTTCTCGCGCATCCCGGTCTACGCCGACGAGGAGGACTTCATCACCGGCTACGTCCTGCGCAGCGAGGCACTGGAGCAGCTGGCCGAGGATCACTTCGCCACCACCCTCGGCCAGATCAAGCGCACCATACCGCTGTTCAACGATGAGATGTCGGTGGCCGAGATATGGGACAACCTGCTCCGCCACAAGGAGCAGATAGCGGGCATCATCGACGAGTTCGGCACCTTCCAGGGCATCATCACCCTCGAGGACGTGATCGAGACCATCTTCGGCCTCGAGATTATCGACGAGAGCGACCAGGTGGCCGACATGCAGCAGTATGCCCGCGAGCGGTGGCAGCAGCGCCAGCGCCGCTTCAAGGAAATCACCCTCCCCGAATAGGGGGACAAATATAGAGGCGGCCATCATCACCGATGATGGCCGCCTCTGTAATTTCCGCTCAAGAGACTACATGGCGTTGACTTTGCGCATGAGCTTGGATTTGAGATTGGAAGCCTTGTTCTTGTGGATGACCGAACGCTTGGCCAGCTTGTCGATGATGGAAATCATCTTGGGGAGGCGCTCCGTGGCCTGGGCTTTGTCTTCCAAGGCGCGGAAGTCGCGCAGGGCGTTGCGCATGGTCTTGGCGTAGTAACGGTTCTCGACTCTCTTCTTTTCGTTGGAGCGAATTCTCTTTTTTGCAGACTTGTGGTGTGCCATAAATTGTTACTTGTTCTATTCTTTATTTATTATATTGTACCGCGTGCGGGATTCGAACCCGCGATTTTAAGAATGAAAATCTTACGTCCTGGGCCAACTAGACGAACGCGGCATGGGTGTTTCCACTGCTTTTTTTTCGTTCAAAAGCGGGTGCAAAAGTACGAACATTTTCCGACATGGCAAAATATTTTTCACCACGGCTGGTTGATAAAAAGTCTCAATTATTCGCTATCTGCCTGGAAACGAAACCCTAAACGCTTCCCAGTAACAAGCATTTTTTTGTCAAAATTGGTGCGCATTTCACCCACGGAGACCAGCTTCACTTCGTCGTACGGGGGGGTTAGAAGGTCAAAATTGGTGGTGTACTCGATGGCCGATTCGATGATTCCCAGGACGGTGTCGGGGGTGATGACCGAGGTGTTGAAGTTGGTGTAGAGCATGCCCAACTCGCGCTTGCCTTCGATGAAGTAGTGCTTCTCGTGGTTGACGAAGAGGCGGCCGATCATGTATCCGAGGTCGTTCTCGCGCTGGTAGGCGAAGCTGTCGGCCAGGAAGTTGTAGATGTGGATGACACCGCAGTAGGAGCGCTTGGGGTCGTCGCGCACGTAGGGTGTCTTCATCACCTGGTGGTCGCGCGAGAACTCGAAGACGTTGGTGTGCATCATGAACAGCAGTATGTCGCCGGCGAACTTGACCTCGAACTCGAAGTCGCCGCGGTCGGTGAACTCGAAGGCCACCTGCCGGCCCTCGTCGCGGCAGGCCTGCTGGAACTGCTGGATGAGTTCGCGGGTGGAGGTGCGGAAGAGTTCGAAGGCGTCCTTGGTGGACTGGAAGACGGTCTGCTTGAGCTGGCTCTTGTTGAAGACGAGGTCTTTGAGGGCGGGTTTGAGTTCCATGTGGTGCAAACTGTTGTTTTTTAGACGTAACGAAGGTCAGGAGAAATTAGTATACTGTCGGTGCTTTTTTCTTTCATAGCGCCAAGTCCTCCTTCACTCGTTTTGTGAACACCTCGGCGCCTGCACTGTTCAGGTGGCTCCAGTCGTAAAAGAGTGCCGTGTCATGGCGAAACTGCTCGTCGGCCAGGTAGTTAAACCATTCTACTTCGGGGTATCGCGATTGCACCCTATCGATGACCTGTTGCAGGTTTTGCAACCTTTCGGGTGTGATTTTGTCCAGTGCCTCGTCGGTAAAGGGGCAGGTGATGACTACAAAACGGATGCCGCGGTCGGCGCAGATGTGTGCTATGGTGGTCAGGTCATCGGCGAATTCCTCCTGCCGTGTTTGGATGAGGTCGTAATCGTTGCGCCAGTCGGCGTGTCCCTCCAGCGGCGCATAGCCCAGCGGATTGGATGCCAGCCCCCCCCCCCCCGTGCCAGGCACTCTTCTTGATGACTTCTTCGGCATTGCCGAGCCGTATGTTGCCGCTCAGGAATTCGGAATAGGACATCAGGCTCAGCAGCGGATAGCGGCAGGAAAAGAGATGCAGGTAGCGCACGTGGTCGTGCACGATGGATTCGCGATTGCCGTTATGAGAGAAGAAACGCATGGCTCCCGAGAAAGAATAGTGCATAGGGTAGACCACGGTTTGCAGGTTCTCCATTCGGTCGATGTACCGCTGTAGGAGCAGTGCGTCGAAGTGGATGATGCGTCCCTGGGTGGAGAGGTTGTAGGCGGAGTCGCCCAGCAGCGCTGGGTCAACGCCGGCCGCCGTCTGCGAATGCCCAAGGATGAGGGTCTTCACCCTGGAAGGGTAGGCCTCCAGGAAGGCATGCTGGGTCTTCAGGGCGTGGTGCCGAGATGACATCCACACCTCGCAGGGCACCACAATCACGCAACCCAGCAGGAGCACGCACAGTATGTCTTTCAGGAAGGGTCTCATAGGTCGAAGTCTTGTTTTATGCGCCGAGCGAATGCCGTAGCGCCTTTGTGGTTCAGGTGGGTCTGGTCGGAAAAGAGAGAGTCTCCGAATTGCTCATCGTTGAGGTAACAGTGATATTCTACCGCAGGATATTCTGTGGCTATATCGTTCATCAGCTTTTGCAGGCGGCTGTCGCAGTCGGTGTGGTTGGCGCGATAGGTACTGTTGCATGGCATGGTAACCACTATTAGCCGCACTCCATGCTCGTTGCACACCTTGACCATCTTCAGTAACGATTCGGTGACCAGTGGCTCGCATCCGGGTGCATCGTAGACATTGTTACCGTCGGACACATTGTCTCCCAAGGAAAAGAACCCCAGGGAATCGTAATCAGTGGTTCTGCGTCCCGACTGGAGAGATAGCAGGCGTGAGACTGTTTCGTATGTATGCTGGAATAGGTTGCTCCGATCCATAAGCATCGGTGCCTCGTCAATGCCCCAGTAGAACCTGTAATTGTATAGATTGTTCTCCCGCCAGTCGTCCTTGAGGAATACCGTCCCTGGCTCGTACTCGCAGATGAGGGGATAGATTACCGCCTTGAGGTTGGGCATACGCGGCACGTATTTTACCAGCAGCTCTGCGTCGTAATGGCTAATGCGGGCGGTGATGGCCATGTTATATGCGCTGTCGAACACCCAAGGGTCTGTGCCGCTTTCCGACTGTGAGTGCCCAGCGATCAATATGGCTATGTCGTCTAGGTGGCTTTCCAAGTAGTCTCTTTTCTCGGTATGCTCGTTGTCGGCCTGCTGGGCATGCAACTTCAACAAGGGCATGCACAAGACTACCATTCCAACACCCAGTGCCAAAGTTATCAATATGTCCTGCAAGAAGTGTTTCATATCCCGAAGTCTTGTTTCACGCGTTGCGCGAATAGGGTGGCGCCAGTGTGGTTGAGGTGCGTCCAGTCGCGATAAAGGGTATCAGCCCGGAAGGCGCTGTCGGACATATAATTGCCGTATTCTATGGGGTACTGCTCACTTGCCTTTGCAATCACCCAGTCCATGTTTTCTATTCCATCGGATGTTACATACTGGAGAAACAGGTCGCTTTGCGGGCATGCTAGCACGATAAATCGGACTCCTTGTCTAGCGCAAATTTCTGCCATCACTTCCAGATAGAGGATTGCCATACCGAATTCCGACTGCGAGGAGAGGGTTGTGGCTTCAATCTCCGTCATAGGCTGCGGTGTTATCTGGGCTGATTCGTATCCAAGCGAATCTACAGTATACCTGTCTTTCTTGTATTTCCTGAAGTGGGGAATGAATTTTACGGGTCTCTTGAAATTGTTTGCATAGGTTTCCGGAGGCATCATATCCCACCCAAAGTAATAGTCCTCGAATAGCCCTTGCTGGAACCGTTTCTTGAAGAAGTCGCTGTCCGACAGTCGGTAGCGTAGCGGGAAGAGTACGGTTCTGACGTTGGGCAGGGTTGGAAGGTATTCTTTCAGGATTAGGACATCATAGTGGTAGGGTCGTCCGGCCGAGGCAAGGTTGAATGCGCTATCGCCCAATTCGTGGGGATTAAGTCCATTCTCAAAGTGGGAATGCCCGATTATCAGAGTCTTGATGCCATCTGCGTGCTGCACGATATAGTGATGCTTGTAACCGATATTGTTGTTGTACACTGGCGGTTTGGGCAGCAGAAAGAGTACGCTGCCCACCAAGGCAATCACCATAATGCAGTCTCGCAGAAAGAACCTCATTCGCCTAGAACTGGAAGTAGATGAACTCGGCGTAGTCGCCGCGGAAGAAGATGACGGCCACGAAGGCGAGGGCGTAGAGGAAGTAGCGCGCCCAGCGGCTGCGCACCACGCGGTCGAAGCCCTGCAGGCCGTGTTCGCCCTGGCGGTTGAGCCATTCGACCAGCAGCATGATGCCCACGGGCAGCATGGTCCACTCGCAGAATATCTTGTAGAAGCCGGTGAGGGTCTCCAGCGAGAGCATGCTCTTGAAGTAGCCTATGGCGCTGGGGATGCCGGTGGCACGGAAGATGACCCAGCCGATGACCGCCAGCATGAAGGTGAGCAGCATCTGCCCCAGCTCCTTTACCGAGGGCAGCCAGCGGCCGGTGGCGACGACATCGGTGTATTTGCGGTTCTTGCCCAGGAGGATCAGCGGCATGAAGAGGGCGGCGTGGTAGAGCCCCCAGGCGATGAAGGTCCAGTTGGCGCCGTGCCAGAAGCCGCTGACGAGGAAGATGATGAAGGTGTTGCGGATGACCTTGAACTTGGTGGTACGGCTGCCGCCGAGGGGGATGTAGATGTAGTCGCGGAACCACGTGGTAAGGCTGATGTGCCAGCGGCGCCAGAACTCGGCGATGTCGCGGCTGAAGTAGGGGTTGGCGAAGTTGCGCATCAGCTTGATGCCGAAGAGCTTGGCGGTACCGATGGCGATGTCGGAGTAGCCCGAAAAGTCGCCGTAGATCTGGAAGGTGAAGAATACGGCGCCCATCAGCTTGACGCTGCCGGCGGCCGGTGCGCCGAAGGCCATGTCGACGTAGGTGGCACAGGTGTCGGCCACGACCATCTTCTTGAACAGACCCCAGAGGATCTGTCGAGCGCCGTCGAGGGCGGTCTGGTAGTCGAACTCGCGCCTGCGCTGGAACTGGGGCAGCAGGTTGGTGGCGCGCTCGATGGGACCTGCCACCAGCTGGGGGAAGAAGGCGATGTAGGCGAAGAAAGCCACGGCGTCGCGCGTGGGCTGCATCTTCTGTCGGTAGATGTCGATGGAGTACGACAGGGCCTGGAAGGTGTAGAACGAGATGCCGACGGGCAGGATGAGGTGCAGCAGCAGCTTGTCGCCCTCGAGGCCGAAGAGGCGTGCGAACTCGGTGGCGAAGAAGTCGTAGTACTTGAACAGGCCGAGGATGGCGATGTTGCGCATGAGGATGCCGCTGAGGTAGGAGCAGAGCGAGGTGAAGGCGATGAGGATGAGGAAGCGCCAGTCCCACCAGCCGTAGAAGACGTAGCTGGCCACGAGGACGAAGGCGTTCTGCAGGCGCAATTGATGTTTGGACTTGGCAATCCATTTGTCGAAGACAAACCAGTAGAGCAGGAAGACCAGCGGCAGGAACAGGGCGAATTGGATTGAGTTGAATATCATAAGGCATTATTTTTTGATGTACGAAAGAAAGTCGAGGTCAATGGAGAGTGAGATGAAAGGCTTGAGCAGCCAAGCTTTGGCCGTGATGTCGTCGATGCTTTGGCCGGCCAGTAGCACCTCGCCGCGCGAATAGCCGTCGGCCAGCACTTGGTATTCAGCGATGTTGAACCCCGCAGTGAAATAGAAGAAGTCGACGAAACGGAAACTGATGCCGGCGTAGAAGTTCTTGAAGAGGTTGCTGCCGCCAAAACCAACATAGAGACCCAGGTCGTAGGCGAATTCTTGGTCGAAGCGGGTGCGGCGCAGATTGATGGTGTCGTAGTGCGGGCGGGTGTTGAAATAGCGTGTGAGGTCCCACAACATGACCGAGGCTCCGGTAACGTAGTCAAATTCTATCTCGCCGGCGTTGCGGTTGGCGATATAGCGTTCGCTGTTGGCGTTGAGGCGTATTTCCCAGGCGGGGGTGCGGTAGAAGCGCATGGCCACGCCTTGGATGGGACGCACCTTCTTCTTGCGGTTGGTTGCCTGTGCCACGCGCTCCTCGGCGGCGCGGGCGCGCTCGGCCAAATATTTGTTGGCCTCCTCCTTCCGCACGTTCTCCAGCTCGGCGATGCGCACCAGGGCGCGCAGCGAGTCCACCATGTGGATGTAGTAGTTGCGCTCGGCCTCCAGCTTCTCTTTGTCCACGCCGTTTGCGGTCAGTATTTCGCGGTAGAATTTCTCCTTCTCCTTCATGGCGCTGAGGGCTGCGGTGTCGGCCTCGCGGCGGACGATGGTGTCGGTGCGCAGGATGTAGACCGAGTCGGTGCGGTAGACCGTCAGCGTATCGATACGGAGAAGGTATACCGTGTCTGGCCCCGGAGCCTCAAACGACCATTGCCCGGGTTCGTCCATCGGGACAAGTGTGTCGGTTACTTGTGCGGTAACGCCACTCCCTACAGCCATTAACAGTATGAGTAGCCAACGTTTCATTGCAGTTTGTCTATCAATGCCTCAACGGGCAGGGTCTCCTGTGTGCCGTCGGTCATGTTCTTGAGAGTTACGGTGTTGTCGCGCATCTCATTCTCGCCTACGAAGGCCACAAAGGGCACCCCCTGGCGGTTGGCATAGTCCATCTGCTTCTTCATCTTGGCGGCCTCGGGGTAGATGAGGGTGGCGATGCCGGCCTTGCGCAGTTGCGAGGCGATGGAAACGCACACGGCCTGCTCTGCGGGGCCGAAGTTGATGAACATGATGCGGGCGGCCTGCGAGAGGTCGGCGGGGAAGCGGTCGAGTTCGGTCAGCACGTCGTAGATGCGGTCGGCGCCGAACGAGATGCCCACACCGCTCACGTCGGCCATGCCGAAAATGCCGGTGAGATTGTCGTAGCGGCCTCCGCCGCAGATGCTTCCGATGCTGACATCCAGTGCTTTGACCTCGAAGATGGCACCGGTGTAGTAGTTCAGTCCGCGTGCCAGGGTGAGGTCCAACTCCACGCGGCAGCCGATGCCGGCTGCGGCGATGTGGCCGAAGAGCTCCTTCAGCTCGGCCACGCCGCGCTGCCCGACTTCCACGTTCTCAAACAGCTGCTCCAGCGAGGCCAGCTTCTGCGAGGCATCGCCGCTGAGCGAGAAGACGGGGTCGAGCGCCGCCACCTGTGCGTCGCTCAAGCCGCGCTCCCGCAGTTCGTTGCGCACGTTGTCGAGGCCGATTTTGTCCAGTTTGTCAATGGCCACCGTGATGTCCACCAGCCGCTCCGGCGCCCCGATCATCTCGGCGATGCCGGCCAGCACCTTGCGGTTGTTTATCTTCACCGCCACGTTGATATTCAGTTTGCCGAACACCATGTCAATCATCTGCACCAGTTCCAACTCGTTGAGGAGCGAGGTGGAGCCGATCATGTCGGCGTCGCACTGGTAGAACTCCCTGTACCTGCCCTTTTGTGGTCGGTCGGCGCGCCAGACAGGCTGCAGCTGGTAGCGGCGAAAGGGGAATGCCAACTGGTCGCGGTGCTGCACCACGAAGCGCGCGAAGGGTACAGTGAGATCATAGCGCAGCCCGCGGTCGCAGATGCGAGCCGCTACCTTGTTCGCACTATCATGAAAATCAACGCCTTCCATGAAGTCTCCGCTGTTGAGCACCTTGAAGAGCAGTTTGTCGCCCTCCTCGCCGTACTTGCCCATGAGCGTCGAGAGGTTTTCCAGCGCCGGGGTCTCAATCGGCTCAAAGGCAAATGTCTTGAAAACCGACCGTATGGTGTCGAAAATATAGTTGCGGCGCGCCATCTCCACGGGCAGGAAGTCGCGCGTACCTTTTGGTATTGAACATTTTATGTTGGCCATTCCAGTCTTGTTTTAAAGTGCAAAGATATAAAAAAAATTTCTATAATTCAGAATAATTAGGCTGGGCGTGGTGAAAAAGAGCATGAAAGCATGCTGAAAAATGAAAAAAACAGCCGGCCCGCCCCCCCACTTCAGTATTGTATACCGCATCGGATGGAACCTTTATAGATACTGTATATCAGAATGATATGATGAAATAATAAAAATAATTTTGTCAGTTTAGGAAAAGTTCGTACCTTTGCACCCGATTTCACAGAAAGGAAATCGTCCAAATGGTGGGCGTAGTTCAGCTGGTTAGAGCGCCAGATTGTGGATCTGGAGGTCGAGGGTTCGAGCCCCTCCTCCCACCCTCTTTCGGGAGATCCTGCAACACAGAATGTTGCAGGATTTTTCTCATTTGGTAACCATCCCCTCGCTATTCTTTCCACCCTCCCCCCCCCAAAAATCCCTAAAATACACCCCATGCAACCCTGTTTTGCAGATCTTTCACATCCAGGTCATAAAAATATTTTTTACAAAACACATATTGATTTACAGAATCTTATGGTAAAATTGAAAACAAAATGCAAAAAATATTTGGCCGGTTGCCAAAATGTTCGTACTTTTGCACCCGCTTTCGGCGAGAATGAAAGCTCAAACGGTCCGGTAGTTCAGTTTGGTTAGAATACATGCCTGTCACGCATGGGGTCGCGAGTTCGAGTCTCGTCCGGACCGCCAAACAAAGAAAGTTTACAGCTTGAGGTTTAAGGATAAGGGGCTGCTTGGTTTTGACAGCAAGGATAATGGGTTTGTAAGCATGCAGGCTGACGCGCCAGAAGCCTTAACCACAGACGCAAAACAATAATTGGCGAAAACAACTACGCTCTCGCTGCCTAACCGAAGAACAGTAAGTTCGGCCTAATTCCCCTGCAAGGCGGGGGAACGAGACATCTCCCAGCCGCCCCGTCCGTCGGCTACTGACACGGAGGTGCTAATAAAGACGGAATAGCCGACACGACGCCTCTACCTGTCGGCGAACACTTTTGAGGCTACGGGTTGCCTTGGGTGCCGTTGTCCGGAGCAGCCCCGACAACCAACCATCGGATAAGCATGTAGAAAGCACACTTGTTACTTGTTTGGACGGCGGTTCGACTCCGCCCAGCTCCACTTCCAACGGGAACCCGCTTCCCGATTTCTAAAAGAAAACACTGATAATCAAAAAGATTGTCAGTGTTTTTCTCTTTTTACACCTGC
>CACZLT010000069.1 GCA_902782185.1 uncultured Bacteroidota bacterium | reverse complement strand
GAAAACCCATTTAGAATGCCCATTCTTTTTATCTGATCATGAAAACGTCAGAAACTCTTCTCATTTCAGGTATGTTTATCACGATACTGGGAAAAGCAAGCGACTGTCTCTAAACAAAAACACAATTTTCTACTACTACAATAAACTACATGAATCAGACAAAAGAGAGCAACTATTTCAGTTATACAGAAAAATCGCCGTTTGCCCAAACCCGAGTTTAATGGCTTTTTTTGTACGGCAATATTTCAGATTGAAACTATGGCTATCATATTTAAAAACCGTCATTAAACAACATGAAGCTTTCTGTCGCTCTTTGTACCTATAACGGAGAGGCCTATATAGAGAAACAGCTCCATTCCATTCTCAACCAAACCATCCCTGTCGATGAGATTGTGGTCTGCGACGACGGAAGCACCGACAACACCATTGATATTATAGAAGCATTTAAACGGGGCATATCTATAGATATCCGTATTTATCGCAACGAAAAGAATATTGGCGTTTGTGCCAATTTCCAAAAAGCTGTAAATCTGTGTAACGGAGACATTATTTTCCTTTCAGACCAAGATGATATATGGCATTCTTGCAAAACGAAGATTATTGTCAAGTGGTTTGAGGACAACCCCAACAAGAAAGTTGTCTTCACCAACGCAGACATCATTGATTGCTCAAGTAGGGAAATATCTGACTCTACATTATTTGACATTGTTGGATTCAACAAACCAATACAAGACTTTTTCTCTATTGGGACAGAACTGGCCTTTGTCTACCTCGGTTGGAACTATGCAACAGGTGCTACAATGGCAATAAAAGGGAAATATCAGTTTCTGCAATACTGCTCAAAGGGGATATACCATGACTTTATTATTTTCCTAATGGCAGCAGTTCATAAAAAAGCAGGTTTCATTTCTCAACCTCTCATAAAATACAGACTGCATGACAATCAGACAGAAGGGCTGGGACGGTCTTCTAACAGCAACCGGGCTGACATTAACAATCTTATCAATCCTGAAATGAATCAAAGATGGCATGGGTACTTACCAATACCTGAAACAAATGAATGCACCTCATATATTCATTTTCAATGGTGGAGAAGCTCAATTATCTCGCAAAAACAGGGCATTATATCAATACTTATTCGGGCAAAGAAATACAAATCCATTTACAACAAAAAATGGGCGAAATGTATGGCTTACGACATTAAACGTTGGATGACCACAAAATCGCACTAGCAACGAACTCCTCATTTTTTATTAACCAAATTAGTGCCAATAGCTAATGCTTTCTCTAATTCAGAAAATAAAGAAACTGATTACCTTCCCCAAAAGGAGCTGGAAGACCATTCTTTTCTTCAGGGAATACATAGCCTGGATTGATGAGATACGAACAGATAAAACGCAATTTGTACCATTTACGGAACAGCCCTATGAACGAGCCACAGATGATACAAAGGTGTTTGCCTTCTATCTACCACAATTTCATCCCATTCCTGAAAATGACAGTGCTTATGGAAAAGGGTTTACCGAATGGACTAATGTTGCTGCTGCGGTGCCACAATTTATTGGGCATTACCAACCAAAACTCCCATACGATCTGGGATTTTATAATATTCTTCAATCTGGAGTGATGGAACGGCAAGTAGAAATTGCTCAAGCGTATGGTGTATATGGTTTTTGTTTCTATTATTATTGGTTCTCCGGGAAAAAAGTATTAGAAAAGCCTTTGGAATATTTCTTGCACTCTAACATTGACTTTCACTTTCATTTTTGCTGGGCTAATGAAAACTGGTCGAGACAATGGGATGGAGGGAACAAAGAAGTAATTTTGGAACAAAGTTTCCACGAAAGTGATGCCGACCTTTTTTTTGATGACATTCTTCCTTTTGTGAAAGACAAGCGATACGAGAAGATTGGCGAACGCCCAATATTAGTTGTCTATAATCCACAAATGTTCGACAAAGACGTTTTTTTAAGATTTGCAAGAAGACTGAACGAACTTGCCATTCTGAATGGGATACCTGGTTTCTATCTAATGAGTACAAACAGAAATTCATTTGTGTCTTTCAAGGAATATGGATTTGAGGGAGCAGTCGACTTTCCTCCAAATACATTGTGGCCATACTGCCGAAACAACCCCATCAGGCAAACTCATCCGTATAATCCAATAAGCGTTCTGGAAATTCACGACTATCTCATTCAGAAGCAACATTTACAGGACGTTGATTATTCGGTGTTCAAATCCTGCTTGCCAGGGTGGGACAACACTCCAAGACGGAGATATACCGGGGCTCAATGCATTTTGGTCTCGGAGGAAGATTTTCGCATGTGGCTTACAGATATTATTCAATGGACCAAAGTTCATCATTCTTCTGAAAATCAATACATATACATTAACGCATGGAATGAGTGGGCAGAGGGGGCCATTTTAGAACCTTCCATCAGATATGGCTACAAAAATTTAGAGATTCTGAAGGAATGTCTAGAATTCTGTCGAACATAATCATTCTTTCCAGAACATCTAGATCTTTATGAAAATCTTCTCCATCATAGTAACCTACAATGGCATGCGGTGGTACGACCGGTGCTTGGGAAGTCTGCGCAATTCGGAGCAGCCGGTGGAGACCATTGTCATCGACAACGCCTCGTCTGACGATAGCGTCAACTATATCAAGGCAAACTTCCCCGAGGTTCAACTTATTGAATCAAAAGAGAATCTGGGTTTTGCAAAGGCCAATAATATTGGCATCAAAAAAGCGTTGAGAGAAGGTGCCGACTACGTTTTCCTCCTCAACCAGGATGCCTGGATGGAACCAAATTCACTGACCGAACTGGTCAAAACATTCCAAGAAAACGAACATGTCGGCATTGCTTCACCAATTCATCTGAATGGATCGTACTCTGGCTTGGACTACAAGTTCCCCATCTACATGGGCCCAACATTCACATCTGACCTCTACATGCAATCCGTAAAACACTACTACGAGATTCCCTTTATCAACGCCGCTGCCTGGCTAATGGACAGGTCGTGCCTAGAAACCATTGGTGGGTTTGACACCTCCCTGTTTCGCCACTATGGCGAGGACGACAACTATTGTCAACGAATGCAATACCACGGACTAAAGATAGTTGTCAACACCCACTGCACAATATGCCATGACAGGGAAGACAGATTTAATGACCAGGATAGTGGAAACCATAATACCCGGCAAGTCCCCTTCTACGAACAACGACTTTATCTGGGCAATATCAATTTTGAATGGGATATTCCAAAAGAAATTGCAACTCTGAAGCGAAAAAAAGTACTGAAATTCATTCGATGCAAGCCCAACAGTGTGAGAGCCATTAACGAGCATATTGGATACCTGTTGCTGATAGATGCTTCCCGCAAAAAAAACAAAACCACTGGACAACATTGGCTATAAATTAAACCAAATCTGTGGACACAAACCCTCTTTTCTCAATTTTAATTGCCAACTACAACAACGGCAAATATATTCAGGATGCAATAAATAGCGTCATATCCCAGACATACTCAAACTGGGAGATAATCATTGTTGATGACGGATCCACCGATAAGTCCCGGGATATTCTGTCTCATCACACAACGAAAGAAAACATCCACATCCACTACAACTCGGAGAACAAAGGATGCGGTTATACCAAACGTCGGTGTGTAGAACTGGCACAAGGCGAACTCTGCTGCTTCCTTGATGCTGATGACGTATTGTTGCCTAACGCCCTAGAAGACCACGTTGAGGCACACCATACGCACCAGGATTGCTCCTGCGTTTTTTCTAGGTACTATAAATGCACCGAAGACCTATCCATCATCGAAGAATCTCGGACGCTCACCCTTCCCGAGGGGCAAACCTACTTCTCCCACCGGGACTATAGCCCAGAACACCTTACCTCGTTCAAGAAGAAATGCTACGACCTCACCGACGGCATCAGTGCCGACCTCCTGGCTGCCGTGGACCAAGACCTATATTTCAAACTGGAGGAGATAGCACCGATAGTTATTCTTGACAAGCTCACCTATAAGTACCGCAGCACCATCAACCAAATCTCCCAAGGCGACAACTGGTCCAGAGCCCTATACTGGAATCTAAAAGTGCAACTCGACACCTGCAAGCGTCGCAATCTCTCCCCTAGCCTAGTTTTTGGTGACGACACCTACAATATTATACCTCTCATTCTACGCGATTTGAACGATACAAAAACAGAACTGCAACGTATCCGCACTTCCAAAGCATATCGCCTCGGCAAGCGGATTCTCCATCCATTCCGCCACAGCCATTAGACAATGCTTTCCGTAGCCCTCTGCACATATAACGGCGAGAAATACATTGAGGAGCAAATCCGCTCCATCCTTGAGCAGACTGTGCCTGTAGATGAGATTGTGGTCTGCGACGATGGAAGCACCGACAATACCGTTGCCATTGTTGCACGCTTGGCAGATGTATCCACTGTCCCCATTCGTCTGCATCGCAATGATGCAGGCTTAGGTGTTGTGGGAAACTTCAAGAAAGCCACAGCCCTTTGCCAAGGCGACATCGTCTTCTATTCCGACCAGGACGACCGATGGCACCTAGACAAGGTGGCTGAGGTAACGGATTATTTCAAATACCACCCAGACTGCTCCGTTGTCTTCACCGATGCACTGATTATCAATTCCGAGGGTGAATACAAAGAAAAATATGGCAACCTGTTCCAGATGACCTTCCAAAAAGAGGAGCAACGTATGTTCCACGCTGGAATGGAACTGGAAAGTTTCCTAGCCCGCAACCATGCCACAGGTGCTACCATGGCAGTAAAAAGAAATTTTCTGGAAGAAGCCCACCCATTCCAATTGTGTACAAAAAACATCCTGCACGACTACGCCTTGGCTCTGCGAGCCACCGAACTAGGTGTACTTGGTGTAATACACAAGCCCCTCATCGACTACCGCCGTCACGACCGAGGACAAACTATCTTTGAGATACCCGAAGCGGGCAAAGCATCGAAATGGTATACCTATTATGACCACATACGCGAATTATGGCCAAACTGCGACACTACAGAAATCCAGACCCTATTGACTGCCAACCACGCCCAAGAACGCATTAACTACATAGCGACTCGCAACAAGCACCTGCACAACTACATGGCAGCGCTACTCATCCCTTTCTCCATGAAAACCTACCGGCGGATGTACGGAGGACGATGGCTCAGTGCAATGCGATACGACATCGTTCAGTGCATCCGATACTCTTGGCTCCGCCTAACTCATAAATTACCTGAAAAGTAACTTTTATTAGATGGACATCCCCCTTGTCAGCGCCCTCTGCGTGGTCTACAACCAGGCGCCGTATCTGCGGCAGTGTCTGGACGGACTGGTGATGCAGGAGACGACGTTCCCCTACGAAATCATCATCCACGACGATGCATCGACGGATGGCTCGCAGGACATCATACGCGAGTACGCCGGGCGCTACCCCGACCGCATACGCACCATCCTTCAGAAAGAGAACCAGTTCTCGCAGAAGAAGGAGATCTGGTCTACTTTCCTCATCCCCGAGGCGCGCGGCAAGTACATCACTTTCTGCGAGGGCGACGACTGGTGGTGCGACCCGCACAAGCTGCAGCGGCAGGCCGACTTCATGGAGCAGCATCCCGACGTGTCGATCTGCTACCACCAGTTCCGCGAGTACGACCAAAACAAGCAGGCGTTTGAACCCCACGACAATCCGGCTCCCAAGGAGGGTCTCTACGTGAAGCAGCTGCTTTGGGGCGGCTACCTCCACACCACCACGCTGATGATACGCGTGAACACCGAGGCAGAGAGGCTGCGCCGCGACGTAGGTTGGGTGGTGAGCATGGACCTGGTAACGCTGCACCTCTACATGGATCGTGGGCGCATCGCCGGCATAGAGGGCTATATGTCGGTATTCCGCAAAGGCTCTGGCATTTGGACCCGCAACGTGTGGTATCCCAACATGATGGAGAACATCATCATCCTAGCTAAGCTGCGTAGCGTGGTGCAGGACGAGTGGCTCCGGAAGAACCTCGACGACTGGCGCGACGAGCTACGCAACATCATCGTCAAGGTGATGCACGAGTGGGAGGGGAACCGCAACTCGCTGGCCTACCGCCTCGGCAAGACAATTTTGAAGCCCTTCAACTGGGTCAAACGCATGGCGAAACGACAGCCCTAGAGAGGAAGAACCAGGGAAGAAGAGGATACATCCAAGATACTAAAAATCAACACCCTATAATGTACGCTCCAATAGCCCTTTTTGTATATAATCGCCCCGAGCACACACGTCGCACCCTGGAGGCCCTGCGCCGCAACGAGGGTGCCGCAGAGAGTGTGCTCCACGTCTTCGCCGACGGCGCCAAGCCTGGCACCTCCGAGGAGGGGATGCGCCGTATCGAGGAGACACGCCAAGTGGTGAGCCACATCGAGGGTTTCGCCCAGGTGGAACTCCATTTCGCCGAGCGGAACAAAGGCTGTTTCCGCAACGTGGTGGAGGGCATCACGGAGGTGCTCGGCACCAGCAGCCGCGTCATCGTGGTTGAGGACGACATAGAGACCATCCCGCAGTTCCTGCCCTACATGAACCGGGCGCTGGACGTCTACGAGCGCGACAAGCGCATCTGGACCGTGGGCGGCATGAACATCGACATCAAGCTACCCGAATCCTACACCGCCAAGCATGACCTCTACCTCGTGCACCGCTCCTGCTCGTGGGGCTGGGCCACCTGGGCCGACCGCTGGCGCGACATCGACTGGGAGGTCAAGGACTTCCGCCAGTTCATCTCCAACCCCCGCGCCGTCAAACGCTTCGACCGCGGCGGCGAGGGTATGGCAGGTCTGTTGCAGGCACAGATGGACGGCAAGGTGGACGCCTGGGACATCGTCTGGGACTACCACATCTACAAGCACAACGGCTACTGCATCCGCCCCGTGCGCTCGTTCACCCGCAACATCGGCATGGACGGCAGCGGAACCCACTACAACGAGGAGGGTGCATCGGACGCCCAAGCGCCGCTCTTCGACCCCGAGAAGGACACCCTGCGCCTCGAACCGCGCCTGCGCCCCAACCGCGAGGTGCAGCGCCTGTTCTACAACTACTGGGCCGACCACCCCAAGCTGCCCTTCACCACGGTGGTGAAACGCCGTATAAAGAAAGTGCTGCGGCAGTGGGGTCTGATGAAACAACCGCAATGAAAATACTCCACATAGCCACTATGGACCACGGCGGCGCCGGCATCGCCACCCGCCGCATCCACGAAGCCCTACTACAGATGGGCGTGGAAAGCCATATCCTGTGCCGCTTCAAACGCTCGTCGGCTTCCGACGTAACTGCAGCCCAGCCCGACATGAACCTCTACCGCCCACCCAAAAACAGGCTGCTGCGCAAGTGGCAACAGATACAGCGCCGCCGAGGCAACTGCCTCACGGAGGTGGAACGCTACGAGCGGCAGATGGCCGTGCTCGACCGCCAGTACGGCGCGGCCTACACCATGCCCGTCTCCAACTACAACCTCGCGCGGCATCCGCTCGTGCAGGAGGCCGACGTGATTCACCTGCATTGGGTGGAGAACTTCGTCGACTACCCCTCTTTTTTTACGCGCGTGCGCAAGCCCATCGTCTGGACCTTCCATGACGAGAACATTGCCTTCGGCGGCTTCCACTACAGCGACGAGGCCGAGCGGCTGAAAGCACCGTTTTCCGGCCTGGAGGAACCCTTCGCGAAAATAAAACGCGACTCCTTGAACACCGGCCAGCACAACATCCACATGGTGGCCCTGTCGCGCACAATGGAACGTTTCTACCACAACCACGCCCTGGCACCGCAATTCCCCATCGACATCATCCACAACGGCCTTCGTCCCGACGACTTTGCCCTCCTCGACCGCAACTTCTGCCGCGAGGTGCTGGGCCTGCCACAGGACAAGAAGGCGAGCCCCACAAAGCGCCGCCCTGCTCTGCGTAGGCGGCGGTGCGCTGCCGAAGGCCGACTTCCCCGTTTTCGGCACCGGCCCCATCGGCAACCCCCGGCTGCTCTCGCTGGCCTACTCGGCAAGCGACATTTTCGCCTTCCCCTCCACCGAGGAGTCTTTCGGCCAGACACCCGTCGAGGCCATGGCCTGCGGCTGTCCTGTGGTGGCATTCCCCTGCGGTGTCATCGACGAACTCATCACCGAGCAGAACGGTGTGCGCTGCCCGGACTTCACCGTGGACTCGCTGACCGAGGCCCTCGACACCGCTCTCGCCCGCCAGTACGACCGCGAGGCCATCCGTCGCGACGCCCTTGACCGATTCAACATCAGCCGCATTGCCGGCCAATACCTAGACCTCTACCACCGATGCGTATCGTAGCACTTTTCTGCCAGATGGGGAACCAGATGTTCCAGTACGCCTTTGCCCGCGCGCGCCGCGGCATCACCCTGCCATGGGCCAGCAGCTATGAATACGGCTTCAAGCTGGGCTACTTCCACCTCGACCCCTTGACGCGCTACGTATACTCCCACCCCTGGGCCGAGCGCACCTACCGCCGTGTATGCCAGAAACTTATCAAGTGGTTCATGCACGACAAAATTGGTGATCAGGACGGCTACGTGATGATTGACCCCGAGGGGCAACAGGGCTACCACGAAGGCTTCTTCCAAGGCGACGTGTACTTCAAGAACGCCCTGCCGAAAGTGCGCAAAGCCTTCGAAATCAAGCCCGAATACTGTAAGGCATTCGACGAGAAATACAGCCAGTTCTTCGCCATGCACAAAGTGGTCGCCGTCCACCTGCGCCGCACCGACTACACCGAAGTGGAATTCGAGGGCTTAGGCGGGCGCGACGTGAGCCTGCCATTGGATTATTACCGCAAAGCTTTGGCGTTGATTCCCAACCTGGAACAGTACGAGGTGCTCTTCGTCAGCGACGACATCGAGAGTGTGCGCCTCGACTTCGAAGGACCCGCAAACTATCGTTTCGAGAGCAACTCGCCCATCGTCGACTTCCAAATCATCCAGCACGCCGACGTGGCCGTCATCTCCAACAGCACCTTCGCCTGGTGGGCGGCCTACCTGTCGAAGAACCCCTCGCCGCGCACCATCGCCCCCAAACACTGGATTGGGCACAAAGTGGGCAAAACATTCCCCGCCGGCATTGAAACCGCTCGTTTTGAATGGATTGAGGTGCCCCCAAAAAACTAACCCTACCATAAGCTACCATAAGCTACCAGAGCCTTTGTATTCCCCTAGAGATCCCCTACCATTCCCCTAGAAAACCCCTATGGAAAAACCCCTCGTTTCGGTCATCATCCCCTGCTATAGGAAAGCGCAATACCTGGCCGCCACCCTCGAATCGATGCAGAAGCAGACCTACCCCGCGGTGGAAATACTCGTGGTCGACGACGGCTCGCCCGACAACACGCGCGAGGTGGTGGAGCCCTATCTGGCCCAAATGCCCAACCTGCGCTACATCCACCAGGAGAATGCCGGCGTGAGCGTGGCCCGGAACCACGGCATCCGCTCGTCCAGCGGCCGCTATGTCATGGCCCTCGACGCCGACGATGCCATCGAGCCCACCTACATCGAGCGCTGCGCCGACTACCTTTCGGCACATGCCGAGGTGAAGCTCGTCTACACCCTCGCCGACACTTTCGGCATACGCACCGGCAACTGGGACCTGCCCGACTACAGCTTCGACGCCCTGCTGTGGACCAATATGGTGCACTACTGCGCCATGTACCGCCGCGAGGACTTCGACCGCACCGAGGGCTACAACCCCAACATGGTCAAGGGCTTCGAGGACTGGGACTTCTGGCTCTACTTTCTCCACCCCGAAGACCAGGTACATTGCATACAGGAACGCCTCTTCCACTGGCGCGTGCTTGAGGTGTCGCGCTCGCTCGACGCCGACAACAACCTTCAAATCCTCCTGCGACAACTATACCATAATCACGAAGAGCTGTATCAACCTTACCTGCAGGACATTGTATACTTCCGCGAAATGTGGTCGCACTACCAGTGGCGCTACCAGAAAGCCGACGAAGTGCGCCACTCCAAAGCCTACCGCTTGGGCAAACTTCTCTTGAAACCAGCCTCCCTGTTCAGAAAGAAATCTCCTGGCTACAACGACACCACATCGTCCTCCAAAAAGGACAGAACTTCCACATCATCACCCAGTTGATTTGGAACTACATACTGATGCTTAAACTGCGGATCCACAAGAGAATCCGTGGCATCAAGCAGCCCATCGTCCACTACTACTGCGTCTGCTGGAACGAGGAGCGCATGCTGCCCTTCGTGTTCGACTACTACAGCCGCTTCGTATCCCACTTCACCATCTACGACAACTACTCTACCGACTCGTCCGAGACCCTCGTCAAGGCCCGCCCCGACGCCGAAATGCGCAAGTTCGGCATCAAGGGAGTCTTTGACGACTCGGAGAACCAGCGCGTGAAAAACCACTGCTGGAAGCAGTCGCGCGGCAAGGCCGACTGGGTGGTGGTCTGCGACACCGACGAGTTTGTCCACCACCCCGACCTGCAGAACCACCTCGCCACCCTGCTTAAACAGGGCGTGAGTTTCCCCGACGTGGTAGGATTTGAGATGTACAGTCTCACCTACCCCACTCCCGAACAGGGTCTGATTACCGACCAGGTGCGGCGCGGCTACGCCACCGACTACATGAACAAGCACCTCATTTTCGACCCCCACCGCATCGTGGAGACC
>CACZLT010000068.1 GCA_902782185.1 uncultured Bacteroidota bacterium | reverse complement strand
CCGCTCGCTGATGCACAGCCTCCGGCACGCCAAAGTGGTGCAGCGGCACGCCGGGCAGGCTGCAATGGAGAGCACCGTGATGCCCGACGAGGGCTTCGACCTCCGCGAGGCCATAGAGCAAAGCCTCCAGACGCTGCCCGAGGTGCAACGCGCCATCCTCCAGCTGCGCGACGTCGAGGGCTACTCCTATCAGGAAATCGCCGACACCCTCCAGCTCTCCGACTCGCAGGTGCAGGTCTACCTCTTCCGTGCCCGAGTCAGTATGAGAAAACAATTGAAACAACTAGGATATGAACCCAATAGATAACACCAACTACGAGCTGTGGCTCCTGCACTACGCCGAGGGCGACCTTTCGGATGCAGAGTGTGCCACCGTCGAGGCATGGTTGGAAGACCATCCCAAGGCTGCCGAGGAGCTGGCGCTCTACCGCGAGGCACCACGGCTGGAGAAGGATTACAATATCCCCGCCTATGGCGGAAATTTTGGAAACCAGAACATATCCCGCCCCCTTTGGTCGACTTTCCTGCGGTGGAACGCAGCGGCCGCCGTGGTGGTGGCCTTGATGCTGCCATCCATACGCATTGGCACGATGGAACGGATGGAGGCACCCGTGGTGGTGGCCGAGAACCGGATGCCCGCTCCACAACCCATTACCACCACACAGCCCGTCCCTTCCAGTGTTTCAAAACCTTCCCGTCCCACAAACATTTCTAGTATTTCCTGTCTTACTAGTATCACCAGTCCTACGAGTTCATCTAGTTCCTCCACCCCACAAGCCCTTCACGACACCCTGCTTCCCATGGAGGTAATCCCTGTCGTCGAGGTCTCAACCCTTATCGCCTATGAGGAAGAGACCACACCGGCCGACACGCTCATCTCGCACTCCCTTATCGCCCACGACCACTCCTCCGACTGGGGCGACCTGCTGCTGGCAGCCAACGACGTTGCCCACGAAACCCTCTCGCAGTCGTTCGGCGGGCGCATCGTCAGCCGCCTGCTGCCCGACAGCCGCCAGTTGGAGGAGACCGTAGTCGTCCCCCTGCGCGAGCGCGCGAATCATTTGAAAAGCAAACTTAAATAACACCCCAAGATATTATGAACACCAAAGCATTCCTCCTCGCCCTCCTGGCGCTGCTACCCCTCGCGGCCGCAGCGCAGACGGAATCCACCCATCGCATTGAGGTACACTATGTACACGACAGCGTGGACAGCGCCTCCGACACCGCCGAGTTCAACCTCGACGACTACGACCTCAGCGACATCCTCAACATGGACGCTGACGAAATTGACAACCTGGTACAAAAGATTGTCAAGAAAATCAACAAGAGCCAATGGCATACCAACCTCGACATTCAGTGGGGATTCCACAACTGGGGCGACTCACCCGTAACAGGTATCGGCGGCACCGATGGCGACGCAGCGGTACGCACCTCGCTGAACCACGTGGCATTGGCGCTCAATCACCCAGTGCTGCGCTCACGCCGCGTGGCTCTCTTTGCAGGACTGGGATTGGAGTGGGACAAGTACAAGTTCCACCGCGGCGACATCCATTTCGACCATAACCACCTGCAAAACGGAACTGCCACCGCCAGCGAAAGCCGCCTGCTGACACGCTATGTCATCCTCCCCATCGAGGTGATATTCGACCTGGGACGCCACTGGAAGCTCGGCCTCGCAGCCATCGGCGGGCTCCATTGGAGCGGCAGCCACACAGGCCTGCGGCGCGAGACATCCGTCGGCGATGCCGAGTCCCTCGTCAAAGACTACTCCGTCAACCCCTACATCAACCCCATCAAGCTCGACGCACGCGTGGCTGTCTGGTACCGCGGCGTAGGACTCTACTTCCAAACCGCCACCCTCCCAGCCTTCAAGTCCGGCTGCGATGAACTCTATCCTGTCAAATTCGGTATCATCCTTTAAAAACCATCAGCCTTATGAAAAAGATATTTCCCGGCCTCCTGGCCCTCCTCGCCCCCATGGTTCCGCTGACCCTCCAGGCACAGCAGTTCTCGCAGGCCATCCCCGACCACATCAACGAAATACGCGTGGAAGACTACGCCCGCCTCATGGTAACCGAGGGCGAGAGTGCATCCATCGTTTCTAGCACCAACACCCAGGTGGCCTCCGTCAAGGGCAACCGCATACTTATCGGCGACAACGCCAACGCCACCATCACCCTGCCCGCCGGCCGCTCAATGACCTTTGTAGCCGACGACCGCTCGCAAAGCCGACGACCGCTCGCAAATCATCTTCAACGGCAGCTTCGGCAAGCGGCCGAAACTCGCCGTCAGCACCAACGACTACTCGTCGGCCATCTTCGCCGGCTCGCTGGCCGATTCGATGTGGGCTGTCGAACTGCGCCTCAGTGCCTACGACTATTCGATAATCCGTTCCGACATAATCCTCGCCTGCTACCACTTCTACTTCCTTGCCCACGACTATGCCCGCCTTGACCTCGCCTGCCAAAAGGAGAAATACGAGCCAGGATTCGAGTCCCGCATTCAGAGCATCTCACGTGACGAAAACGCTTACGCCAACTGGAACTACTGCTACGGCGACAGCATTCGGAATGTCGATGCCGAAAACATGATGTGTGCCAAGGTAACCAAGAAGCAAATGCTCGAGGCCCGCGCCGCCAGGCGTATGTCCGAAGACAACAAGAAACCTTCCTTCTGGCGTCATCGCGACGTGGCGCTGAACTTTGCCTGGGGATTCCACAACTGGGGTACCACCCCACTGAACGGCTTTGCTGGCGTGGAAGGCGCGGCCTCGGTACGCACCTCGTTCAACCACGTACACCTCTCCATCAACTACCCCCTCATCGGCACCCACCACACAGGTCTCTATGTCGGCCTTGGTCTCGACTGGGACAAGTACAAGTTCACCACCCCCGAAGTGCTTCTTGACCCCAACCCCACCGCTTTCGGCGACGGAAACAACGACGCATGCTCCTCGCGTATGCTCACGCGCTACGTGATGGTTCCCGTAACCTTCCGCCTCGACCTCTGGCACGACTGGCACCTCTCCATCGCCGCACTCCCCGGCATCCACTGGGGCGGCAGCCACACCGGCATCCGCCGCGAATACAACACAGACCTCTCCTACACACTTGTCAAGGACCAGAATGCCAACAAATACGTAAACCCCTACAAACTGGATCTCCGCGCCACCCTCTCCTACGAAGACTTCGGCCTCTACCTCCAGACGGCCACCCTCTCCACCATGAAGAACGGCTTCCAAGAACTCTATCCCATCAAGTTCGGCCTCTTCATTAACATCCCATAACAAGCGCAGTCCACATCCGTGCAAAAAATGGGGCGGCCACTGACGGTAGCCACCCCATTTCCCATTACAAAATCGGGGTCAGCAGCCTGGAGAACGACTGGCGGAACTTGTGCCACGCCGGACGCCGATTCCACGCCTCGGCATTCACCCGCATGCATTCCTTGAGGTCGTCCAGGAAAATGTCCCGCTGGTGCATCGCCAACTCGCGGTCATACATGAAAGCATTCACCTCGAAATTCTGCTCCAGACTTCTCGGGTCAATGTTCGTCGACCCTATCGTTACAAAGTCGTCGTCGCACACCATGGTCTTGGCGTGCAGATAGCCCTTGTCGTACATGTATATTTTCACCCCCGCAGGCAGCAGATCCCTGAAATAGGACTGCGAAGCATAGAGCATCACGGCACCCCTGTCCGCCGTTGACGGCAGCATCAGCCTCACGTCCACCCCAGCCAGTGCCGCGTTGCGCAATGCCAGCAGTATCGGGTGGGTAGGTATGAAATAGGGTGTCTGTATGTACAGGTACCGCCGACTCTGCGCTATCACCTGCACCATGCCCTGCATCACAGTGTTCCACTCGTCCATCGGCCCAGAGGTTACAATCTGCACCAACGCCCCCTCATGCGGCCGGATGGCTGGGAAGAAACGCTGCTCGGCCAGCAGCTCCTTGGTACAGAAGCGCCAGTCGGACAGCAGCGACACCTCCAGTTGCGACACGGCGGGTCCCTGAATCCTCACCTGCGTGTCTCGCCAGTTGCCGTGGTTAATGCCGTCGCGGTAGCGGCGCGCTATATTCATTCCGCCCGTGTAGCCTGTGTGGCCGTCTATCACGACTATTTTGCGGTGGGTACGGCAATTCACCTCCCGGGTCAGCATCGAGGGCAGCAGCTTTTGGAACGACTGCACCTTCACCCCCCCTTGCCTCATGTGGTCATAGTAGCGACCCCTCACAAACAGGTTCGCCCACGAGTCGAATATCAGCCTCACATCCACCCCCTCCTGCGCCTTACGTATCAGCAGCGAACTCAACTGGCGACCCACCTCGTCGTCCTCGACAATATAGAACTGTATGTGCACGTAGTGCTTTGCCACCGCAATGTCATCCAGCATCGACTGGAACATCGGTGTGAAGTCGGTGAATATCCGCACCTGGTTGCCGTCGAACAGCGGCGAGTCATTGGCGCCGTACATCATGGCGGCAAGCTTGGCGTACTTGTCGTTCTCCGGCTCCGTCACCGCGCTGTCGCCCACCGCGCTGTCGCGCAGGGCATTGAGCTTGGCCTGCTCGGCGGGCTTGATGATGCGGCGGCTGCGATAGTCTTTCCCCAGCAGCAGGTAGAGTACCAGCCCCACGCCTGGCAGCAGCGTGAGCAGCACCATCCAAAAAAGGGATATGTAGGGCTTGCGGTTCTCCATGATGACGAGTACCACGGAACCCAACACAATCAAGGCAAGGAGGATGTTGAATATCATGGCTCGTTGATTTTGTGCCGCAGGTTGGCCACGCGGGCGGTGAGTTGGGCTATCTGCATCTCGAGAAAGTCGTCGCTGTACTTGCGGTCGCAGAATCCGTTGCCACGGGCCACAAAGGTGTCGTCGTCGGCCTGGTCGGTGGCCAGGTCGAGGTAGGCATCCAGTTGTCGCTGGGCTTCTTCGAGTTGTTCTTCCAGGGTATGGTTCATTGCAATATCTTGTTTATGGCATATTCTATGCCCTCGTTGTCCACATCGGTGGTTACCATGTCGGCCACTGCCTTCACCTCGTCGGCGGCGTTGCCCATAGCCACGCCTATGCCCGCCCACTGCAGCATATCAATGTCGTTGCCGCCGTCGCCGAAGGCCAGCGTCTCCTCCTGTCGGATACCAAAATGGCGGCAGATGATGTCCATGCCGTGCGACTTGCTGTTCCCCGCCGCCACAATGTCGGTGAACTGGTGGTGCCAGCGTGGCAGGCGGCAGTGGGGGAGCAATGCCTGCACCTCGGCATCGCGGTCGGGCGTGGTGATGGCAATAATCTGGTAGGCAGTGAGGTCGTACAGGTCGTCAATGTCGGCCACGGGCGGCAGGGTGAACTCCAACTGGTCCCGGATGGCCAATCCCAAATCGTTGGGCTGGGCGAGGTACATCGAGTCGCGGGTAAAAACCATGGTGCAAAGCCTGTGGTGCTTGGCATAGTCAAGCCAGGAGTGGCTCTCCTGACGGCCAATGGGGTTTTGCGAAAGCACCCGGTCGGGGGAATACACCAAGCCACCGTTCATGGTGATGGTGGCATCGAACGCCACCGGCATGGGCGGAATCAGCACCGGCGGACGGCCGGTGGAGAGGAAGGTTCGTACACCGGCACGATGCAGCCGGTCGAAGGCGCGAACGGTACCCTCGCTGACGCGGTGAGTTGCGAAACTCAACAGTGTGCCGTCGATGTCGAAAAAAGCCGCCCTAATCATCTCGCCTTGCCTCCCTACTTTTCATCTCCCGTTCCCTCATGGCTATCTGGATGGCGTTCCACAGGTTCTGCCACACGCTGTAGAAGGCCATGAAGACCGACGACAGGGGCGAGTACAAAAAAGTGTTGATCATCCAGATGCCCATAGCGGAGTTCTTCTGACCCATCATCTGCGCGCCTCCAATGATGTCGTCGAACCGCTTGCCGTACTTGCGCCCTAGCCAGAACTGGAAGGCGCAGAACAGCAGCGAGAGGCCGCTGAGCCACAGGATGGCGTTCCAGTGCCCATCGCCGCTCTCGATGATGTAGTGGATGGTCTGTCCCAGAGTGAGGAAGAGGGCCACAGCCCATACATAGTAACTCCAGCTGGTGCGCCTCGCCAGAGCCTCGTTCACCTTGGGCAGCCAAACCTGCAGCATCAGGGCGATGAAGAACGGCAAAGCCAGCACACTGCCGATTTTGGCCAGCATGAGCATATAGCTGGTTCCCAGCGTGTACTCGGGGTGGTCGCCTATGAGGGTGAATACAACTGGCAGTACCAGGGCCATCGAGAGGTTGCCCATCAGGGCGAAGGTGGTAACCCGCTCGCGGTTGGCACCCAACATGCAGGCCACCACTGTGGAAGAGGCCGCCACCGGCGTCAGCGCGCCCATCATCACCCCTTCGGCTATGATTTTTTCGCCGCCCAGCAGCGTGATGGCCAAATAGATGCCCACACCCACACACACTTGGTAGACGAGCAGCCCCAAGTCGAACAGCGTGGGGCGCAATTTGCGGATGTCCACCGCCACAAAGGAGAGCAGCAGGATGGTGAATATCAGCACCGGTACCAACCCTTTCACGTCGGCGCAGAAGTCGTGCAGCAGAAACCCCAGCAGGATGGCCAGTGGCAGTACATATTGCTTGAATTTGGCCAGAAAGACGTTCATACGCTGGCGCTCAACAGTTTCACAAACAGTTCTGTCATGCGGTCGGCGGCCTGGTCGGCGGCGCGTACCACGTCGTCGCCGTCGTTCACCACACCGTTGCCCAGGTCGGCGGCCTGGTTGGTGATGACACTCATGCCGAAGACCTCCATGCCCGAGTGGCGCGCCACGATGACCTCGGGAACGGTGGACATGCCGCAGGCGTCGCCGCCCATGACTCGGTACATACGGTACTCGGCCAGGGTCTCGTAGGTGGGGCCGGTGCCGGCCACATAGACCCCTTCGCGCAGTGGCAGACCCATCCGCGCGGCCTCGGCGTGGGCGGCCTGGCGCAGGCGCGAGCTGTAGACCTCGGTCATGTCGGGAAACCGCGGGCCAAAGTCGTCCAGGTTGGGACCTACCAGGGGGTTGGGCATGAAATTGATATGGTCGGTGATGAGCATCAGGTCGCCCACCCGGTAGTCGGGGTTCACCGCGCCGGCGGCGTTGCTCACCAGAAGGGTCTTGATGCCCATGCGGGCGAAGACACGCACAGGATAGGTAACCTCCTGCATGGTGTAGCCCTCGTAGTAGTGGAAACGCCCCTGCATGGCCAGCACGGGCTTGCCGCCGAGAGTGCCGGCGATGAGGTTGCCCTTGTGCCCCACGGCGGTGGAGGCTTTGAAGTGGGGCACCTCGGCATAGGGGAAGACCAAGGCGTTCCCGATGCGCTCCCCCAACTTGCCCAGCCCGCTGCCCAGTACGATAGCCGCACGGGGCTGTCCCAGCCCTGCCCCGGCAATGCGGCCTTTGATGTATTCCGCTGTCTCGTCGTAGTTCATTCGTTGAAATGATTAGTGGTTAATCTCACCTCTTACTTCTTACTTCTCACCTCCTCAATCTCCCTCTGTATCTCCGCGGCACGCTCGTAGTCCTCGCGCTCCTCGCAGCGGCGCAGCTCCGCCTCGAGGGTCTCGAGGGTGGGCTTGCCCACGGCGGCGGGTTCCATCTTGACCCCGGCCTCCTCTATCACCTGCTCGGCCGCCATGATGGGACATCCCTTGAGCAACGCCAACACGATGGCGTCCGACGTGCGGCTGTCGAGTTGCTTGTTGTTGAAGCCGTCGCTCACGTGCAGCGTGGCGTAGAAGATGCCCTCGCTCACGCGGTCGATGGTTACCTCCTGCAACGTCAGCGCATACTCCTCCATAAGGTTACCCATCAGACGGTGGGTCAGCGGACGGCGGGTATCCACCCCCTCCTGCGCCAGCAGGATGCTCTGCGCCTCGAAGGCTCCGATGAAGATGGGAATCTGCACGCCGGTACCCTCCTCGCCCAGCATCAGTATGTAGCTGTCGCTCTGGGAGAGGCCGCTCTGTATCGTCAGTGGGTACACCCGCCTCATATCGCCTCCGCCAGTTTCTCCACCGCACGTCCGCGGTGGCTGATTCGGTTCTTCACCTCCAGCGGCATCTCGGCGAAACTCACCGCGAAGCGGTCGGGCATGAAGACCGGGTCGTAGCCGAAACCGCCCTGGCCGTAGCGCTCGGTCAGTATCCGGCCCTCCACCGCACCCTCGAAAAGGCGTTCCTCGCCATCCTCCATCAGGCAGATGACCGTGCGGAAACGCGCCCGGCGGTTCTCCACGCCATCGAGGGACACAAGCAGCTTGTCAATATTGTCGTCGAACGAACAGTGCTCACCGGCATAGCGGGCGGAATAGACTCCCGGGGCGCCGCCCAAAGCCTCCACCTCGAGCCCCGTGTCGTCGGCAAACACACCGTCGTACGCTTCCCGGTTTCGGGTTTCCGATTCGCAAATCTTGTCCCACACCCAACCGGCCTTCTGCCGCGCATTGCCCTCCAGCGTGTCCGCCGTCTCGGGAATCTCGCCCTCGAGCCCAGCCTCGGCCAGCGACACCACCTCGGCTCGGCCGGCCAGCGCCGCTCGCACCTCCTCCAGCTTGTGGAGGTTGTTTGTGGCAAATATCAGTCGTTTCATCGCTTTACTATTTTGCCAACAATAAACGCCCGCACACGGAAAATATTGCCCTACACACGGAAAAAAAACACACAAAGGCGCACCCCTGTCAAGCGGTGTGCCCTGGGTCGCTGCGCGGGCGGTTCATTCCTCCTCGTCCTTGTTGGCGGTCTCCCCTGCCTTTTTCCTGGGGGCGGGGGTGTAGGTGTCGGGGCAGATTTCCCAAATGGGGGGTGTGATGTACAACTTCTTCCCGAACGTGAGGAACTCCTGCAGCGTCCTCGGCAGGTGTGCTATCGACTCGTCGAACTCCAATGAACTTTTAAGTGGTACCGCCACGTGCGCAGCGCGCGAGCCGGCACCCAGCTTCCCGCTGAAATTCCACAGCCGCGGGTCGTCGGCCGAGGTGATCAGCAGCCCCATCCTCCTCAACATGATGCCCGGTGTGCTGACGGTGATGGGGCGCAGCCAGACGATGCCGTCCACCGCCGTCCGCTCGTCCCCATAGTCGGCGAAAGAGGTGTATTGGGGCGGATTGACGATGCTCTTCATCCGGGTGTCCCGGCGCAACATCAGCCCCTTGCAGTGCTGCAGCGTGTCGGCAAACTGGGTGATGACCAGCGAGTAGTCCCCGGCTGTAACACCGTGCAGGCGGTAGTGCCCGGCATCGTCGGTCTTGCCGGTGGCGATGTGCCGCCCGTCCTGCAGGAGAAACACCTTACAGTAAGGCAGCGCATGGTTGTCCACGCTGTTAACCACCGACCCCACCACCATGATGGTGTCCGCCGCCGGGGCTCCCTGTGCCCATACGCCCGTCGCAAGCAGAACCGACGCCAAAACAAAAGCTAATCTTTTCATATTTCGCTGGTGTTTATTCCAATAATGCCAACCTGGTGCAATTGCACCAGGTTGGCACAGGTGTTTTAGTTTCCATTTCCACTATAAGGCAGGGGGGATACCCCTGTTTCGTCTTCAATCCAGAACCACATCAATCGGTCCGTGTAGTAGTAGTGTCCTTCCGGAGACACTCCGTACTTTTCGACGGCCAACTTCCAGTAACGCCAGGAGTATCTGCGATACCTGTCCATGGCGTCTGCAAGTGCCCCCGCAGAATTTCCATTTGTCGTGTTAGCGACCTGTGCGAAGTGTTCCAGCGGATTATCTCCTTCCGGACCGTAGTTGCCTTCGGCGAACTCAACGCCAGGATTCATCTGCAAGAACTCCTGATATGCCTGATTGGTCAGTTCTACCATCTTGTTTTCCAACGTATCAGGCACCTGAATAAAATTGGAAAACGCTGCAATGTCCCCACTGCTGCAGATGTTCATGAACTGCGTGGCGTTTTGGGCGTAAGCCGCATCAATGTACTGGAGGAACTCAACCGTTCGATTGTTGAGGTTTTGAAGTGTACTGCTGCTTTTGGCGGCAGGGGTGGACGGATTGGAAATTTTCGTGATGTCGTTTTCCTTGCTGCAGGCGACGAGCGTTATCGCTCCGCCCAGCAGGGCGATGGCCGCGAAGGACCAAATTGTTTTCTTCATTTTTTTCTTTTTTTTAGCTGATACCTTGATCGGGATGCCCGTTCCGCTGTGCTGTGCATAGGTGGCCCGGACATTCCTTGGTTTTTGCCAACCGCTGCACAATAAAGATAGCCGTTACGCGTTCTAACATCCGCGTGAAAACCTCTTTACGCCCCGGGTGCCGGCCGGCAGGGATGAGTGTATAGGTTTCCACTCCCATGGCACTCACTCCCTGCATCGGCACCCTCATTTTTGTCCTCGTCCCTCTCCGGTACTACGGCGCACCCTTCGCGGCGGGACTCTGTCAGATGTTGCTCTTTTCGGGTTCTGTCGTGAGGCTTCCTGTTGTTCGTAAATCGTTCCTGGGGTGCTGTGGCAGGCGGAGCCTCGCTAACCTGCCGTTCCCGATGGGCAGCCCT
>CACZLT010000067.1 GCA_902782185.1 uncultured Bacteroidota bacterium | reverse complement strand
GGCACCGCAGCCTCACAAACTTCCTGACCAACACACTGGCCGCGATGATAGCGTACTCTTTCTTCCACAAAAAGCCCGCGATAAAGTTCGAGGTGGAGACCACCAACCAACTCTCATTGTTCTAAACAACAATCTCTCTTACTGTACGGATTTCGCTGCGGCCGCAACCGCGGCGCCCATGACTGCTGCCTCTCTCCGTCTAGACCCTCCGGAAATCACTCAAAATCGAACTCGGGTCTTCCGAGTTGGTCTCTTCAACCAATTCTATCAGTTCGCCCAGTTTATATTTAGTCAATCCCATAGCCTACTTCTCTTCTTTGTTTCTGTTTTGCAAACGGAAAATCTCTTTCTGCTGCTCTATTTCACGAGCCAGCTCTTCCTTGGTAGGCATATAGGTGAGATATTTGGACGCAAAGAGCTGATTGCTGCCATTAAGTACGGAGTAGCGTGCAATATCCTCGCTTGTTTCCGAACAAAGTAGCAGCCCAACGGTTGGATTGTCCCCATCGGTGCGTTTCAATTCGTCGAACATACGGACATACATGTCCAACTGGCCCACGTCCTGATGGGTTATCCGCTTTGTCTTGAGGTCAATAAGCACATAACATTTCAATACCACGTTATAAAAGACGAGGTCGATGAAGAAGTCGCCTGCATCTGTGGCTATGTGGTATTGCTCATACATAAAGGCAAAGCCACGCCCCATTTCAAGCAAGAACGATTTAAGGTGGGCAATAATAGCCTTCTCCATTTCCGATTCTGTAAAATCGCTGTTCGATGGCAGTTGTAGGAACTCTGCCACCACAGGATCTTTCAGGAAACTGCGGGCATCATCTTTCAACGGTGCCGTCAATTGTAGCATCTCGGCAACGACAGCCTCTTTCCTGGGTGACTGCAAGAGACGTTGATAGTATTGTGAACCCACATTGCGAGCCAATGTGCGTACACTCCACATTTCACGGGAAGCCTCCTGCACATACCAGTAGCGGGCATCATCGCTTACCACATGTAAAAGGGTGCGGTAATGTGACCAATTCAGATTTGGTACACGTGTGTACCAAATCTCCAAATCATTGAAACTCAAATATAGTTGTCTGTAATTGCGCAAGTTGCGGGGCGAATAGCCCTTTGGATAAATCGCCGTCATTTCTTTCGACAAAAGATCGATAAGCCCTTTGCCGTATTCCGCTCTTGCCTGGCCGTGTTGCTCTTCTTCAACAATACGTCTGCCTATTTGCCAATAGGTAATAACAGTGGTTGCATTCGCATCGCGGTAGGCTTTTCGTAGCCCGTTCTCGACAATGGTTTGCACATCGCTTACAAGAGCCGATATTTCTGATTTCTGAGTATTTAGAGCACCTGGTGTCATCATTTTTTGGTTTTTACCCGTATACATGGCAAAACCCATAGTGTCATCCATAGTGCCATCTTCTTTGGCACTATGGCGTTCTTCATTCATACTTTGCTTATACTCCTCAATCTGTTTCAGGAGGTTGTTACAATGGTGTTGGAGCATAAAAGTCTTAAACTTTCCCGAACTCTCCTCTTCTTCACTTCGCTCCAAGGCATTGATGTATTGTTTTTTGCTCTCCTTCTTTACAATAGAGGGCACCGCACCAAACTCGTACTGAATCATGTTCATTACCAAGCGACTCATACGCCCGTTGCCATCGGCCCAGGGGTGGATATTCACAAGACGATAGTGGGCTTCAAAACTCAGGTCGTAAACCTGTTCTATGACGTTTCTGTCAACATTCGCACGCTCCGTGTTGAGCCACTGGCAAAACTCAGCAAGCCGTCCCGGCACTTTCTGGTAGGACAGATATGATCCTCCTCCGATGCCGGCACTTACATTCAACAGGCGGAGTTCGCCTTTTGAAGCCGAGAAACTGCCCAACATAGTGCTGTACTCCGACCCCGTGTTTTTCATCACCAAGGCCGACAAGCCACACAACATCTCCACCGAATAGTCAGTATGTTCCCGTGCATAGACAAGACTTTGCTCGTAGGCCGCCTTCAAATCGAGGTTCATCATCTGCTCAATCAGGGGCTTCTGTGCCCCGATACCTTCATCGAACAAAAGGCGGTTCTCCACCTCGGTCACCGTGGAGCCTTCGATGGCGGTGGAGTGTGTGATGATGGAATAGAGATAGAACTTGGCATAATCTATCTGCTCTCCTATGCCCAGCCGGTTATATTCGGCAATAATATCGCTTATGTTTTTCATCTTGCAGCCTCCTTTCTATTCTATGCTATAGCCTATGCCTTTAAACGCCTCTTCGAGTTTCTTCTGCGAATCCTTTTCCTGCTGCATCAGGGCTTTCATCTCCTGCTGTATGCGAGCCATCTCCTTCGGATAGTCAATCTCCAGGTCGTGGTCGATAAACTCGATGTATTTGCTCGGCACCAGCGTCCAGTTGTTCTTCTCAATCTCATCGATGCTGACACTCCTATACAGCTCGGGAACCGCATAGTTCTTGCCGTCTGTCCCCTCGGCTTGCCACTGGTGGTAGATGTCGGCCACACGCTGAATCTGCTCAGCCGTGAGCTGCACTTTCTTTTTCTGCTCACCCTTGACAGGATTCTCCGTCCACTGGCGCAGATCCATAAAGAGAATCTCGCGTTCGCGGTTGCGCAGCTGGCGTCCGTGGTACTTGCCGCCTTTCTTGTTCTGGTTCAGAATCCAGAAGGTGACGCTGATGTCGGTGGTGATGAACAGCTCTCTTGGGAGAATGATGATGGCTTCCACCTTGTCGTTCTCAATCAGCTTGCGGCGAATGTCAAGTGCATCGCTGTCGCCCAAAGCGCCGTTGGCCAGCAGGAATCCGCCAACACCCGAGAGAGGCTTCAGGTGCGACAGCATGTGGAGAATCCAGGCATAGTTGGCGTTGCTCTCAGGAGGGGTTCCATAATCCGTCCAGCGGGCGTCGTTCTTCAGATTATCATCCCACCATCCTTTGAGGTTGAACGGCGGATTGGCCATGATGTAGTCGAAGTAAAGTCCTTTGTGCAGGTCGTTCAGGAACGAAGAGTCGCTCTCATCTCCCAGATTATGGCTGATGCCACGCAAGGCGAGGTTCATCTTGGCCAGCCGGTAGGTGGCCGCCTCCTTCTCCTGTCCGTAAACATTGATGGTGCTGATGTCGCCCTGCTTGGCTTTCACCAGCTCCGAGCTCTGGATAAACATACCGCCCGAACCACAGCAAGGGTCGTAGAGTGTGCCGTCGAAAGGCTCGATAACGGTGGCGATGAGTTGCACCACATCATGCGGCGTGTAGAACTCGCCCTCTTCCTTGGTGGCGTTCACGGCAAATTCCTTCAAGAAATACTCGTAAACACGGCCAATCAGGTCTTTCTCCTCACCGAAAGCCTTGTGGCTGATTTTGTTCACCTCGTCAACCACCTTCTTGATGTCGTTGGCACCCAGATTGCGCTGGGTGAAAGTACCCTCCACAAAGCATCCCTTCAGCTGCGTATTGGTCGAGTTGATACCTTTCAGAGCTGTATCGAGCGCCACATTCAGCTGTGGAGCTGGAGTGTTAATGATGGTATTCCATTGCGACTCCTTCGGCAGGTCGAAAGTGCCGTCGGCAAAGGTGGCATCCTCAAAGAAAGCCTTGATGATATTCTCATCATCCGGATCCAAGCCCTCGGCAATAAGCTTCTCGCGCAGCTTCGCCACACCGTCCTCGTATTTCTCACCAATAAAGCGCAGGAACACCAAGGTCAGCATCATATCGCGCTTCTCAAAGAACGACCCCGAGTTCTTCGCGTTCCTCAATATATCCCTGCACTTGAACAGGATGGCGTCCAGATTGAGGGTTTCTTCTTTTTTAGTGGTTCGTTTAGCCATAGCGATTATTTCGTTTCGGTGATTTGCAAAAATTGGTAGTTTTTTCAATTTGCAAAGATACGGGATATTTCTGAATTAGTAAAATATATTTATGAACAAAGACATTGGCAACGGAATGTGCCGAGGCAAAGGCTGGGTCTGGCTTGGTCGGCTTTCTTGGTGGCTGTCTTTGATATGGACGTTTGTATGCTGGTATTATGCTTGTTATCCCCTTGTATTATGCCGGTATACCTATAGTTACCCTAGAATTACCCTATGGTTTCCCTATAGTTTCCCTAGGTTTTATGAGTTCACATGTTTTATCGGGAATTATCCTGCTGTGCCGAATGGGATTGGTGTTGCGCTGCCAGTGGCGAGCCTATCGCACAGGGATACACGGATTTAGGGTGGCAATCCACCTCATCGTCCGCACTGCAAATATACGAAAAAGAATGAAAACTGCGCACAAAAGTACGCAGTTTTCTTGTTTTTTTTTCGTGGCGGTGTACACACCTAGACCATCCGGTCGATGGTCCAGACGAAGGCGCGGATGCCCACCTCCTCATTGCGCTTGTCCAGTTTTCGGACGGCGGTGAGGAGGTCGTCGACCTTGTCGTCAGGGACGACGGTGAGGATGGCGTTGTTGAGTTCGGGCCAGGTGTGGGTGCCGCGGTGCGGGTCGCCCTGCACGTTGCCGCGCCCCTGCACGTCTTCCCATTGGGTGAAGCCGCGGATGCCCAGCGTGTCGAGCATATATTCCACACGCTCGTTGTTGGCCTGGTTGTAGACTATGAGGACACTTTTCATTGTTCGTCAAGGTTGATGTTCATGAATACGAATTTCTTGCGCTCCTTCTCCTTCTTCTCGATGTCGCCGCGGCGGTTGAAGACGCCGTAGAGCACTGGCACTACGATAAGGGTTACGAAGGTGGAGACAGTGAGGCCGCCGATGACGACCAGGCCCATGGTGGTCCACATCTCGGAACCCTCGGAGTTGGAGGTGGCCATGGGAATCATGCCGAGGATGGTGGTGAAGGCGGTCATCAGCACGGGGCGCAGACGGCTCTGGCCGCTGAGGGCGATGGCCTCGCCGAGGGGTATGTCGCGCTCGCGCAGCAGGTTGATGTAGTCCACCAGCACGATGCCGTTCTTCACCACGATGCCGATGAGCAGGATGAGACCCAGGAGGCCAATCATGTCGATGTTGTTGCCCGTGAGGAACATCATGAGCACCACGCCGCTGATGGCGAAGGGGATGGAGAACATGATGATGAAGGGCTTGCTGAACGATTCGAACTGCGAGGCCATGACGATGTAGACGAGCATCATGATGAGCAGGCCGAGCATGAGCATGTCGCGGCTGGAGTCCTGCTGGTCCTTGTAGCTGCCGGCCAGGTCGTAGTGGATTTCGGCGGGTACCTGCATCTGGTCGATTTCCTTCTGCACGTTGTGCGCCAGCTCCTGGAGCGAGGTGTTGAAGGGCATGACGGTGAGGGTGAGGTAGCGCTGGCGGTTCTTGCGCTCGATGGTGGGCGGGCACCAGTACTCCTCGATGCGGGCCAGCTCGTTGAGCTTGATGAGTTTGCCGGTGGGCGTGGGGATGGAGAGCTGCTCGATGTCGGAGATGGAGGAGCGGTACTCCTCGCGGAGGCGTACCACGATGTTGTACTCCTCGCCGTCCTCCTTGAGGTAGCCGGCGGTCATGCCGTTGACGCGGTTGCGGACATACAGGGCCACGGTGGAGCCGTTGAGGCCGTGGAGGGCGAGTTTCTGCTTGTCGAAGGTGATTTTCAGCTCGGCACGATCCTCGTCGCGGCTCACCTTGGTGTCGCGGGCGCCGGGCACGTTCTGCTCTATGCGCTTCTTGAGCTCATGGGTGAAGTTGGTGGTGAGGTCGAAGTCGTAGCCGTAAATCTCGACCGCCAGCGAGTTGTTGCTTCCGCCGCCCATCATGCCGCCCTGGCTCACCTGGTAGGTTACCAGCTCGGGATATTCGGCGAAGCAGCGGCGCAGCTTCTCCTGCATCTGGAAGATGCTCTCGTCGCGGACATACTTCTTGGTGCAGCGGATGGTCATAGAGATTTTGTTGTTGGTGGTGGAGTTGAAGAGTGCGGCGAAGCCGGCATCGTCGTTGGAGCCGGCCGAGGTGGAGATGACCAGCACCTCGTCGCCGAGGATGCGCTTCACGTCCTCCTCCATGCGGCGGGCGGTCTTGAGGGTCTCCTCGATGCGGGTGCCGCGTTGCAGCTCGGCGCTGACGCTGATTTGTCCGTTGTCCTGCTCCTTCATAAAGTCCATGCCGATGGCTCCACTGAAGAGGGGCAGGAGGGTGAGGATGAAGAAAGCCAGTGCGATGAGGAGGGTGATGCGCTTGTGCCCCAAGCACCAGCGGAGCAGGTTGGCGTAGGCGGCGTCGATGGCGTTGAAGGCGCGGGTTACGGTGCGGTTGTAGAAGTTGCGCTCACGCTTGGCCAGGTAGGCATCCTCCTCCTCTTTCTTGAAGAAGAAGGGGCGCTCCTTGAGCATCTTGCTCGAGAGCATGGGGATGAGGGTGATGGCGGCGCAGGTGGAGACACAGACCACGATGGTTACAATCCAGCCCAGCTCCTTCATGAAGATACCCATCATGCCGGGCAGCATGGTGAGAGGCACGAACACGGCCACAAGGACGAGGGTGGTGGCGATGACCGATGTCCATACCTCGTTGGTGGCGCAGATGGCGGCCTCGCGCGGGTTCTCGCCGCGGTCGATGTGTTTCGATATATTCTCCAGCACCACGATGGCGTCGTCCACCACCATGCCGATGGCCACCGTCAGCGAGGCCAGCGAGATGATGTTTAGCGAGCTGTCGGCCAACAGCAGGTAGATGAACGAGGTTACGAGCGAGATGGGGATGGTGAGGGCGATAATGAGGGTGGCGCGCCAGTTGCCGAGGAACACCAGCACCACCAGCACCACAAAGAGCAGGGCGTAGAAGATGCTCTCGGTGAGGCCGTTGATGGCGTTGACGATTTCCTCTGAACCGTCGCGGATGAGGGTGGCCTCGATGTCGGGTGGCAGGGTTTTCTGGATGCGCTCCATTTGAGCCTTCACCTGGCGGGCGATGGCCACGGTGTTGGCGCCGGTCTGCTTGGTGATGATGAGGCGTCCGCCGTCGCGGCCGTTGATTTTCTCGTCGAGCGAGAGGTCCTTGATGGTGTCGCGCACGGTGGCCAGGTCTCGCACGAAGACCTGCTTGCCCAGCATGGTGGTGGCGACGGCGATGTCGGCAATCTCCGAACTCTCGACGTATTCGCCCTTGACGCGCATCTGGTACTGCTCCTTGCCCATCTTGACGGTGCCGGAGGCGAGGTCGAGGTTGTTGGCCGAGATGGCGTTGCCCACTTGCTCAAGGCTGATGCCGTAGGCGTCCAGCTGCTTGGGGTCGAGGTCGATGTAGACGTAGCGCTGGGGGGCGCCGCTGACGGTGATGTTGCCGATGCCGTCGATGCGGTTGAGCTCGTTGACGACATTGTCTTCCAGTATGCGGTCCAGTCCCGAATAGCTCTCCTTGGCGGTGAAGCCGTAGACCATGATGGGCATGGCCGAGGAGTTGAGTTTCAGAATCATGGGGCGGCTTACGCCGTCGGGCAGGTTGTCGAAGAGGAGATCGACGTAGGAGCGTATGTCGTTCAGTGCTTCGTCGATGTTGCTTCCCCACTCGAATTCGAGCGTTACGACCGAGATGTTGTCCCTCGAGTTGGAGGTGATGTTCTTCAGTCCGTCGACCGAGTTGAGCGAGTTCTCGAGTATCTTGGTGATATTGGTCTCGATGTCGCTGGCGTTGGCGCCGGCGTAGGTGGTCATCACCGTTACATAGGGCGGATCCATCTCGGGCATCTGGTCGATGGGCAGGCGCGAGAGGGAGAAGAGACCCAGCACGATGACGGCCACGAATATCAAGCCCGTGGTGATGGGCTTGTTGATAGCTGTCTTGTAAATTGCCATGTTGCTCTAGTTTTTCTAGTTAAACTAGTTTGACTAGTTATACTAGTTTATTCTACGATTTCAAGGTTGTCGCCGTCGACGAGGCGGGCCTGTCCGGTAACCACCAGGCGGTCGCCGGCTTTCAGGGCTCCAGCCTCGACGGGGATGATTTCGATGCGGTCGTCGAAGCGCTGGCCGAGGGTAACGGCCACGCGGCGGGCGGTGTTCCCATCAGCTACGAAGACGTAGCGGTCGTTGCTTCCGGTGAGTTTAAGCACGCTCTGGTAGGGTACCACGATGGCATCCACCTCGCCGACGGCCAGGCGGGTGCGGACATACATGCCGGGGCGAATCTTCTCGCCGCTGTTGGGGATGTTGAGCTTGGCCTGGAAGGTGTGGCTCTGCGGGTCGATGGTGGGGTAGACGATTTCAATGGTTCCTTGGAAGGTCTGGCCCGGATACCAGCGGGAAGTAGGTCTCGGGGATGTTGATGATGGCCTTGAGGCGGCTGATTTGGGTGAGGGTGAGGATGGGCTGGCCGGCATACATCTCGCCGTCCTCGTAGTTCTTGGCGCTGATGACACCGCCGAACTGGGCCTTGACGAAGGTGTTCTCCTCCAGGAAGCGTTTGCTCTCGGCCAGCTGGTCGTAGGCGGCCTTGGTCTGGTCGTAGACTTGCTCGCTGACGCTGCCGGATGCCTTCAGGGCCGTTACGCGGTCGAGCTCGGTCTTGGTGGAGGCCAGGTTGATGCGGGTGGTGTTGGTGCCCTTGCCCACGCGCGAGCCCACCTGGACGTAGATGTGCTCGATGTGGCCCGTTACGCTGGGCGAGATGTTCATCGTCTCGTAGCCTTCGAGGGTGGAGGAGAGTTCGAGGGTTTTGGCGATGCGCTCGCTTTCGAGGGTAATCACTTTCACCTTCTCGGCCTCTTTCTTGGTGGTGGTGGCGGCCTTCTCGCCGCTCTTGCCGCCGCAGGCCGCCACGAGGGTGCCCACGGCCAGTGCGATTGTCGCAATTCGTGTGTACTTGTTCATATTTGTATGTTTTATTTATTCAACAGGTTTTCCAGTGCCACCTGGGCGCTGATGACGCTCATCACGGCCTGTATGTAATTGCTTTGGGCGGTGATGATGTCGGTCGAGGCGGTGGTCAGCTCGAGGCTGCTGGCGCGGCCGTATTTGTATTTCTCCGACAGGCTGGCGAACACGCGCTGCGTAACTTCCAGGTTTTTGCTCTGGATGTCGTAGTTTTCGAGGGCGGAGGCGAGGTCGTAGCGCAGCTGGTTGTACTGCAGGCGCAGGCCGTCCTCGGCCTGGCGGCGGCTGTTCTGCGTCTCCTGCAAGGCGATGCGCGCGCTCTTGACCCCGGCGGTGCGTGTGCCGCTGCTGAAGAGGGGAAGGCTGATGCTGGCGCCGATCATGTTGGGCGGCGTCATGTTCATGCCGGCATCCTTGCCGAAGTAGGTCTTGGCGCTGTACTGGTAGAAGAGGGCCACGGTGGGCAGTAGGTCCATCCATGCCATGTTGACCTGCCGCATGCCCAGCTCTTCGCTCTTGGCCAGCAGCTGGTAGTCGTAGTTGTTCTCCAGGCGGAACGGCTCCTGCATCAGGCGGGCGGCATCGTCGACGTTCAGTATCTCCTCCATCCCGGTGGTCAGTTCCAGTTCGGTGTCGGCGTCGGCACCCAGTTGCAGCAGGAGCGAGTTTTTGAGCACCTGCAGCGAGCGCTTGGTGCTGTTGATGCTGCTGCGGAGGGAGGCCACCTGCACCTGCAGCTTGTCGGCGTCCACCTGTTCGGCGGCGCCCACGTCGACGGCGGCCTGGCTGGTGGCGGCCAGGCTTTCGAGGTTGGCCAGGCTCGAGTCGAGCAGGCCGATGGTCTGCTGCATCACCAGGTGCGACACGTATACGTTCTTCACCTGCGCGCGGGTCTGCTGCTCGGTCTGCTGGCGGCTGAGGTCGGTCATCTCCACGGCCAGGCTCTGCAGCATGGTGCCCACCACCTGTGCGCCGGTGAGCGCCACGGCGGCGTTCACGCCGAAGGTGCCGTTGGGGTTGAGCGGTATCTTGACGGTCATGCCGCCCATGCCCATCTCCATCTCGTAGCCCAGCATGTTCTGGTAGTCGAAGGTGGCTTTCACCTGCGGCAGCATGGTGCTGAGGGTTTTCCATCGTTCCAGCTCGGCTTTCTTCACCTCGAGGGTGGCGTTTTGCATGGCCGCGTTGTGCTCCACGGCGTACTGCTGCGCCTCCGCGAGGCTCAGCCTCAGGGTCTGGCGCTCCTGCGCCGCCGCCCCAAGGGCCAGCGCCGCCAGCGCCACAGTCAGTGTCAGTCTTTTCAGTTTCATATATTATAATGTATTATTTTAAAAAGTGGTTGTCAAGTTTCAGTTCCTCCAGCATATGGCGGAATCGTGGTTCGGAGCGTTCGTAGCGCGCGATGGTTTCGGTGGTCATCAAGCCTCGCATATAGGTGAAGCATATTTCGCCCAGTTGCTGCTTGTAGCTTTGCGGGTCCGACACCTCGGACATGCGCCGGCTCTGTATCTGGCGGCAGAGGAAGTCAACGGCCACCTTGAGGTCGGCGTCGGGGCGCAGGTAGTGGTGTTCGTTCAGGTAGTCGATGCCGTGTGCCACCATGCCGCGGAATGCCTCGGTGTGGACCTTGAAGAAGCGGTCGTGGATGTCGGGGTAGTAGCGTTCGGCCTCCTCGATGAGGCGGTGGTGCTTGTGGTTGAAGTCCACATTGGCGCGCAGCATGTACATGGCCACCAGCATCGGTTCCTCCACCTTGCCGAGCACTTCGCGGTGCAGGGCACCCACAGAGTCGTGCACCCGCATCAGGCACTCGGCCAGCAGCTCCTCCTTGTTGGAGAAGGTCTCGTAGAGGGTGCGTTTCGACATGTGCATCGCCGCCGCGATGTCGTCCATCGTAACGCCCTTGCAGCCGCGCGAACTGAACATCTGCAGCGCGGTTTCCACAATTTTCGTCCTGTTCTCTTCCGATGACATTGTTCTTATCTCGTTGTTTGTTAAATGGTTGCCAGTGTCTATCCGGCTCTGTTTTCCCGTTTTGGAAGATGCAAAGATACAAAGAAAACTTGGAAAACCACAAAAGTTTTCCAAGTTTTTACGAAAATCACTATTTCTGGTGATTACTTTCTCTCCGGCACGGGTTGCAGGGTGGCCAGCTGCACCTTCATGCGGCAGCCCTGTGCGGCCTCGACGGTGGCCATGGCGCCCTCGCGGCTGACGAATGTAACGTGGATGCCGCCGGCAGTCATCAGGCGGTCGCCCTTCTGGAGGCTGTCGCGGTAGGCCTGTTCCTTCTTGGCCTTCTGGCTCTGCGGGCGGATCATAAACAGGTAGAACACCGCTATCAGTGCCACCACCATAATGGCTGTCTTCCAGCCGTTGGAAATGTCTAACAGTATCATATTTCTTTTTTTTTTCGTTCTGAAATGCCAACCCAAAACTACAAAAAGGGGCTTTTATTGTCCGCATCTCAAAAAAAACTCTTCATTCCGAATATTTTTCGTCTATTTTCTATTGAGAAAGCATGAATTATTAAAAATTACACGTAAATTGGTTAATGCTAAATTCGTGATAATTTGTGTTTTAACAAAAAGTTTTTTTTGTGCCGGTGTCTGTTTCGTGAATTTTATGTATTTTTGCAATGTGATATTAACCCAAAACAACACCCTCATGAAAAAGACCCTCAAACTGCTGGCCCTGGTGGCCATGGCGGCAGGGCTGGCCTTCGTCTCCTGCGACAGGGACGAGCCCGTCGATCCCACCCCCGACAATCCCACCCCTGTCAATCCCGATGATCCTGACCCAGTCAACCCCGACCCCGTCGATCCCGAGACCGCCGGGTGGGTCGACCTCGGCCTTCCCTCTGGCCTGCTGTGGGCCGAGTGCAACCTTGGGGCCACCAAGCCCGAGGAGTACGGCGACTACTACGCCTGGGGCGAGACCGTGACCAAGGAAGTCTACGATTGGAGCACGTACAAGTACTGCAACGGCGGCCTCGACCAGCTGACCAAGTACTGCGATAGATCCGAATACGGCTACAACGGCTTCACCGACAACCTTACCACCCTTCAGCCCTCCGACGACGTGGCGACGCAGAAACTCGGCAACGGCGCCCGCATGCCGACCGAAACTGAGTGGAACGAACTCCGTGACAATACCACCTCTGAGTGGACCACCGTGAACGGCGTCTACGGCCGCAAGCTCACCGCCGCTAACGGCAAGAGCCTCTTCCTGCCCGCCGCCGGCTCCCGCCTCGTTTCCGAGTTGCGCGGCGCGGGCGAGAGCGGCGTCTACTGGTCCTCGTCGCTCTTCGCGGGCTACCCGTACTGCGCGTGGTACTTCGTTTTCTACGCGCGCGGCCAGACCGTGCTCACCATCGACCGCCTCTGCGGTCTCTCTGTGCGTCCGGTGCGCTCCGCGCGTTGAGAACCTTGCTCTTGCCCCCACGGGCAAAGGGCACCGAAATACGATTGGACGGCAGCCCCGAAGGGGCGGTACGAGCCGGCAATCCGGGATAGTCAATCCTCAACTCCCCCTCTAAGCTAGAGGGGGTGGCGCCGCCGTCAGGCGGCGACGGGGGCGTGTGTCCTAGGGCTTGCGATTCACACTCCTCCGTCCGCGCTCCGCGCGGCCACCTCCCCTAGCTTAGGGGAGGAGTTTAAATGATTCATGTTCAGTTTCACAACCTGCGCCGCCGCCTGCTGGCCGGACGGGCAGAGTTCGGCGGGCGCGGCATCTTCGACCTGGCTGTGAGGCACTACCGCCCCTCTCCCGCATCCTACCGCCCCGTTCCACCCCCAAACTTATAACTCATAACTCATAACCGAATGACCCGATATGGGTCCACAGCGGTCCAGAGCCTTTGTATTCCCCTACCGTTCCCCTACCATTCCCCTAGGGAACCGCATGAATTTTTTTTTCGCGCATTTCAAAAAAAGTTGTATCTTTGTACGTTCATATTTCCATGAACCGAGAGTAAAATTAAAGCTCGACAACAACATGGACGAAATCTGGGACAACGAGATCCTCATCGACGTCCAGACCCTGAACATCGACTCCGCCTCCTTCACCGACATCCACAACTACGCTAAGGAGCAGGCCGGCGCCGGCGCCTCCGAGGAGAAGATTATGGAAGAGGTCAAGAAGGAGATGCTCCTCAACGTGGAGCTGCAGGGCAAGCACCGCAACCGCCGCACCGGCTCGGGCGGCATGCTCCTCGGCAAGGTTGAGAAGATTGGCGACGCCCTGAAAGGCAAGATCGACCTCAAGGAGGGCGACCGCATCGCCACCCTCGTCTCCCTCTCGCTCACCCCGCTGCGCATCGACGAGATTGTCGAAATCCGTCCCGATGTAGACCAGGTCGACATCAAGGGCAAGGCCATCCTCTTCGAGAGCGGCATCTACGCCAAGATTCCTACCGACATGCCCGAGAAACTCGCCCTGAGTGCCCTCGACGTGGCCGGCGCCCCCGCCCAGACCGCCAAACTGTGCCAGTACGGCCAGACCGTCGTTATCCTCGGCGCCGGCGGCAAGAGCGGCATGCTCTGCTGCTACGAGGCCAAGAAGCGTGTCGGCGTTACCGGCAAGGTCATCGGCATCGCCAACAGCCCCAAGTCCACCCAGCGCATCAAGGATCTCGGCTTCTGCGACATCGTGGAGTCCGCCGCCGGCATGACCCCCGTCCAGGTCTATGAACTCATCGAGCGCCTCACCGACGGCAAGATGGCCGACGTTACCATCAACTGCGTCAATGTACCCGACCAGGAGATGACCGCCGTCATGATCACCAAGGACGACGGCATCGTCTACTTCTTCTCCATGGCCACCAGCTTCACCAAGGCCAGCCTCGGCGCCGAGGGCATCGGCTCCGACGTGAACATGATCATGGGCAACGGCTACACCAAGGGCCACGCCGAGTTCACCCTCCAGGAACTCCGCGAAAGCCCAGAGCTCCGCAAGATTTTCGAGGAACTCTACGCCTAGCATCCACAACCTGCCGCCAGGGGAGACCCTCCGGCAGGTTCCAATTTCAACACCCACCCCTATGAGACCCAACGGAAACCGCTACGGCACCCACCGCGTCGTCGAACCCATCGGCACTCTCCCGCAACCCGCGCAGAAGCTCGACAACAGCATGGAAATTTACGACAACGAACTCCTCATCGACGTCAGTACCCTCAACATCGACTCCGCCTCCTACACCCAGATTCGCCACGCCTGTGGCGACGACGCCGAGCAGATGCGCAAGATGATTCTCTCCATTGTCGACGAGCGCGGCAAGATGCAGAATCCCGTTACGGGTTCCGGCGGCATGCTTATCGGTACCGTCCGCGAGATAGGACCCAAGTTCCGCTCTACCACCAAGGTCAAGGTGGGCGACCGCATCGCCACCCTCGTATCCCTCTCTCTCACCCCGCTGAAGATTAAGGAGATAAAACACCTCGACCCGCAGCATGACCAGGTCGATGTTGATGCCCAGGCCATTCTCTTTGAAAGCGGCCTTTTTGCCGTCCTGCCTGACGACATCCCAGAGCGCCTTGCCTTGGCGGCTCTTGACGTGGCCGGCGCACCCGCACAGGTGGATCGTCTTGTTACCGAGGGCGACATTGTCTGCCTCATCGGCGGAGGCGGAAAAAGCGGCATCCTTTGCTGCTACCAGGCCATGCAGAACGTCGGTCCATATGGCAAGGTCATTGTGGTCGAGTACAGCGAAAAGAATGCCCAGCGCATCCTCGACATGGGCTTGGCCACCGATGTCATTGTCGCCGACGCCACCAACGTCATGGACGTATACAATAAGGTAATGGCCATCACCGGCGGGCGCGGCACCGACGTAACCATCAACAACGTCAATGTCCCCAACACCGAGATGACCTCCATCCTCATCACCAAGGGGCGAGGCTGTGTCTACTTCTTCTCGATGGCCACCAGCTTCACCCGTGCCGCCCTCGGTGCCGAAGGAGTGGGAAAGGACATCAACCTCATCGTCGGCAACGGCTACGCCCGCGGCCACGCCGAACTGACACTCAACATCCTCCGCGAGTGCCAGCCCATCCGCAATCTCTTCGAACAACTTTATATGTGATACACGATGAAAGTTAAAGTGGGAATTGCGCAGCTCAGCTGCGTGGAAGACAAGGCGCAAAACATTGAGCGCTACACCGATAAGGTGCGCGAGCTGGCTGCCGGCGGCGCACAGATCATCTGCCTTCAGGAACTATTCGCCTCGCTCTATTTCTGCGACGAGGAGCGCTACCAGAACTTCAAGCTCGCCGAACCCATCCCCGACGGGCCGACTACGCAGCACTTCATGGCGCTGGCCAAGGAGCTGGGCGTGGTGCTCATCTGCTCGATGTTCGAGAAACGCGCCGAGGGACTCTACCACAACACCACCGCCGTCATCGACGCCGACGGATCCTACCTCGGCAAGTACCGCAAGATGCACATACCCGACGACCCAGGCTACTATGAGAAATTCTACTTCACCCCAGGCGACCTCGGCTACAAGGTCTTCAAGACCAAGTTCGCCACCCTCGGTGTGCTCATCTGCTGGGATCAGTGGTATCCCGAAGCCAGCCGCATCACCGCCCTCATGGGTGCGCAGATACTATTCTACCCGACAGCCATCGGCTGGGACGTGCGCCAGAACGAGCATGACAACCGCGAGCAGTACGATGCCTGGCAGACCATCCAGCGCTCACATGCCGTGGCCAACGGCGTGCCCGTGGTCAGTGTGAACCGCACGGGAAGGGAAGGGGGCATGCAGTTCTGGGGCGGCAGCTTCATCACCAACGCCTTCGGCCGTGTGCTCTACCAAGCTCCCCATCTTGAGGAGACCCTTCACATAGAGGAACTTGACCTGGACCAGACTGACCACTACCGCCGTCACTGGCCATACCTTCGCGACCGCCGCATCGACAGCTACGGCCCCATCCTCAACCGTTACATCGACTAACCCCATAACTCATAACTGAAAAACCGAACTCATAACTCATAACTCATAACTCATAACTAAGAAAATGACTCCCAAAGAACAAGGCTACTACATGCCGGCTGAGTGGGCGAAGCATGAAGGTACCTGGCTCACCTATCCCAAGAACCCCGACTCGTGGCCGGGCAAGATTGAGACCATCTACCCCTCGTACCATCTCTTCGTCAAAACCCTCGCCGAAGACGAGGCGGTGCATATCAATGTGGACGACGAGCAGATGCTGCACCATGTTAAAGTGGAACTCGAAAATACAGATTGCAATATGCAGAATATCAGTATGCATATTATACCAAGTAATGATGCCTGGTGCCGCGATCACGGCCCCGCTTTCCTGCTGAATCGCAACGATGCCGCCAAGCGCGCCATCGTCAACTGGAACCACAACGCCTGGGGCGGGAAATACCCCTACGAGCTTGACACCGAGGTACCTGTGCGCATCCACGGCCTTTATCCCGAGATGCCGCTCTTCTCGCCCGGCATCGTCATGGAGGGCGGTAGCATCGATGTGAATGGCTGCGGCGACCTGCTCACCACCACCTCCTGCCTGCTTAACGAGAACCGAAATCCCCACTTGAACCAAGACAGGATAGAAGATTATTTGCGAGACTATTACGGTGTGGAGAATATCATCTGGCTGGGCGACGGCATTGTAGGAGACGATACCGACGGACATGTCGACGACCTGACCCGTTTCGTCTCCGAGGACACCATCCTCACCGTCGTTGAGGAGGATGCTTGGGACGAGAACTACGAACCCCTCCAAAAGAACCTCCGCATGCTCAACCGCTGCCGCCTGGCTAACGGCAAGCAGCCCACCATCGTCGAACTGCCCATGCCAGACGTGGTATTCTATGACAATCAGCGACTCCCGGCCTCCTATGCCAACTTCTATATCGCCAACGGCAAGGTCATCTTCCCTACCTACCGCTGTCTGACCGACAACGAGGCCGCCTATATCCTCGAAGCCTGCTTCCCAGACCGCGAGGTCGTCGGCATCGACTCCACCGACATCATCTGGGGGCTCGGCTCCTTCCACTGCCTCAGCCAGCAAATGCCCTCCGCCGCAGCAACCGAAATGTGAATCGAAACATGGAAATAATACTATGAACCGACTTAAACTTCTGCTCTGTGTCAGCGTAATTTTCAATTTCCAATTTTCAATTTCCAATCTAAAAGCCCAACCCGCTCTACAGCCCGACACCGTCAGCGCCGGACAGCTCCGGGTGGACGAAGTGATGCGCCTCATCGACGCCAACTACACCGAGGTGCCTGACATGAACCGCATTTCTGACGAGGCCATCCGCGCCATGCTCAAATCCCTCGACCCACACAGTATCTATATCCCAGCCAAGGACGTGGAACGCGCCAACGAAGGTCTGCAGGGCAACTTCGAGGGCGTCGGCATCTCGTTCCAGATTGTGAGCGATACCATTGTTGTCCAGTCGGTTATCGAGGGCGGCCCCAGCGAGAAGGTAGGTCTCATGGTGGGCGACAAACTCCTCCGCATCGACGGCGAGGCCGCCACGGGCGACAGCGTCAACAACAACTTTGTTTTCAAACGCTTGCGTGGAAAGAAAGGCACCACCGTCATCATCGACCTGCTCCGCCAGGGTACAGTCTACACCTTCCACATTGTGCGCGACAAGGTACCCATCTACTCGGTCGACACCTACTTCATGGCCGACGACACCATCGGCTACATCCGCCTCACGCGCTTTGCCCGCACCTCGGTCGAGGAATTCCACAAGGCACTGAAAGCCTTGAGAAAACAGGGCATGACGGCCCTCATACTCGACCTTCGCGGCAACACCGGAGGCTTTCTTGACATCGCCGTCGGTATGGCCAACGAATTCCTCGATCGCAACCAACTCGTTGTCTACCAGGAGGGGCGCAAAACCCGCCGCCAGAACTTCTACGCCAATGGACGCGGCAAGTTTCGTGAAGGCCGTTTGGTGGTGTTGGTCGACGAGGGTTCCGCCTCGGCCTCGGAGATCGTCTCCGGTGCCGTACAGGATTGGGATCGCGGTCTTGTAATTGGTCGCCGCACCTTTGGCAAAGGTCTGGTTCAGCGCATGTTCCCCATGCAGGACGGCAGCCAGGTGCGCCTTACCACCGCCCGGTACTATACCCCATCCGGACGCTGCATCCAGCGTCCCTACGACGAGGGATCCGATGCCTACCGAGACGAGTTCTCGAACCGCTACAAGCGGGGCGAAATGGTCAACGCCGATTCCATACACTTTCCTGATTCACTGAAGTATAAGACGGCATCGGGTCGCACGGTCTACGGTGGCGGTGGCGTGATGCCCGATGTGTTCGTCCCCATGGATACCATGCGCCTCTCCGACTACTACATCTCGCTCCGCGGCAAGGGACTGCTCAACACCTTTCCTCTCCAATGGGCCGATGCGCACCGCAAGAGCCCAGAGGTGAAGACTTTCGAACTCTTCCTCCAAAACTACGACACCTTTGGCCTCGACAGCCTGCTGGCCTCCCATGCCATGGAGAAGGGCATTGTGCGCGACACCGAGAAAGAGACCCGCGAACCCGAGCGCACCGCTCACAGCGACCGATACCTGGCTCTGATGCTCAAGGCTCAGGTGGCCAAGGATCTTTTCGGCATCGAATACTACTACAAGGTGATGAAAGACTTCGACGACGGCTACCAGGTCGCCCTCGAACACTTGCGGAACAACTAATGCCACAGCCCTAAAAAACACATGCTAGAGCAACGTATCGAATGCCCCATCTCCCTCCACACGAACCCTTCTGCGAGAATTAATACATTGATAACTATGATATTGCAATTTTTTTAAAAAAAATATTTGGCCGTATCAGAAAATGTTCGTACTTTTGCATTCGATTTCGAGACAAAAATCACCTGCCGCGTTAGCGCGGTTGTCGGCCAAACCGACACCACAAATGCCGCATTCGTCTAGTGGTCCAGGACATCTGCCTCTCACGCAGAAGATCACGAGTTCGACTCTCGTATGCGGTACAAAAGCGATAAAATCATCAGATTTTGTCGCTTTCTTGATTTCTCCGGGATGCGCATGGGCACCTGCACTTTCGTGCAGACATGGTCCCACATCTGCACCCTGGCGCCGGACGGAACCCACGGCGGATCCCGGCTTCCCAACATCGATACCCTTGTATCCCTGCGAATGCTTGCTCATAAACAGCTCCTTTTTTTTTTGTGTGAATAAATGATATTGACTTTGCATCCGGATGCCATTCCAAAAACCACCCAGGAATCACCTAGGAGTCATCTAGGACTCATCTAGGAGTCATCTCACCCCCCTCGTCCGTGCACACATATCGGAACTCCGCACCCCTCCCAAAAGAAAAAAAGCCCCCAAAAATCCTAAAAAACGTTAAAAACACAGGATATTCCCTTCCCCCCGCCCATATTCTAAATATTACCACGCCCCTGGGCGAAATTATTTTCGACTACACATACTACAGGCTGGCACACAAGCGTTATAGCGGCATGGAGGGGAACAATGTCTCATACACCTACCACCCCGGCGGGCGCATCGAATCAATCACCGACGGCACGGGTACCCGCGAGCTCGGCTACGACGCCCTGGGCAACGTCACCCACGAGACCCGCACCGTCGCCCTCCCCGGCAACGGCCGGACCCTCACCTTCACCCACACCTATGAATACGACTCCTGGGGACGTATGCTCACGATGACCTACCCGGACGGGGAGCAGGTGGACTACACCTACCGCTGGGGCGGCGACCTGTTCTCTGTCCACGGCGCCAAGGGGGCGGACAGCTACCGCTACGTCGACAGCATCGCCTACAACGCCCTCGGCCAGCGCAGCCGCGTGGAATACGGCAACGGCGCCACCGCCGACTACACCTACGACACGCTGCACCGCCTGGCGCGCCTCGAGAGCCGCGACAGCCTCGGCCGCACCATGCAGGACATCGCCTACACGTTCGACTCCGCCGGCAACATCACCGGCATCGCCAACGCCGCCTCGGCCATAGGCACCCTCGGCGGACAGTACGCCAACACCTACGCCTACGACCCCCTGCACCGCCTGGTCGGGGCATCCGGCGGCGGCGCGGCCGCCCCCTACGCCCTCCTGGTGCAGTACTCCCCCTCCGGACGACTGCTCGGCAGGTACACGGAAACCCCGCAGGGCACCTCCGACCGCCACCACGGCCACTGCGACGACCTCCGCCCCCACGCCCCGCGGCGCGTCCTCGACAAGGAGAGCGGCCTGCTGCACGACCTCCGCTGGGACGAGGCGGGCAACCTCGGGCAGGTGAGCATGGCCGGCGACGGGGGCATGTGCGAGACCGCCCGCTTCCTCCTATGGACGGAGGACAACCGGCTGCACACCGTGGCCGACGACCGCCACCACAGCTACTACGCCTACGACCATGCGGGCGAGCGGACGCTGAAGCTGACCGGGTACAACAACCTGCTGGACGTCAACGCCGACTGCATGGCCACCCACGCCATGCTAAAAAACCCCACCCTCTACCCCTCGCCCTACATC
>CACZLT010000066.1 GCA_902782185.1 uncultured Bacteroidota bacterium | reverse complement strand
CGCTCGGTATCGACAATGATTTGTCCTTTAAATGCCATATTTTTAATGTTATAAGATTAATAAATTGTTGTTTTCTATCAATAATAACTGCCTGCAAAAATACAAAATAAATTTCATACTCTCACCAAAAATGGTGAAAATATTTTTTCTCGATGCGTAATATTTTGATTATCAACATGATTTTTGTGGTGTATTTTCCGCACACAATAATTTCGGCCTGTGGGCGTTGTATTTACTCAACACGATAGCCTATGAAAGATAAGACACGTCGCTATTTAAAGTATATCGGGCAGTATTTCAATCTTTTGCACGACAAGGAGGATGAGCAGGAGGGTGGATTCTCATTTTCGCCATCCTCATCGCCTCGCTGGGGCTCAACGTGAACTCGACGGCGGTCATCATCGGCGCCATGCTGGTGTCGCCCCTGATGGGACCCATTATCGGCATGGGTCTGGCGGTGGGCATCAGCGATTTCGAACTGCTCAAGCAGTCGTTGAAAAACTACGGCGTGGCCACCCTTATATCGGTCGCGACCGCCACCGTCTATTTCTTCATCTCGCCTTTGAGCGAGGCGCAGAGCGAGCTGCTGGCACGCACTTCACCCAGCCTCTACGACGTGCTTATTGCCTTCTGCGGCGGCGCGGCCGGGGTGCTGGCACTGACCTGCAGGAGCAAGGGGCAGGTCATCCCGGGCGTGGCCATCGCCACCGCCCTCATGCCGCCGCTCTGCACCGCAGGCTACGGCCTGGCCACCGCCCAGTGGCCCTATTTCTTCGGAGCTTTCTACCTCTTCTTCATCAACACGGTATTCATTGCCGTGGCCACCTTCCTAGGGTCCAAACTGTTGCGTTTCCATCCGGTGAAAGATCTCAACCCCGACACCGCTCGCCGCGGCCGACGCATCATCTACTCCATCGTTGTCGTTACCCTCCTGCCCGCCGCCTACATGACCTTCATCATCGTGCAGAAGAATGTCTTCGAGCGCAACCTGCGCACCTTTGTGCGTACCGAGCTCGACCACAGCGGCACCCAAATCCTTTCGCAGCAGACCATGGGCGACACCCTCCGCGTGGTAGCCGTGGGTAAGGAGATTACCGGCGAGGAGATTGCCGTGGCGCGCTCGCGGATGCACTTCTACGGGCTCGACGGCTATCACCTTCTTGTGATTCAAGCCGATGCTGCCGGCGACATCTACAACCTCACCTCGCACCTCTCCAATGCCGAGCAGGCCAACAGTATGCTCACCGCCCAAATCGCCGACCTGCAGCACCAGTTGGACGCCTATTCCACCCTCGACACCCTGTCGAAGCACCTCTCCGCCGAGGCTTTGGCACTTTTCCCCGCAGTGCAGCACATCGCCGTCGGCCGTTTCGAAAGCACCCTCACAGCCCTTGTGGCAATCAAGAAAGAGCAGGCTATCGCTTCCGGCGACCGTCAGCGACTTGCCGACTGGCTTCGCACCCGTACCCAGGATTCCGGGCTTGAGGTGATTTTCAAGTAGCTCCCGCTAGTGTTAATTTATCTAAAAACCACTTCTGTTGCAAGAAAAAAAGTTTGCATGTACTAAAATTTTAGTACTTTTGCAAGTTGAATGCAGCGGAACGGTTCCGCTACAACGATAAATAAACAACAGAAAGTCAAATACTAAAACAACAATAGAAAATGAAAAAGTTCGCATTCTTCAGCCTCCTTGCCACTATGGCATTCGGCATGGTTTCTGCACAGACAGAAGAGAAAAAGGAAATTCCTGCCAACGGTGCCAAAATCCGTTTCGAGTCTTTGGAACACAACTATGGAAATATATCCAAAGGATCCCCCGGCACCTGCACATTCACATTCTACAACGACGGCAACGAGCCTCTCATTCTGCAGAACGTCAAGGCTTCCTGCGGTTGCACCACCCCCAGCTGGACTCAAAAGCCCGTCATGCCAGGCCAGAGCGGCACCATCGACGTCAAGTACAACACCAACAATGTCGGTGCCATCAACAAGTCAATCACTGTTACCTCCAACGCTGTCGACAATCCCCGTGTCCAGTTGAAAATCAAGGGCAACGTCTCCCAGCCCCAGAGCGATAAGGTGGAAAGTGTTCAGCCCGCAAAAGAGAAAGAAAAACCGGCCGCAAAGGAGGCTCGCGAGGATTCTTCCATTACAGGACCTGTCAAAAAATAATCCTAAGTTTATCATGCCCAAAATTTCCAACAAAGGCCTCGAACTCCCGCAGTCGGCCATCCGTAAGCTCGTCCCCTTTGCCGACGCCGCCAAGGAGCGTGGCACCCACGTCTATCACCTCAACATCGGCCAGCCCGACATCGAGACCCCCAAGGGTGCCCTCAATGCCCTGGCCAACACCGAGATAGGTGTACTCGAATACAGCCACTCGGCCGGTATATTGAGCTATCGCAAGAAACTCTGTGAGTACTATCACCGCCACGGCATAGAACTCACCCCCAACCAGATACTGGTTACCACCGGTGGCAGCGAGGCCCTCCAGATGGCCTTCACCGTCTGCCTCAACCCCGGCGACGAGATTATCATCCCCGAGCCCTACTACACCAACTACAACACTTTCGCCTGCCTGTGCGATGCCAAGATTGTTACCATCCCCAGCGACATCCGCTCCGGCTTCGCCCTGCCTCCCATCGAGGATTTCGAGAAAGCCATCACGCCGCGCACCAAGGCCATCATGATCTGCAACCCGAACAACCCCACCGGCTACCTCTACACCAAGGAGGAGTTGCTCAAGGTGGCAGGTCTGGTCAAGAAATACGACCTCTACCTCTTCGCCGACGAGGTCTATCGCGAGTTCTGCTACGACGGACACAACCACTTCAGTGTCATGCAACTTGAGGAGTTGGAGCGCAATGTCATCCTCTTCGACTCGGTCTCCAAGCGCTACAGTGCCTGCGGTGCCCGTGTGGGCTGCCTCGTAACCCGCAACGCTGAGGTCTACACCCACGCCATGCGCCTGGCCCAGGCCCGCTTGTCCCCCCCCAGTTTCGGTCAGATTTTCGCCGAGGCCGCCATCGACACCCCGCAGGAGTACTTCGACAAGGTGGCCGCCGAATACGTCGCCCGCCGCAACGTTGTTGTCGAGGGCATCAACAAAATTCCCGGCTGCTTCTGCCCCATGCCCAAGGGTGCCTTCTACACCGTAATCGACCTGCCCGTGGACGACAGCGACAAGTTCTGCCAGTGGCTGCTGACCGACTTCAGCTACAACAACGCCACCGTCATGCTGGCTCCCGCCACCGGCTTCTACGCCGACCCCGAGCGCGGACGCCACCAGGCCCGCATCACCTACTGCATTTGCATCGAAGACCTCAAGGCCGCCATCAAATGCCTTGATGAGGCCCTCAAAGTCTACCCTGGCCGCATCGCATGACGCGCGAGGAACACAGGAAACAAGTCATCTGCTCCTGCATAGCTATGCAGGAGCAGATTGCTAATGTCGCCAAGCAGGAGATGGACTCCGCCCAGCAGCAGAGCAACGACTACGGTGCCAACATAGACCGCTACGACAGCTACCGCACCAAGATGATGCGCAACCGCGATATGTACGCCCGCCAGTACAGCAATGCCTTGGCCCGTATCCGCACCCTCCAAGACCTGCAACGCAAACCTCCTTTCGACACTGTGGAACACGGGGCATGTGTCGTTACCGACCGCCAGCGGTTCTTCCTCTCTATCGGTGCCGGCAAGTTCCCGGTGGGGAATGAGGTGTGGTTCGCCATCAGCGCCCAGACCCCCATCTACATGGCCGTGAAAGGTCTCCGTGTGGGCGACACTTTCGTCATCAACGGCCAGTCGCAGACCGTCAAGGAGATATTCTAACCAGATTGCTCAACACGTACCATGAATACAAACACACTCAAACCCTACCTCATCGCAGGCCACCTCGCCCTACTGGCCATGCTCGCCCTCGCCCTCTGGTTCGCCGAAGAGCGGGTGTTGCTCATCGACTCGGCCTACCAACTCTTCCACGACATCAACCACGAGTCGATGCTCATCAACGATAACCGCTTCTCGATGGTGTTGTCGCAATTGCTGCCGTGGCTGCTCATCAAGCTGCACGTACCCCTTCGATGGCTCATCGTGGCCTACTCCGCCAGTTTTGTCTTCATCGCCTATGCCAGCTTCCTGCTGGCCGCCCACGTGCTGCGCCAGCCCAAAGTCGCAGCGGTTATGGCACTCACTTTTCTGGGCATGTGCTCCACCTTCTTCCACTGCATCTCCGAGACTTTCCAACTCATGTTCTTTGCGCCACTGCTCTACGCCCTCACGCAGTTCGACCCGGGTTCCGTCCGCTGGCGGCGCACTCTGCGGTGGATGGCATTGGTACTGGTCGAGGTGCTAGCCTTCTTCATCCACCCTGTCTCGGTATTCTTCATCCTGTATATCATAGGCTTCCGTCTGGTCGACGGACGCCGCCTGCGGCGCGACACTCCCGCCATCGTCGTCGCCGTGGGGCTGGTGCTGCTCTCCTCGGTGAGGCTGATGCTGGGACAGAGCGGCCACGACGAGAGTTTCATGCCCACGGGCGACACCCTCCATTACGCCCTCACCCACTTCTTCTCGCTCCACAGCATGGGCTATTTCCGCACCTGGTTCCTCATCTACCTCTTCCCGCTGGTGCTGTGGGTGCTGGCACTCGTCGGCTATGCCCGCCGCCGACAGTGGCTCAAGATGGCCTTTGTCGGCCTCTATCTGCCAGCCTTCTTCGTGATGAGCGTGGTGGTCTACTGGGAGGGCGACGGCTCCATCGGCATGGAACGCACTTACCTGCCGCTCTATTTCTTTGCTGGACTGCCTTTCTTCGTGGACGAGGCGGAACACCTGCGCGGCTGGCGCCGATGGACGGTGTTCGGCTACTTCACTGTCATGCTTGGCATCGCCTTTACCCGCATCGGCATGGATATGCACATCTACACCAACCGCCTGGAGGAAATCAAGCACATTGCCGCCCACAGCCGCAGCGAGGGGCAGCACAAACTCATCGTTACGCGCTCTACCGCCGAGCAGCTCTTCCGCTTCAACATCTGGGGTCTCGCCCTAGAGAGCATGCTGCTCACCGCGCGTGACGGTGCCGACCAGACCGTAACCATCTATCTCGAAGAGGACGACTTCGACCGCAGCAATGCCGATTTCTACGACAACCCGGAGGTCTATATGTCGGTCAACTGGTGGAAGCGGTGGGAAGTCAAAGACCTCAACCACAACTACTTCCAGCTACCGGCACAAGGCTACGAGGAACTGGTTCGAGCCGACGAGGGTGGCTACTCGTTGAAGGGTCTGTAGCGGTTCTTGTCGAACGGGTTTTCCGCCGTGATGTCGTACTGCGCGGCGGCCAGCAGCATCTGGAATCCCAGTATCATCGTCAGCACCGCCACCATGATGGTTCCCGTCGGCGACGGGCAGCTGATGCTGGCATAGTGTATCCAGTTGCAGAGGCCGAACACCAGTCCGAACACAAAGCACGGCAACCCTATCAATATGTATAGTGAGCAGATATTGAAGTCATACACGAAGTAGCTCAAGTGCAGCCTGCGCACCCACGCACCCACCAGCCGCGGCGGGAAGGTCAGCAGGGTCTTCCCTATATTCAGGTTCGACTTCTCGTCCCCGTATATTGCTGGCATGGGTACCTCCGCAATCCGGGCACCGGCATAGTGCATCTCTATCAGCATCGAGCTCTCGAAGAAATAGCGCTCCGCCACCTTCGCCATGTCCATCCTCCGCAGCGTCTCGGTACGGATGGCGAAGAATCCGTTCACCGGGTCGCTCACGTTCCAGTAGCCCGAGGCGGCCTTGACCATGAATCCGATGCCCATGTTCCCCATCCGTCTCACCGCCGGCATACGCTTCAGCATTTGGCGGTCGAAGAGGCGGTTGCCCTTGGCGAACTCGGCCTCCTGCAATGCCTCAACGAGGGGCCGGATATAGTCGGGGTTCATCTGCCCGTCGCCGTCCAGTTTCACCACCACATCCGCCTCCAGTTCCATGGCCTTGCTGAAAGCCGTCTTCATGGCTCCGCCCACACCGAGATTCCTCTCGTGATGCAGAGCGGTGATGCGCGGGTCGGTGGCCGCCAGACGGTCGACGAGCGCCGGTGTGCCGTCGGGCGAGCAGTCGTCCACCAGCAAAATCACATCAACAAAGTCCGGAATACCCGAAACCACCTGTTCAAGATGTCTCTCGACACGGTAGCAAGGTATGGCGACAGCTATCTTCAGTTGCTTATACATTTGTTATCATTTTTTATAAATAATGAGAGGACTTCGCCCTCGGCCACGCGCAAGAGTCCTTTCAGTGCTGTGGGGTGCTCGGTAAGGGTCTCGGCGTATGCCTCGTTCTCCATGACAACATAATCAAACGGAAACTGCATTGCATGCTCCACGATATAGTCGTCCCACCACATCACCGAATAGCCCTTGCGCCCCATCTTTAAAAAGGCTCCATTCTGTGGGTAGGCCATAAAATCCAGAATCTTGGCGTCACGAGATACGCCTTGACTGTCGAGCCATCGATCGGCACCCTCGAAGTGCTGCGAACATACATAGGCTCGGTCGTCGCTGTTGCGGCGGTTTTGCAGGGAGTGTTTGGCTTTGTTGAACATAGGCCCTGCCAAAAGTATCAATGCCAATATCTCCATGACAGTCAGCCATGTCCGTTGCTTCACCTGGGGCAAGGCTCCCAAGGCCAGCGCGAAGGTGAAGAGTACCGGCAGAAAGAAGCTGTCGAGGAAGTAGTAGTCGTGGTCTTCATACTGGCGCATCATGGCGACGAAGAAGCACAACTCGCCCAGCCACCAGATGGCTGCCAGCCAACCGAGCGTCAATCCTTTGCCAGATTCGGACTTACATCTTCTACGTCGTAGTAGCAGTGCGACGGAAGCAATGACTAGTACCAACGCCACCAACAGGTGCTGTAGTTGCGAGAAGTAGTCGTGTCGCCAATGCTCCCTCATGAATTGGAGGATGTAGTCGACCTCCTCCCAGTCGCGTGGCGGAACAAGGCGGTTGAGAAAGAGGGTGCCGTGGTGTGCGGCAAGATGGCTGTTCCAAGTCAGGTAGCCGCCAATAGCGACCATGGCGACCAGTACAGGAATCCATTTGTGATGCCATGCCGTCTCCTTGCGCAGGATACGTAGCAACTCATACCCGCATACGGCCACAAAGGACACCGCCTGCGAGGTACGCATCAAAGTGGCAAGCCCCAGCAGGGCGATAGCCAGGTGCCAATATTTGCAGTTTTTCTCCTGGTGATATTTCACATAGGCCCACACGCCGGCGATGACCAAAGCCAGTGCCGGTACGCAGGGTAGGAAACCGGCGAAGTAGTAGGCATAGAGGGGCGAGGTCATGGCCACCAATGTTACCAAAAGTGCTTTCGGTGTGGTGCCGGTAATCCGTCGCGACAAAAGGTACAGCATCCACATACCTGCCAGACTGCACAGCAGTGTCCACCCGCGGAACACCCAGGGGGCGGTACTGCCGAAAAGGTGCATAAGCAACGCCACAATGTATTCGTGCACTGGGAAGTCGGCCGAGGTGAGTGTGTCCCCATAGTCGACAGCCCAGGTGCCCGGGAACTGCTTGTTGTATATCATCGTCTCGGGGTGGAGCAGGTCGTGGCCGTTGTTGTGGAATCCGATGGCAATAGAGTACCAGTCGGCCTGCGCCCAGGCATGGATAAATGCCGGAAACTCGTTGAGATAGGGATGTGCGAGCAGGAGGGCAATGGCAATAATAGCGGTGGCGGCGAGTACGCCGCCACCGCTGTCAGACAGTGTGGGTTTGGCGGTTTTAGTAACCGAAAATTTCATCCAGCGTGAGTTTTTTCACCTTGCCGAACTTCGAGAGGGCGTTGAAGTCCATCTCGCTCTCCTTGCCGAGGAGGATGTAGGTCTTCTTCTGCCCCTTGATGTGGCGCTGCTGGAAGTTCACCAGGTCGCCCATCGTCAGTTTCTGGTAGGCTTTGTAGTTCTGCTTGGTCAGCGGCTCTTTCCAGCCCATGCGCTCACACTGCAGGTAGGCGCTGATGATGCCGAACTTGGTGGTGCGGGCCGTGCGGCAGGAGGCCAGCAGCGACTCCTTCGAGAGTTTGAAGTTGGCCTCGGAGCGCGGCATGTCGCTAAACAGCTCCTCGTAGGCGTTGAGGGCGTCCATCAGCTTGTCGTTCTGGGTGATAATCTGCGCCTGGTTCATGAAGTAGCCGTCCTTCTTGCCGTTGTTGGTGTAGTAGCTGCTGGCACTGTAGGCGAGGCTACGCTTCTCGCGCATCTCCTGGAAGACGATGGCGTTCATCGAGCCACCGAAGTACTCGTTGAAGAGGTTCACCTGGGGCACCAGCGAGGGGTTGTACTGTTCGCCGCGGAAATATTCGGTTACATAGGTGTTCTTGGCATCGTAGTTCACGAAGAGGATGGTGTTCTCGTCGGTGGCTTGGGGATGGAATACCTTGTTGGCGGGCACGTCCTTGGTGGGCTTCACGGTGTGTATCTTGTCCACGGCGGCCTTCACCTGGGGCAGGGTCAGCGGGCCGTAGTAGAGTACGCGGTGCTTGTATTGGAACAATCCTTTCAGGGCATCCACCAGCTGCTGCGAGGTGTAGGAGCGCAGCTTGGCGTCGCTCTCGTTGAACTCCTTGGCATACTGCTCGCCGTAGACGCCGTGGGTGGTCAGGGCGCGGAAGGCGGCGCGCTGGTTGGTCTTGTTGTCGCGGCGGCTCTTGATGATGCGCTCCATTCTCCATGTTCTCGGCCAGGCCGCTGACGTAGACGGTTATGTTCTCGCCCCCCACATTGACGCCGGCCGAGCAGCCCAGGCGGTAGAATTCCTCCTTCAGCTGTTCAGCGGTGCGCTTCTCGGTGTTGAGGTATTCCACCAGGTCGGCGGCCAGGTCGATGGTCTTGTCGGCCGTGCTGCCGAACTCGAATCGGTACTGCAGGTTGAAGGTGCCGTTCTCCCTGTTCTGCACATACAGCACCTCGCTGCCGTTGGCGGTGCGGCCTTTCTGGAGGTCTTTCGCGAAGTTGACAAACTGGGGCTGGATGGGTTTCACCTTGGCGGCATCGGCCTTGATGCTGGCCAGGAAGGCACTCTCGTTGTCGCGGCTCACCTCGATGGGGGTGATGGCGGGTTTCTGCACCTTGGTCACCGGGTCGGGGGTGTCCTGGTGCTTATAGACGATGACGTAGTTGTTGTCCTTGCAGATGCGGTTGGCAAAGTCGACGATGTCCTGCTTGGTTATCTTGAAGAGTTCGATTTCCTCGTTTAGCACGTCGCCCCAAGTCTGGTGCTGTACAAAGGCGTAGGCCATCTGACGTGCGCGTCTGTCGTTGCTCTCGGCATCCTCCATGATTTCGAGCTTCAGTTGGTTGATACTGGCCTCGATAAGGTTTTCGTCGAATTTGCCCTGCTTCACGAGGTCAATCTGCTCGAGCATCAGATCGCGCAGCTGACCGAGGGTCTGGCCTTGGGTGGGGCGTCCGCTGAGCATGAAGGCGGCATAGTCGTTTAGGGTGTAGGCGCCGGCATAGGCGCCGAGGCAGAGCTGCTTTTGCTTGAGGTTAAGGTCGATAAGGCCGCAGCTGCCGTTGTAGAGCACCACCTTCATAGCCTGGGCCAGCAGGGCGTCGCGACTGCCGTGCCCCTCTTCGATGCGGAAAGCGATGGTGAGGCTTTCGGGGTCCTGGCCGTTCACCAAGCGGATGATGGGACTCGTGATAGGCTCCTCTTTCACCTTGGTGAAGGTGGGCACCGTGCCGGGCTTCCAGCTGCCGAAATATTTGTCGATCACCTTGATGGCCTCGTCGGGGTTGAAGTCGCCGCTCATGGCTATGCACATGTTGTTGGGCACATAGTACTGGGCGTGGTACTCGCGTATGTTCTTCATCGACGGATTCTTGAGGTGCTCGATGGTGCCGATGGTGGTCTGTTGGCCGTAGGGGTGGTGGGGGAAGAGGGCGGCCATCATGGTCTCGTTGACGCGCCGGTTGTCCTGCGCCATGCCTATGTTCTTCTCCTCATAGACGGCCTCCAGCTCAGTGTGGAACAGGCGCAGCACCAGGTTGGGGAAGCGGTCGCCCTGCACCTTGGCCCAGTTCTCCAGCTGGTTGGCAGGGATGTTCTCCACATACATCGTGTAGTCGTTGCTCGTGAAGGCGTTGGTGCCCTCGCTGCCGATGGCGGTCATGCTCTTGTCGTACTCGTTGGCGATGGCAATCTTCGATGCCTCGTAGCTGATGGAGTCAATCTGGTGGTAGATTTCCGCGCGGCGCTTCTCGTCCTTGGTCTTGCGGTACACCTCATAGAGGTCCTCTATCTTCTGCAACTCCACCTTCTCGCGCTCCCAGTCGGTGGTGCCCAGCTGGCGGCTGCCCTTGAAGAGCATGTGCTCCAGGTAGTGCGCCAGGCCGGTGGTCTCGGCGGGGTCGTTCTTCGAGCCGGCGCGCACGGCGATGTAGGTCTGTATGCGCGGAGCGTCCTTGTATACGCTGAGGAACACCTTCAGCCCGTTGCCGAGCGTGTACTCGCGCACGCCGAGCGGGTCGTTGTCGTAAGTCTTGTAGCTGTACTGCTGCGCGCCGACACCCGCAAAGAGCATCATCGCCGCAAAAATCATGATTACCTTCTTCATATAATACATTGTTTTTTAGATTATTATTCCAAAATCACACACCGAGTGCAGAATGCAAATATACAAAAAGATACAGAATCATAAGCATCCATTATGAAAAAATACAAAAACCCGAGCCACGTAGTGGCGACGGAATATAGCCGTGGGTGCAAACCCACGGAACGCGGCCGGTATGCAAACGAAGCCACGTAGTGGCGGCGGACACACGCCCCCGTCCGCCTGCGGCGGCCACCCCCTCTAGCTTAGAGGGGGAGCCAGAATGGGAAGAAGAGGGGGAGCTAGGATGGGAAGAAGAGGGGGAACCAGAACCGGAAAAGAGACAGAGGGCGCCCTGAAACCAGGGCGCCCTCTGTGGGGAAGACGGTGTAGGCTTGTCATCACGGGTTCTTCACCGCACGGATGACAAAGCTGTAGCTGCGGGCCTCGCCACAACTACTGCTGCTGCCGAACTGACTTAAATGATTACTCGTAGAGAAAATATAGTCTATCGCAGTGCTAACATTACTTGAGCAACGACTCGAGGACCAGAAGTAGCCAACACTAGTCGCCCCAGTATAACCATTGTTGTAACCAGTGTAGGGCAAGAAGATGCTATTTCCGTTGTGACACCGTTCACGGTTACATCCTCGGAGGTGGTGCCGGCTATCAGTTCATCAAATTCAGCCTTGGTCGGGGTGTGGACCGCGGAGCCATACAGCAGCGTGGCGACATCGTCGACAGCCTCAAGCGTGGTCTTTGCATCCGTCGCGTTGTATTTGGTGAAGGGGGTGCTGGACCCGTAGCGGTAGTTGGTGTAGTTGCCGTACTGGCTCGAAGTACACGGGGTCAGTTCGCCCCAGCGGTAGTAGTCGCCGTAGCTCTGGACGTTGGCGGCACCCAGGTTTCTGTCGGCCCACAACTTGCCGCTGGGCAGGCCCAGGTCAACCCAGGTCAACGCATTCTCCTCGAATTCGGCGGTGTAGGTAGCGTTGGCGACAACGCCGACGGTGCGGGGGTTGGAGGTGTTGCCGTCGCTCCACCGCTTGAACATGTAGCCCGTGGCGGGGACAGCGGTGAGCGTGGCGAACGTACCTGCGGCGTAACTGCCGCCGCCCGACACGGAGCCGCGGGCGCTTTCCGGAGGCCGCCTGGCCGGTTATGGTGTAGTTGCCGCTGCCGGTCCTAACTATCATGACATTGTCAATGGCTGCCGAGGGAGGGTTGAGTACACTGCCGTCGTTACGCCAGTAGAAGACCACATGGTAGTTACCGTCTGCAGGCACGTTGACTGTCGAGGAGAAGGTCTGCCAGTCAGACTGATTGAAGAGGTAGTTGGGCGAGCTAGTCAACCGCAGCCAGCCCGAGGGATAGCTACTATAGGAACGATCTCCGCTCGGCGTTTGGTTGGAGGGGACGAGGAAAGCCATGAGATAGTCGCAGCTGCTTTCGCCAACGCCCCTCCAGTGGAACGCAATAGTGTGGCTACCGGCAGTGAAACTCATGGTGCGGTAGGCATATATGTACGCGTTGAGATTTGAGTAGGTGTTGGAGGTGCCGTTGTTATTGGAGACATACAAGCCCTTCGATCCACCCTGCGCAGCGGCGGTGCCTATGTACCATTTGTTGGTATAGTTATTGTTGTTGAATTTCCAGTCGACATCCTCGCCTGCCTCGAAGCCCGTGTAGTAGGGCACGGAGGGCACGGCGGCGAAGCTGGCGGTGTAGGTAGCGTTGTCGGTAACGGTAATGTTGCGGGGATTATTCCTGTTGCCATCGCTCCACTGTACAAAATCGTAGCCGTGGCTGGGAGTGGCCTGGATGCGAACCGTACGGCCGGCGGCGTAAGCGCCGCCGCCGGAGACGGACCCCTGCGAGGCGTTGGCGGAGAGCACTGTAATCTGTTTTGTCTCGCCGGTGACGGGACGGACAGAAAAACCTTGGTAACGATTACTCTGACCGATGTTAATCACTCCAGAAGAGTTGGCATTCATATAGACATAGAGGGCATAATATACTGTTGAAGCATGGCGCGTCGAGGACCAGTAACAAGCGCCAGTGCTTACCGAACTGGAGCCAGTCCCCGCTTTATAGCCAGCATACGGGAGGAAAATCGAGTTGCCATTATGCGTGCTGGTGTACCTCACACCGGGGATGCCGTTCACGGTTTCCATCGCATAGGTGGTGTTGTTCTTCAGCTCTTGCCACTGTGCATTGGTAGGAATGTAGGCAGCGGTGCCCAAAACATGGGAGGCGATGTCGTCCTCGGGCAGCAGCACGGTCAGGCCGTCGGCAGCATTGTACTTGGTCATCGTGGAAGATCCGTTCTGAGAGAATCTGTAGGTGCTCCAGTCGTAGGGAGGATTCTTCGCCTCGAGTTCACCCCAAGCGATGTAGTCACCGTACTCTTCGGGTGTCGTGGCGCCCAGGTTGGCCTCGGCCCACAGGGTGCCGCTGGGCAGGCCCAGGTCGATATAATTGAGTTCATACTCCTCGAACTGGGCGGTGTAGGTGGCGTTGCCGGTTACGGTACCGGTTACACTGCCCTGCGAGGCATTGGCCGGGACGGCGTTGATGGTGTACTGGGTGAGACCTGCGCCATCATTGCGCACGGCGCGCACAGACAGACCAATGCAGCGGTTGTTATTACTTGCACTACGCGAGGTACTACTATTCGTAAAGTATTGGCTAGATGCCTGCTGGTTGTAAGTCGTAAGGAGCGAGGCTGACCAATAGTAGCCATAGCTGTCGACATAGGAAGGTGAACTGCCGGTATTCAAGCCAGCAAGGGGCAGGAAGATGCTGTTGCCGTTGGGGCCGGTGATGAGATGACCCCTGACGCCGTTGCGGGTAGTATTGACGGTATATGTGTTGTTGTTGAGTTCCTGCCACTCGGCCGATGTGGGTGTGCGCGCGCCGGAGCCGAAGTTGGCGGTGGCGGCATCGTCGATGGCCTCAAGTACGGTCTTGTTGTCGACCGTGCCGTAGGTTGCATTGGTAACATACTTGGTCAGGGCGTTGTAAGCAGGGCCATAGGCGTAGTTAGGCCAATCGTAGTTGGTGATCTTGGGTGCCGTCTCGGCCCAGGCGAAGAGGTCGCCGTAATCCTCGGGGTTGGTGGCGCCGACGTTGACCTCGGCCCAGAGCTTGCCGCTGGGCAGGCCCAGGTCGACCCATACTACATGGAATTCCTCGAACTCGGCGGTGAAGGTGGCATTGGCGGTAACGGTTACCGAACGCGGGTTGCTGATTTCACCGTCGTTCCACCGCACGAAGCGGTAGCCGGGGTTGGGCTGGGCACGGAGGGTGGCCTTGGTGTTCTCATAGTAGGTGCCGCCGCCCGTAACAGTACCCCTGGCAGACTGGCCGCTGGCCACTGCCACGGTGATGTTGTACTGCGGGATGGCCTCGAACTGGGCGGTGTAGGTAGTGTTGCCGGTTACGGTGATGGTGCGGGTCTGGTCGGTGTTGCCGTCGTTCCACTGGACGAAACGGTAGCCCGTAGCGGGCTCGGACGTAATCCCGACCTTGGTGCCTTCCAGATAAGAGTCGGTATAAGCACCGCTTGCGGAAATCCAGGCGTCGCCCGCACCGCTGGGGGTATGCGCCACGGTGATGGTCCAAGTGGGGATGATTTCGAAGATGGCCGTGTAGGTGGTGTTGGCGGTGAGGCGGACGGGGCGCGGGTTCTCGGTGTTGCCGTCGTTCCAGCGGCGGAAGAGGTAGCCGCTCGCGGGCGTGGCCCTGATGGAGGTCAGCTCGTTCTCGTAGAACTCGCCACTGCCGGTAACGGTGCCGTAGGAGTTGTTGTTGGCAAGAACGGTGAGGGTGTACTTCGGAATGGCCACGAAGTTGGCGGTGTAGGTGGCATTGCCCGTTACGGTAACGTGGCGCGGGTTGTACTGGATGCCGTCGCTCCAGCCGGTGAAGCGGGCGCCCTCTTTGGCCGTGGCGCTGATGGGGATGAACTGGTCGGCCTTGTAGCTGCCGCTGCCCGTGGTGGTGGCCAGGTTGCTGGGGCTGGCCACGACGGAGATGGTGTAGGTGGGCGTTACCTCGAACTCGGCCGTATAGGTGGCGTTCTCCTTCACCGAGATGGTGCGGGGATTGGAGGTGTTGCCGTCGTTCCACTGCCTGAAGCGGTAGCCGGCGTTGGAGACGGCGCGGATGACAGCATCTTCGTCGAGGGTGTAGGAGCCGCCGCCGGTAACGGTGCCGTAGGAGGGGTTGTTGGAGTTGACGGTGAGGGTGAAGCTGGCGAGGGTGCCGCTGCCGCCGATGACAACGCGGGTGTCGCCCTGCACCTTGGCATCGTTGCCGCCGCCATAGACGTTGTTGCGCACGGTGCCGTGGCGGACAAGGACCTTGGTGGCATAGGTTTCGTTGGGGAGGGCGAGGACAGCGGTGTTACCTTCGCCGCCGCCGAAGACGTTCTGCACAGTGCCGGAGAACATCTCGACCACGGGGGTGTAGTTGTCGGGGGCGTGACCATAGGAGGCATCGCGGCCGCCGCCGAAGACGTTGCCGTGGACCACGGGACGGTTGCGGTGCGACCGGTCGCCGTCGGCCGCACTGGCGGCCACGGAGTCGGGCGTGCCGATGTTGACCTTCACCTTGCCCATGGGCTTGCCGGAGGCATCGTTGCAGCCGTAGATGTTCTTCATCACCTCGCCGCCGAGGAAGTTGAGCGTGATGTCGCCGTAGGTGGAGGCTGCGGCGTTGTTGGGGCCGAAGCCGCCGCCGAACACATTGCCGTCGACCAAGCCGGAGCGTATGTTGAGGACGGTCTTTTGGGTGGAGTTGTAGCCGTAGCCCTGGTGGATCGAGGTGTCGATTTCAATCTGGTAGAACGTATAGGTTCCACCCGAGCCATGGTTGGGGGTCTGGTTGAAGGTGCCCAAGAGGGTCTTGGTGGCGGAGCCGGCGTTGGTGGTGCCGTTCATGGAGCCGCCGTAGACGTCGCCATAGATGGTGGGGCCGGCGGTGCCGGCGGCGCCGATGTTGAGCGTTACGTTGCCGAAGACAGCCGTCTCCTTGCCCAAGCCGCCGCCGCAGACGATGGCGGGCGCCTCGGCGGTGCCGATGGTGCCACCTTCTATATTAATGATTACATCTTTCTTAATATAGCCCCAGGTGTTGGAGCCGCCGAAGAGGCCGCGTTTGATGTGGCCGCCGGTCATCAGGATGTCGACCTCGCGACCCATCTTCATGTTGGCGCCGCCGAAGAGGCGTCCGCCGATGGTGCCGCCCAGGACGCGCATGGTGGCCTTGCCCTTGGCGTTGGAATAGGCGCCGGTGCCGCGCCAGTTGTCGTCGTCGTCGTCCTCGGTGTTGTTGTAGCCGTAGTTGCCGCCGCCGTAGACGTCGCCCTCTACCTCGGCCTGGTCGGCGATGTAGACGAACGAACTGTCGACGCGGCCCATGCGGTGCATCTTCCAGGCATAGGAGTTCCATTGGTGGTCGATTTCGACCGAGTCGGCCTTGTAGTAGTTGGGTCTCATACCGCAGCCGGCACCGAAGATCTGGCCGTCGGTGGTGCCGTTGATGCCGCAGAAGGCGGGGTGGAATACGGTGTCGCCCACGGTGGTGTGGGTGGTGTCGCCGGAGCCCACATGGAGGGTGCCGCCGGCATAGATCCAGGCATTGCCGAAGTGGACGCCTTCCCACTGGCTGTTCTGGGCGTCAGAACCGTTGACGCCGCCGGCAATCCAGGCGCGCACGGTGCCGCCGGTGATGACAAGCTGGCGGCCGCCGCCGGAGGCGGTGTAGGTGTTGCCGCCGCCGAAGACGGAGCCGGTGATGTGGCCGCCCGTCATGCGCAGGGTGCTCACGTCGTTGGGGGAGTAAGAGCCGTCATTGTAGGGACCCCAGGAGGTAGCAGTAGCGGAGGTCTTCTTCCAGCGGGTGAGGTCGTTGGTACGGTCCCAGGCGCCGAGCGAGACGGAGGAGTTGATGAATCCGCCCTCGATGCGCATGCGGCGCTTGCCGCGGTGGTTGTTGTTGTTGGAGGCCACGTTGTAGATGGAGTGAGGCAACCATTGGCCGCGCTCGATACCGTCCACCACCACTTTGGGGCGGGGTGCATTGGACTGGCCCGTGGCACCGTCGGCATGACCCATCTGACGGTCGATGCTCTCCTGGCCGACGAAGCCGCTCTTGATAATTACATCGCTGTAGACGCTGTCCTTGTGTTGGCTGTTCATCTGCATGTTGAAGCTGGAGACGCGGAAGGGGCGGTAAATCTTGGTCTTGGCGTTCTTGTAGACCTCGTGGTAGAGCATCGAGTCGAGGGTCTCATAGGGCTCGCCCCTGGGATTTAAACGCGAGGCATAGTCGGTACCCAGGTTGCGCACCTGCTGCGCCTCGTCGGCGCGGTCGAAGTCGCATCCCATGATGAAGCGGGACCTGTAGTTGTCGCCGTTCAGGCGGTTGGGGGGAGTTCCATACTCACCGGTAGTGGAGCCGCTCGGACTGCTGCCCAAAGTTTTGCCCTCCTGGTCCTGGTAGCCATAGTTCCAGCCCCAGATGGTCATCACACAGCCCACATAGCCGCTCTCGAGGCGGATGGTGTACTGGTAGTTGTTGGTTGTGCTCCAAGTCGAGGGCGTATGGAATTTACGTCCGAGAATCATCTTCTGACCGTCGAGGTTGAGCGCCTCGTTGTCGTTGTTGCGTGCGGCGCTATAGGAGATAACCGCGTCTCGGCCTGTGGAGTTGCTGACGTCGGGGCCCACACCCATGATGTAGTTGAAGGTACCCTTGTTGTCGTCGAACATGGGCTCGATGCCGCGGCCGAGGGTGAGGTCGTTGCCGCCGGCGCTGATGGTGCCCCACCAGGCGGAGTGGCTGCCGTCGAGGTGGAAGCCTTTCCTGTCATTATGTCCCTCGCCACGCAGGCGGCTGAAGGCCACGTACTCGAACCGCACATCGGCGCGGGGCTGGATCAGTCGGTTGTAGTACCGATCCAGTTTGTTCTCGGGGGTGAGCTCGATATAGGCCCTCGGGCGGGTGCAGCGCTCGGTGGTCTGGGTGGTCTTTTGGGGGCCGTAGGCCGGCGTTACGCCGTCGATGGTGCCGTTGGGGAACACTGAAGTAACGGTAACGGCGCGGGGATATGCCTCAATCTGGATGACGCTGTCGGCGTCGCTGGTGGAGCCGTAGGTGCTGCCCGCCAGGATGTTGCGGCCGTGGATGACGAGGAAGTTGCGCTCGGTGCCCACCGAGTCGGCGCCATAGGCGGCGCTGGGGGTGCGGCCTATGGTGGCGCCGGCACGCACGGCGGCGGGGGCCCACATGGCGGTGAAGTCAACCTCGATACCGACGGCGGTGCACTCGAAGTAGAGCTTCTGGTCGGCCGGCACCAGGTCGCCCACGGCCAAGGCGGTGCCGCCGGTGGGCGAGGTGTAGACCGAGCCGCCGCTGATGCGGTCGATACGCCACTTGTAGAAGCCGCGGAAGCAGGGGGCTCCGTTGCTGCTGGTGAGGGTGGCCCAGTCATAGTCCTCCGGGTTGACGGCCGGACGGCGCGAGAAGGGGTTGAAGATGGTCTGGTACTCGACACGGCCGGTGGCCACAGTGGCGGCGGTCTTGCCGTCCACGCGCTCCAAGGTCTTGTAGTACTCGAAGGTGTGGTACTGACGCTCCTCATTCGAGATACCCACACTCACATCGTCGGTGGTGCTGTTGAGGGTGAACTCGGTGGCGGGCTGTACGGGGACGTATCCGCTCGCGTTGCCCAGGTTGGTGTTGAAGGTCAGGTTGCCAGAGACGTTGTTGGTGCCGTAGCCGCGGTAGGTGATCTTCGCATCCACGGGGTCCAGCGTGCGCAGGGGCTTGTCGACCGCGGTGGTGTAGATGGCCCAGTCGTGGGGCTCGAGGTCGTTGAGCACCACCTTGCCCTCGGCCGGATAGAGGCCGGTGGCCTCGACGGAGTTGAAGTTGAAGTCGGGCATGTACACAAACAGCGTATTGCTCCAGTCGCTGTTGTCGCTTCCGCACACGGCACGCGCGCGAACATAATAATATTCACCCATCGTCAGGCCGGTGAAGGTGGCGGTGGTGGCGGTGGCGGTGGTGGTCTGGAGGCCGGCGGAGAAGGCAGCGTCGGAGGCGAGCTGCACCTCGTACTGGCTGGCAGAGCCCTGCCAGGAGAGGTGGAGGGTTCCATCGTCGATGCCGGAGACGGTGAGGGAGGCCGGTACCGGGCAGATGGTCTGGAAGTCCACCGAGGTCCAGTCGGAATAGACGCCGGCAGCGCACACGGCACGCACCGTGGCGGTATAGGAGGTGTTGGCGGAGAGGCCGGTGAAGGTATACGTGGGCGCGTAGACCGTGGCAGGGGCGCCGCCATCGAGGGCTACCTGCCACTGGGTAACACCGCCGGGGATGTCCCACGTGAGAGTGGCCGAGCTGTAGTCGGGCACGGCCGCAAGGCCGGTTACGGGTTCGCAGGTGGCGGTGGTGAAGGTATGCGTGGTGGGGGCGGAGACGAGGCCGCCGTTGCAGACGGCGACCACGCTGGCCGTGTAGGTAGTGTTGGGAGCGAGGCCGGTGAAGGTGTAGGAGGGATTGTAGGCGGTTACAGGGGTGCCGCCATCAAGCGAGACCCGCCACTGGGTGGCAAGGCCGGCCTCGGTCCACGTGAGGGTGGCCGAGGTGTAGTCGGTAGTGGAAGTAACATCTGTCACGGAGTAGCAGCCAACAGTGCTGAAGGTAACCGGGGCGGGAGCGGAGGTGTCGCCTGCGCCGCAAATGGAGCGCACGGTGGCGGTGTACGAGGTGTTGGGGGTGAGGCCGGTGAAGGTGTGGTAGGGGGTGGAAACGATAAAGGGGGTGCCGCCGTTGAAGGAGACCTGCCACTGGGTGGCCGCATTGTTTTCGGTCCACGAGAGGTTGGCCGTGGTGTAGTCAGTAGTGGCTGCGAGGTTGGTAACCATCTTGCAAGCAGAGTTGAGCTCGACTTCCACATCGTCAAGACAAACACCAGCAAGACTGGTTCCGGTAAAGGTCCAACGGAGCGCAATGCGTGTGGCAGTGGACGGTGCATTCTGGAGGCTCACTTCAATGGTTGTACCCGATGTGGACTGCAGGCCACAGTTCGCACAAAAACTGGCCGACGAAGGGGTGATGTCCCGAAGAGACTGGAACTCGGCATTGACAGTTGCGAAGTCGTTGCCCGTCGTATAGGAGGAACCCGTAACGTAGCCTACCGATAGCGTACCGTTCGTGGCCGAACTGGTACCCATCCAAAACCTAATCACAAGGCTCGACACAGGCTGGTCAAAGGTGGGCAACAAGATATAATCGATTGTTCCCTTTGAGGTATGACCCTGTCGGCAAAGCATGCTTATACTTCTATCACCCGAAATGCGATAACTGTATTGACCAGAATTACTGCCATTAACCAAGTGTGGCTTATAGCTTTGGTCACCATTGGTATAGGAACGCCAACCGGGGTTGGTCATCGTAGTATTGAGACTACCCGATGCTGCAGCACCACCCGTGGCACCGCCATAAGTGCTTCCATCAAAATTGATGCTGTACGGCACAGTCTGCTGCGCCCCGGCCTGCGGGGCAAAAAGCAGGACAAATGCTGCCGACAAAGCGGCCTTGAATAAAAATCTCATGCTACAATCACGCATATTTTTTCTCATATTACTGATTTTCAGTGTTTTTTTTTTTTTGTGTAAGAGTGTTTAAGGTGCAAATATACAAATATTACGCAATATGCAAATATTTTTTTTAACACCCATTTTTTCAAAACAAAAATATTAACATATTTACTCTAAAAAAAGAACGAATCCACACAAATCCCACACAAAATGCAATGATAAATTCCTAGTGGCACCACTCCCCCACCACCCCCTTGGAGAGGACGAAGAGAGGCAAAACCTATAGCTTACAGAACACTGTTTTCCAGCCACTTGCAGACTTGCTAAAACATCCCCCTCCGCCACTTTTTTGCAAAAAATCGGCACATATTTTACATCACTGTATTTCAACCCATTGCACCTATTTTTCCGGCTTTGGGTCAAAAAACTTTCCCCCATACCATTTTTTTTTCTTAATTTTGCACCCTCAAATATATCCGAAACATAAACATTAATTAAAACATAAACATCATGTCAAAACTCCTCCTCCTGGGCGACGAGGCCATAGCCCAAGCCTTTATCGATGCCGGCGGCAGCGCCATCAACAGCTACCCCGGCACCCCCTCCACCCAGATTACTGAATACGTCATCAAGTCCAAACAGGCCAAAGAGCAGGGCGTGGTGGCCAACTGGTGCGCCAACGAGAAGACCGCCCTCGAGGCCTCCATCGGCGTGGCCTACAGCGGCAAGCGCGCCATGACCTGCATGAAGCACGTCGGCCTCAACGTCTGCGGCGACCCCTTCATGAACGCCTCCATCATCGGCACCAAGGGTGTCCTCATCGTGGTGGCCGACGACCCCAGCATGTTCTCCAGCCAGGACGAACAGGACAGCCGCTACTATGGCCACTGGGCCATGATCCCCATGCTTGAGCCCTCGAACCAGCAGGAGGCCTACGACATGGTCTTCTTCGGCTACGACCTGAGCGAGCAGATGGGCACCCCCATCCTGATGCGCATCCCCACCCGCCTGGCCCACAGCCGCGCCGGCGTC
>CACZLT010000065.1 GCA_902782185.1 uncultured Bacteroidota bacterium | reverse complement strand
GAGGAGAGTCCGCAGGCCGGAGGCGGCGAATCCGCGCTCGGCGGCGAAGCGGACCACGGTGAGTCCGGGGGGCAGGTAGTGCCTTTTCTCAATGTTTTTTTTCATGATTCTTTTTGGATTTTAGGAATTAATAAAAAAATAGGAAAGCGGGCACCCCAAAAGGAAAGGGTGTCCGCCTCGATGAATTTCGAAAAAACGCACGCAACCGCTGCTCTCCGCGCCCCTACAGGTGGCGATGGGTGGGCAATGTGCTGACTTACAAGTATTTATATAGGCGTATCGCATCTATGCATCTTGTTCTACGAGGATGCAAAGATACGAAAAAATTCCGGATTACAGACCGGGGTGGAAAAAATGTTGCGTCAGGCCATGTTGTGGAAGACGTTGACCACGTCGTCGTCGTTCTCCAGGCGCTCCAGCAGGTTGTTGACGTCCTCCTGCTCCTCGGGCGTGAGCTCGCGGAGGGTGAGTGGGATGCGCTCGAACTTGAAGGACTTGATTTCCATCCCCTTGTCCTCGAGGAACTTGGAGATGGGGCCGTAGTTCTTGAAGTCGGCGGAGACGACGATTTCGTCCTCGTCGCGGAACACCTCGTCGATGTCGCAGTCGATGAGTTCGAGTTCGAGCTCGTCCATGTCGATGCCATCCTGCCAGGCGACGGTGAAGGTACACTTGCGCTCGAAGAGGAAGTCGTTCATGCCCATGGTGCCGAGTTCGCCCTTGCCGCGGACGAAGGCGGCGCGGATGTTGGCCACAGTGCGGGTGGGGTTGTCGGTGGCGGTCTCGACGACCACGGCCACGCCGTGCGGGCCCTTGCCGTCGTAGACGACCTCCTTGTAGTCGGAGGTGTCCTTGGAGGTGGCGCGCTTGATGGCGCGCTCGACGTTTTCCTTGGGCATGTCGATTTCCCTGCCGATGCGGGTGAAGGTGCGGGCCATGTTGCCCCAGCGTTTCAGCTTGCGTGCTTTTCTATACTCAAAAGCTCTTCCCATTGTAATTATGTTTTATTGGTTTTACTTCTCAATTTTCAATTTCAAAAATTCGGTGCAGGCTTCGAAGGTCTCGAAGGTGTGGTCCTCGGGGACGAGGTCGGGGATGACGTTCATTTTGCGGAGCATGTAGAGGGGCTGGGGCTGGATGATGGTCATGAGCACCTGGGCGCCGCGGCTCTGGATGTCCTTGATGGCTTCCTCCATGGCGTAGAGGCCGCTCTGGTCCATGAAGGAGACGAGGCGCATGCGGATGATGACCACCTTGGCGTCGTCGGGCACGGTCTGCATCACCTCCTTGAACTTGTTGATGGTGCCGAAGAAGATGGGGCCGTTGAGGCGCTGGATGTAGATGCGGTGCGCCACGGTGTCGGGCATGCCGTGCTCGTCGTCCCAGGGACTTTCCTTGTCGAAACCGGTCATCTCCTGGCTGCTGTAGCCGCCCTCCACGAGGTCGGAGGCGCGCTTCATGAAGAGGACGCAGGCAATGACCATGCCGATGCCGACGGCGGTGAGCAGGTCGACGAAGACAGTGAGCAGGAAGACGGTAACCAGCACAAAGGCATCGGCACGAGGTATCTTGATGAGATCCTTGAATCCCTTGAAGTCGATGATGCCCCAGCCGACGGTGATAAGTATGCCGGCGAGGACGGAGAGGGGGACATACTTGACCAGCGAGCCGAGACCCAGCAGGATGGCCAGCAGGAGGACGGCATGTGCCATGCCGGAGAACTGGGTGCGGCCGCCGCTCTTGACGTTGACCACGGTGCGCATGGTGGCACCTGCGCCCGGGAGGCCGCAGAAGAGTCCGGCCACGGCGTTGCCTATGCCCTGCCCTATCAGCTCGCGGTTGCTGTCGTGCTTGGTCTTGGTGATATTGTCGGCCACCACGGAGGTGAGGAGCGTGTCGATGGAGCCGAGACCGGCGAGGGTGAGACCCGGGACGATGGCACCCATGAGGAGGCTGCCCCAGTCGAGACCTGCCAGCGAGACACCTTCCTTGGCAAAGAACGGCATGGGGAGGCCGGCAGGTATACGGCCTATGGTGAGGCTTTCGGGCAGGTTGAGGAACAGCGAGACGACAGTCATCACGATGAGCGCCACCAGGGTGGCGGGCACCTTCTTGGTCAGTTTGGGAAAGAGCCAGATAATCAGCACCGTTCCGAGCCCAAGCAGAAGCGACGTGGTGGAAATTCCGTCGGCGATGCGCTGCGGCAGCTGCATCACCATGTCGACCACCAGCACGGGCGACTTCAAGCCCACAAGCGGGTAGAGCTGCTGCAGGATGATGATGACACCGATGCCGCTCATGAAGCCCGAGAGGACGGGGTAAGGGATGTAGCGGACATACTTGCCGATTTTGATTACGCCGAAAAGAATCTGGAAGAGGCCGCAGAACAGGGCGGCCAAGGCCATGGCGATGAGTACGGCGGAGAAACTCTGCTGGGCCGCCCACACGCCGCTGACAAGGCTGGCGGTGATGACGGTCATGGGACCCGTGGGGCCAGAAATCTGGCTGTGGGTGCCGCCGAAGAGGGCGGCGAAGAAGCCCAGGAGCGTGGCGCCCACCAAGCCGGCGTAGGCACCCATCGAGGAGGCGTCGGGCGAATCGACACCGCCGAAAGCCTGTATGCCGAAGGCCAAAGCCAGGGGCAGCGCGACGATGCCGGCAGTGATGCCGCCGAAAAGGTCGCCTTTGATGTTGTTGGTCTGTATCATTGTGGTTGTGAGTTTTGGAATTAAGAGTTTAAGAACTAAAGATTAAGAACTAAGAGTTAAGGGTTAGGGATTACGGGGGTTGGGGTTAGGGAGTTAGTCAAGGATCCAGTAGACGAGGGTTACGCTCATAATGCCCAAGCCTGCACCGGCCAGGACGTCGCCCACCCAGTGGCGGTTGTTGTAGACACGCATGGCGCCCACCGTAATCGCCACGGCATAGCCGGCCACGGCCAGCCAGGGATACTCCTCGCCGTACTCGCGGCGCAGCAACTCGGCGCCGGTGAATGCCGTGAAGGTGTGGCCGCTGGGGAAGCTGTTGTAGGAACTGTTGTCGGGCCTAAGCACACCGAGGCCGTACTTGAAGGCGGCGAGCCATCCGCCGCCAAGGAGGTAGCTGCTGCCCTCGATGAGCGCCAGACGACCGAAAGAATGGCGCCCCTTGACACCACATAGGTTGAGTACCAGCGGCGTGGCGGCAGGGAGATATTGGAAGTAGTCGTCGAAATGGAGCCTCGGAAGTCCGGCCTCCACCACCTCGTCGCGTACAGCGACGGCAACGTCGTTGACAGCAGGGATGTAGGTAAAGGCACTTCCAGCGGCCATCAAGCCCATGCTGGAAATCGCCGGGGTGGGGCGCAACTTGGAGAGGGAAAGCCCTGTGGTGTCCCACTGGGCTTGCGCGGCCAGCGCGAGGGTCATCAAGAGTAGGGTGAACAGTCTCTTCATTTTCATACAATCAGTTTACCGTCTTTGAGAACGGGCACCACGGGACAGGTGTCGGTTTGGAATGCAAAGGGGATGTCGGCCGAAGCGCCCAGCCGTTCCAAGCGGAGGACATGCTCGGCCTTGCGGCAATAGGAGAAAGGGTCGCCCTTGGCCAGCTGCCAGAGGTCGAGAGCCATGTGGGCCGCGTCGCCGCAGGGGTCGCCCCCCACCCTCTCGATGAGGGCACCGGCGAAAAGGGTGTCCTCGAGGCAGAAAGCGTTCTTCCAGCCGGAACAGAGGATGACGGTGTCCTTGTCTTCCATACGGAGGCGGTCGGCCAAGGCCGAGAGGTTGGCGAAAGCACCGACGAGGGTGAGGTCAGCGTCAGCGGCACGGAGGATGGTAACGGTGCCGTTGGTGGTGCTGTAGGCCAAGCGCATTCCGCGCATGTCGTGGCGGAGGTACTCGGTGGGCGAGTTGCCATACTCGGCATCTCCCACCTTGCTCCCATTGCGCTCGGCCGCGAGGGCATAGCCCAGTTTGCGGTAGGCGGGCAGATTTTCCAGGCTATCGAGCGGCACCACACATTCACAGCCAGCCTGGAAAGCGGCACAGACAGCCGTGGTGGCACGGAGGATGTCGACAGCCACGGCCACATGATGGGAGGCTATGGTACGGAAAGGATAGAGTGCCGGAGTGAGTGATACTTCAATTCTCATTGCTGCATTTCGCTTTTGGCCAACTCGACACTGCCGTCGGGATGTATCTTGAGGGTGAAATATTCGGGATGAGCCTTGATGTGGCGCTCGGTGCGTTGCTGGCGGGTACGGCTGCCCGAGGGAAGATCCTTGAGGACATACTTGTTTACCGTTTCCACCAAGCGGCAACGCTGGGCGGTCTCAAGGTCGCAGCCATAGCGGTCGGAAAAAGCCTTGTCTTCCACTAAAGGAATGGGGTTGCCCTTGAAGTCGGTGGGGAGGGTCTTGGTGGCATTCACCAGCACATGCATGAGCTCGCTGTTGGAGTGGGTGGAGCGGAGCACGTATTCCACCTCGACCGACCAACTGTTGGTGGTGTTGCGCCAGGAATGAAGGGTGATGAACAGGACGGCGTCGATGCCGAGGTCGGTATGGTAGTCGTTGATGCTCTCGTTGCGGAGCTGCTTGTCGGAGCGGGACTCTGTGGCGGCAATCTGCGCCGAGGCGAGGGGGCCAGGGACGTAGTAGCCGTTATTGACCAGCGGATCGGAGGCCGTGAGATAGAGTTGGTTGGCAGCGATGTTGAGCGAGAGGTTGTAGACCGAATCCTCGGTGAGGCGCACGGCACGACGAAATGACATGTCGGAAAGGGGCGCCACGTAGATGGTGGCGGGACACTCGCGGTATATTTCGCTGTACTGGGCCAGTTTCTTCTCGCCCTTACAAGAGGGAAGGACGAAGGCCAGCAGGAAGGCATATATCAGGTGACGGGACTTCATGGCTACTTCTTTTTCTGTTTTTCCTTGCGCTGGCGGTCTTTCTCCTTCTTGGCCTGTTTGCGGGCCTTATCCTTCTCTTTCCTATCCTTCTCACGGTCGGCCTTGGCCTGCTTGCGGGCATCCACCTTGGCCTGCCTGGCAGCGGCGATGGAGTCGAGTCGAGCCTGCTGGAGCATAATCTGGCGAGCCTGCTCCTCCTCAAGAAGCTGGCGTTTCTGGGTGGCGGTAAGGCGGATGGGGGTCTCGACGGAATCGACAGGGGTCTGCATCTGCAACCATGTCGTGTCGGTACTGTCGATGACGGGGGCGACGAATGGCAAGGGGCGCAGGGCAGTGAGGGAGTCGTAGGCCCAGCCGGCCAGTTGGGACAGGTTGGCGGTGTCGCGGGCAGTGGCGGCCTCGTCGAGCAACATGTCGGGCATGAGGCGTTGCTTGATACGGTAGACCATGGAACGGCCTTCGGGGAATGCCTTGGCCTCGGCGTTGAGCATGCGGCAGGCGGCACTCTTGTGCCCCATGAGGGCGAGGGCCACGCCATATTCGGCATACATGCCGGGGTGCAGCGTGTCGGCCTTGACGGCAGCATTGAGAGACTCGGCTTGGGCACAGGCGAGGGAATAGAGGCTTCCGTAGGTGCCATAGGTCTGATAGCCAAGCATCTCGGCTCGCGGCAGACCGACATAACTGCCCGAGCAGGCTGACAGCAGAAGCGTTGCCAGCAGTATGATTGTCCCTTTGCTCACGTTGGTCATATCATTTTCATTATAAAAGAAATAGCGTAGCCTGTAAGCCGGGTTCTGTCGTGTCCTATCATTAATCTGGGGCCGCCGTCGCCGACGGTCTCTATCAACCTACCCCCCGACAGTGCAGGCGAGCCGGCCTGCTGCCCGAAGGCGTGTCGGTATACATGGTCTTTCAGCCCATGAGGCTTGCCATCGCGCCCGTCGCCGGGACACGTCGTGGGCTCTTACCCCGCGTTTTCACCCTTGCTTCATGCAGAGCTTGCATGGTCAGCGGTATGTTTTCTGTGGCGCTTTCTATGACCTCTCGGTTACCCTCGAGGCCTCTTCCCGTTAGGAAGCATGGTGGCTCGAGCTGCCCGGACTTTCCTCTCGGCCGAAAAGGGTCGAGCGATAGGATAGCTGCCGCTATTTCGGCTGCAAAAGTACTACTTTTTTTTGAATTGAGAAAAAAAGCAACGCAAAAGGTTGATAATGGGCTATCTGAGGAGTACGACCGTGCCGTTTTTCTGCACGGGACGGCCTGCGCTGTCGCGGAATCGGGCCACCCAGACATAGGCGCCCTGCGAGAGACGGTTGCCGTTGAATGTGCCGTCCCAGCGGAAGTCGGGGTCGGTGCTGTGGAACACCTGGCGACCTCCACGGTTGTATATATATATCTTGAAGTCGGAGACCGAGGAAGAGTAGCTGAGGCTGAAGGTGCGGTTCTTCTCCTCGTCGCCGTCGGGTATGAAAGCGTTGGGCGCCCAGACAAGGTCGGCATGGTCGTCAGTCTCGCTCTTGGAGGCAGGCGCGGGGGTGGAGGAAGGTGCCGAGAGGGTATCGACAGTGGAGGTGGCAACGGCTTCAGGCTCGGCAGTGGGCTGCACGGCAGGAACCCGAGGCTGTTCCTCGGCGGGTTGGGCGGCAACGGGGACGGTGGCCTCGGCAGATGCCTGCAGTGGCTGGGATGCCACAGCGGCGACAGAGGGGTGTGAGGGGTGGGGGCTGACCGCCACCTCCTCGTCGGGTACAGCTACAATGGCAGGCTTGGCCTCAATGACAGGGACAGGTTGCACTGCGGCCACGGAAGGATCCTCCGGCTGGACAGCCTGCACGGCGACGGGCTGCAGCGTGGGGGCGGAGGCCACCTGCTGGAGAGTGTCTGGGGCGGCGGAGCGGTTCAAGTGGACACCTGCCGCCAAGCCGGCGACAGCCAGCACTGCTACGGCGGCACCTCCCATACGGAGGGCGCGGCGGCGGCGCAGGCGGCGCTGGATGGTGTCGAAGAGACCCGGGTCGGGCTGATGGGTGTATTGCTTGAGATTCATTGTTATACGGTGTTTACTTGTTACTTGTCAGGAGGTCTCGCAGCCGCGATTTGGCGCGGCAGAGGAGGGCGCGGACATTGGACTCGGAGCAGTGCAGTATGTCGGCCACCTCGTCATAGGGGCGGTCATCGACCTCAACGAGGTTGAAGACCATGCGCTGCTGGGGGGAGAGCTGCTGGAGGGCGAGGACGATTTCCTCCATGGCGAAAGGGTCAAGGGGCAACGCAATGGGCGAGGGCGGGATGCCGTCAGGGCAGAGTTCCTCGCGACGTTTCTTGAGGTGGTTGAGGCAGCGGTTGACCATGATTTGGTAGACCCAGGCTCCCAGACGCTCGGGCTGCTGGAGACGCGCGATGTTTTCAAAGACCTTGACGAAGCCGTCCTGCATGAGATCCTGTGCGGTGTGGCGGTCGTGCGAGTAGCGCATACAGACACCCAGGGCCATGGGGGCCAGGGCATCATAGAGGGCGCGTTGCGAACGCGGGTCGCGGCGGCGGCAACCTTCCACTATCTGCGTGTAGTCGGACTCCATTTGCTGTATGGACAATCGGGGGGAGGCTTTGTTGTTGTATTAACATTTTTTAACACTCACCTCGGCGATGGTGAGCACATCGCCGGCCACGCGGAAGCGCACCTCGTGGCCGGCGAAGGCCAGGCCGTAGGTGCGGGCGGGGTCGTGCTGGTAGTGTGGGCGGGGGTCGAGGGCGAGGGTTTTCTCCAATGCCTGACGGAGGTCGGCGGGGATGAGGGCAAGATAGCCGTCGGGGTCGGCGACCCGGAGGACGGTTTCGGGAGCCTCGGGGGCGAATCCGCTGCGGGCATCGGGGTGGGCATCGGTGTAGGGGATATAGGGCTTGATGTCGAGTATGGGGGTACCGTCCATGAGGTCGGCGCCGGAGAGGAGGAGTACGGGCCCGAGGTCGGGGGTGGTCTCGACGGCGAGGAGTCGGACTGCGGAGAGACCGATGGGGTTGGGGCGGAAGGGGCTGCGGGTGGCGAAGACCCCCACCCTCCTGTTTCCGCCGAGGCGCGGGGGGCGGACGGTGGGACTCCAGTCGTCGCGTTCGGTGCGGTGGAAGTGCCAGAGAAGCCAGAGGTAGTCGAACTCCTCCAGGCCGCGCAGGGCCTCGGGGACGCGGTAGGGTGGCTCGAAGACCAGGCGGCAGGTGCATTCGACCAGCCCTGCCTGGCGGGGTACACCGAACTTGCTGCCGTAGGGGGTCTCGATATGGGCGATGGGGAGCATGGGTGGACAGGGGTTCTCTAGGGGAACGGTAGATACTCTCTTAATGAATACATAAACTCTGGAGCGATATGGGACGATATGGTCTCACAGCGACCCACGGCATCGGCTAGCGGCGGTTCCAGAACCGGCGGAAGTCCTCGAGGTTGCGCACCAGCAGGCTGGGGGTGTCGAGGCCGTAGGGGCAGTGTTCCACGCAATGGTTGCAGTGCAGGCAGCCTTCGATTTTCTCCATCTTGTGGAGCCACTCCTCGGTGAGGTAGACGCTGTGCGGGGCGCGGCGCAGGAAAAGGGACATGCGGTTGCAGTCCTGAATCTGGATGCCTGCGGGACATGGCTGGCAGTAGGCGCAGCCGCGGCAGAAGTCGCCGGCCAGCTCGCGGCGGTCGTTCTCGATGCGGGTGCGCATCTCGTCGGTGAGCGAAGGCGGGTTGTCCTGGAAGGCGAGCCACTCGTCGAGTTCCGACTCCTTCTGAATGCCCCAGATGGGCGCCACGTGGTCGTACTGCGCCAGCCAGGCGTAGGCCGTGGCGGCGTGGGTGATGAGGCCGCCGGCGAGACCCTTCATTGCGATGAAACCCATGCCTGCCTCGGCGGTGCGGCGGACAATGTCGAGTTCCTCGTCCGAGGCCAGGTAGGAGAAGGGGTACTGCAGCGTCTCGTACAGGCCGCTCTCGATAGCCTCGATGGCCACGCGCTGGCGGTGGTTGGTGATGCCGATGTGGCGCACCTTGCCCTGCCGCTGCGCCTCGAGCATGGCCTCGTACAGGCCGCTGCCGTCGCCCGGCAGGGGGCAGAAGGCGGGGTTGTGGAACTGGTAGAGGTCCACGTAGTCGGTGCGCAGCAGGCCGAGGCTGGTCTCCAGGTCTTTCCAGAAGGCGTCCGGGGTGGTGGCGCCGGTCTTGGTGCTGATGACCACCTCGCTGCGGCGGCCCTCGAGAGCCAGGCCGAGCTTGTGCTCGCTGTCGGTGTAGAAGCGGGCGGTGTCGAAATAGTACATCCCGCCGTCGAGGGCGCGGCGGATGAGGCGGACGGCCTCCTGCTCGGGAATGCGCTGTATGGGCAACGCGCCGAAGCCGTTGCGGGGCACCGTGAGGCCGGTGCGGCCGAGGGTGATGGTCTGCATAAACGGTACGTGTTACAATTTTGCAAAAGTACGACTTGTTTTCCTAACGGGAGCGAATATATGTGTTAAAAAACGTTAATCGACAAAAAAGCACACACCGAGTCGGAGAATATTTTCTGGCCAATGATTCAAGGTATCCTATCGTTTTCTGCAAGGAAAATCCCACTGACACAGTACGCTACGGAGAGAGCCGATACGCTTTCATGTACCCCATATATACAATATCCATTTGTCGTGGCGCAAGGTTGGGCTAATACGGGAACAAACAATGGAAAATTTTGGAGATTTATATGGGTTGCGAGGGGGTGCGTAAAAAAATTGGTTATATAACTTGCTGATTATCACCACCCCCCCCCCATAAATTTCGCTAAAAAATGAAAATTTTTCTTGTCGGTATAATTTTTTTTCGTAATTTTGCACCCGGAAAACACCAATTATTAAAGATTATGAAAAAAAATTTTCACCCTTGTGTTACTTTTTGGCCACAAGGTGGGTATTATATTTATGCAAGGACGAAATATGCATTGGCAGACGGAAGATATAATTGGCAGACGGAAGATATAAAATGTATAATTAAAAAATAGGCATCATGAAAAAGAATAGAAATCAACAGGCAATAGTGCCACAAAACCCCTCAAAGCCCATGAAATTCACCCAACGTTGCCCCGCCGCAATCCAGGGAAAAGGTGCGCCGCTGCGGCGGGGACAAGAGAGGGTGCCAGCGCAGGGAGAGTGTGTTTGATTATTGAACCTTCAACCTCACCCTTCCCTGCCAAACCGCACCCGGGGCATAGAGAGGTACCCTATGCGCAAGACACAACGCGCGGTGACCGACTTTATTGTGCGGGGGCGCCTGCCAGACTCCCCTCCGCGCAGCATCGGGGCAGGCATGGGATATTTAAGAAGTAACTCCATGTATCAAAAATGATGTAAAATATAAAGACAACACAACAATGAAAACAAGAATAACTCAAGAACGTATAAGACACGACGGACACCGAGGCAGTCCCCGCTGGCTCCCCCTGCTGGCCGCAGTGTGCCTGCTGGCGGTACCCGGCCTCTCCAGCGCACAGTTCCACAGCGAGGTGGTCAGGATGCCGTATACCATCCCCATAGCCCGCCCTTCCCATTACGTGGTGAGAAACTTTGACGAACAGCATACCGTTTCGTATGCCAAAAGCATATATGGGCATGAATTAATGATAACCAAGCATGACAGTTACACGGCAGGATCCACCCTGCCATTCATTAATGCCAGGATAGCCATTCCGGGTGAAGTGATGGAGATACGCGATATACGTGTGCTGGATGACTATGTGTATTTCTGCGGAAGGGACACCAACTACAGAGCCGTTATCGGATATTTCCGCTTCACAAGTTCACCTCTTTCTTTGCCCTCCTCCATCGAATTGGTTGAGGTTACCGGAGCGCAGACACTGTGGCGGATGGCCGTGTACAAGAACTCCCTCGGTGCGCCGAAAGTGGTGGCCGTGGGCATCGGGTCGGCCAACCCCTACAGCGACCGCGTGGTCGTCGAGGTGGACGGCATCCGCAACCCCGCCACCACATCCTGTAAAGTCGCCCTGCTCTCGTGGGCAACGAGGTGGTGCTGACCGGTGTCTGCGCCAAACAGGACGCACTCTGCCTCCGGAAGGCCGGCTCCGACAATGTCCTCTGCCCCCAGTTTTTTAATCGGTATTACTATCCCGACCCTGCGGGCGAGAAAATTTACATGCTGACGGCCGTGGCGACAGACTTTGGTACATTGTCGGTGGCCTACTGCCACCGGGATGTCCCCGCCATGCAGGACTACACCCGCAGACATCCCCTCCATGCAGATGGTCAACTCGCACGAAATCACCTGCCACGCAAAGCCCTACATCCACGAGATGGCCTTCGTGCCGGAGATACAGGCCCCCGTCCTCCTGCAGGACATACCTTTCCCCACCGGCTCCTTGAACTACCAGTCCGTCTTCACCCCTGTTTCCCCCTCGCAGGCCAGCAGCTGCGGCATCTCTTCCCGCTACCATCCCGGAAGCAGGTTCTGGTCCATCGATGCCATCCCGGGCAGTTCCATTGTTTCCACGGGGGATTATGTAATGCTCTTAAGCATCTTTTCGGGATATCTTCCCTCCGGGTGTGTGGTGGAGGACAAGTTGATGGTGAATGTCATAGACAACAACAAAATGTTTCAGTCATTCACTTCCATGCCGATCTATGCCAGCGCATTGGTACGATCCACACCGCCTACAAATAATAGCTACCCCTCTTCAACTTATGAATGCCACAATTAAATTAAACATACAGGATTTATGAAAAAGCAATGTTTCTTGTTCCTGCTGCTGTGCATGGGAATAACTGCCGGGGCGCAGGACTCGGTTATCGTGATTGGCACAGAGTCGTATGTGCTGGAACACCCCATCGACACCGTGGACTTCGGCGACCCGCGCTACCTGTTCAACCCCTTGAATGACCCTATTTGCCAGCCCGGTAGTGTCGTTGGGGTTCCACAGATAAGGGAACCCTATACTTGGTCAATTGGTCCGGGGGCAGTATTTCAGTACATTATCCCGGAGGTGGTGGAGATGCACGGCATTGCCGTGGCGGGCTATTTCCCGACAAAGGACATGGATGCACTGCGAACAGTGTTTTGCGCCTATGCCAGGGAAGCCAACGGGCAGATGAGGCTCATCGACACGGTCGATTTCAGCAACCACTATGTCGTAAGGGCATACCGATACGTGGAGTACGAGGACAGCTTGACACAGGTGACTGCCGGGATGACCTACACGGGGAAACCCCACGTGTACTACCCCTATCTCTATGAGTTCTACTTCGACGAAGCTGTTACCCTGACAGACACCGTGTGCGTCGGAATCCATTGGATCTATGACCCGGCGCAGGCATACCCGAATGTCGCAACCACTTTTTTGGCCGCAATCACCCCGTATAACCCCACCAACGTTTGGTATTACGGAAATGGGCGCAACACCCCCAACCACATTCCTGCCTCCTGGACACGTGACGGTTGGAGATCCCTTGTATGGGGAGGCTTCTTCCCTATCGTGGCTCCCGACGAGGTGCGGTGCCCGAGGCCGGCGGCGCCGTGGCTGGCGGCCGTGGACGGGCACAGCGCCACGCTGCAGTGGGATCCCTGCCTGTGCGACAGCCTGCAGCTCGAGCTGACACCCCTCGACAGCCTGGGCATCCCCGCCGCACCGGCGCGCACCCACATCCCGCAAAGCGACAGCCTGCTCACGCTGCACGACCTCGACACCTCGCGCTGCTACGCCGCCCGGCTGCGCGTGCAGTGCCACCACCAGTGTCCCTCGCACGACACCACCCTGTGGAGTCCCTGGAGCGACACCCTCCGCTTCTGCCTCGGCACCGGGGGCATCGACGGCCTCGCCGCTCCCGCCGCCCCCGGCCTCATGCCCAACCCCACCGACGGGCCGCTGACGGTGGAGACCGACGGCAGGGCCACGGCCATAGCGGTACACGACATGGCGGGCCGCCTCGTC
>CACZLT010000064.1 GCA_902782185.1 uncultured Bacteroidota bacterium | reverse complement strand
CCCGAACAGGGTCTGATTACCGACCAGGTGCGGCGCGGCTACGCCACCGACTACATGAACAAGCACCTCATTTTCGACCCCCACCGCATCGTGGAGACCCAGTTCACCCCCGGATGCCACGCCGCATCGCCTCTGGGCATCGTGCGCCACAGCACCGAACCGCTCAAACTGCTGCACTACAAATACCTCGGCAAAGCCGAGGTCATCGCCCGCAACCGGCAGCTGGGCAAGAAACTTTCCGATGCCAACAAGGAGAAAGAGATGGGGTTCCACTATCTGCTCACCGAGGAACGCATGGAGCAGGAGTTCGACCGCCACTACGCAGAAACCATAGAAGTCATCTAGATATGCTGTCAATCATCATCTGTTCACGCGACGGACACCTGCCACAGGAGCAGGCGGAAAACATAGCCTCCACGGTGGGTTGCGAATATGAGCTGGTCGTTATCGACAACTCCGCCAACCGATACACCCTCTTTTCGGCCTACAACGAAGGGGTGCGGCGCGCCAAAGGCGAGGTACTCTGCTTCCGCCACGACGACATTATGCACCGCAGCGAGGACTGGGGCCGTGTGGCAATGGAGCTGTTGCAGGATGAAACCATCGGCCTCGTCGGCGTGGGCGGCTGCCACTTCCTGCCCTCGGCGCCGGCCTACTGGAGCCAGTCGCCCTACCTGTCCATCTACAACATCGACAACGACAACGGCACCCTGCGCGAGAAGGATGTGAACTTCTACTACCGCGACGGCATAGCCGACGTGGTGGCCGTGGACGGACAGCTGTTCTTCATCCCGAAGCGCCTCTTCGACCGCATTGCCTTCGACGAACAAACCTACGAGGCGTGGCACGGCTACGACATGGACATCAGCATGCAGGTGCAGAGCCTCGGGCTGCGGGCGGTGGTTACACGCCACATGCTCAACGAGCACCGCTGGAGCGAAAGCAAGTGGAACGACCCCGCCACTATGGAGCCACTCTACCGCGCCACGGTGCGATTCCACAATAAATGGCAGGCCAGCCTGCCGATAGCGCGCGGCATCGACAAGCCACAGTTCGAGCTAGACCAGCTGAATGAACTATGGCGTGCCGCAGCAAACTACCAGAATATCCGCCGCTCCAAGCCCTACAAGCTGGGGCAGAAGCTGTTAAGCCCACTGAAAATACTCAAGTGATTTCAGTCATTGTACCCAACTACAACCATGCACCCTACCTGCAGCAGCGGATAGAGAGCATCCTGAACCAGACCTATATGGACCTGGAACTGATACTGTTGGACGACTGCTCGACCGACGACAGCCGTGAAGTGATGGAGCAATACCGCCAGCACCCAAAGGTGAGCCACATAATATATAATGAGAAGAACGGCGGCATCCCCTTCCGACAGTGGGACAAGGGCATCGAACTGGCCCGCGGCGAGTGGGTGTGGGTGGCGGAGAGCGACGACTACTGCGAGCCCAACTTCCTGGAATGCCTTCTGGATGCCACCGTCAACGTGCCCGACTGCACGCTGGCATTCACCACCACCTGGTGGGTAAGCGAAGGCGGCGAGCGGCTGTTCCACAACGGAAACAGCAACAAGACAACGGTATACGACTGCCACGAGTTCGTCAAACGCAAGATGGCCTGCGCCAACGGCATTGCCAATGTCAGCGAGTGCATCTTCCGCCGCAGTGCCTATCGCCCCTCCGAGACAGCACGTTACGAACACATGCGCCTCTGCGGCGACTGGTTTTTTTATATCCTTTTGGCCGAGAGCGGTAGGGTGGTCATGGTGGAAACGCCGCTGAACTACTACCGTCAGCATGCCAGCAACGTGTCGAATACGGCCGAAAGCCAAGGACTTACCTTCCTGGAGGGAGCCGAGGTGCTGGACTATATGGTGGCGAACTGCGGCCTGAAACGGGTCGACTACGCCAAGGGCTGGGGCAAGCTGTGGGCCAACTACCGGCGGCAGTACGGCTACCCTCCCGAGGTGCAAAAGGCCGTCCGCAAGCGGCTGACCGCCAAACACCCCAAAATCTACGCCTACTATCTGATATACAGCGCAAAACACCTCTTGAAAAAAAACTGAAAATTTTGGGTAAAACAGGGAAAATTAGCACCCACACAACAGGCTGTTTATCAGCCAGCTACATGCACCCTCTTCTTCCTCTCTTCTTCCTCTCCTAAGCAATAAGAACAGCATGGCAAAGGTAACGGTTCTGATGCCGACATACAATGTGGAGAAATACGTCCGCGAGGCAGTGGAGAGCGTCCTCCGGCAGACCTTCACCGACTTCGAGCTGCTGGTCATAGACGACTGCTCGACCGACGGCACACTGGAGGTGGTGCGCTCGATCAGCGACCCTCGCATCCGTATCGAGCGGAATACCAAAAACTTGGGACTTGCCGACAACCTCAACCGCGGCCTGAACCTCATCGATACCGAGCTGGTGGCGCGCATGGACGGCGACGACATCGCAGAGCCGTTCTGGCTCGAGCGCGAGGTGGAGGTGCTTGACCGCCACCCCGAAATAGGCATCGTCAGCGGCGGCTTCGAGCGCTTCGGCACCCAGCAGTCGCTCGTGCGCTTCCCCGAGCGGCACGAGGACGGACTGGCCAACATGCTCTTCGAGTGTACGGTCATCGTGCCGACCTACCGCATGAGCCTTTACCGCGAGCACGGCTTGCGCTACAGCACCGATGCCTTCCCGGCCGAAGACTATCGATTCTGGGCTGAATGTCTGCGGGTTACAAAACTCTACAACATACAGGAAACCCTCTTCCACTACCGTATGCACCCGATGCAGATATGCACCGAGAAGCGCGTGGTGCAACAGGAGAAGGTGGCGCAAGTAAGGCGCTATATGCTTGAGTGGTTGAGCGATAAGTTTAGCGAGGAGGAGAAACAATACTACGTTAGGCAGTTCACGCGCAGAGATATAGATACGCGCGAGGACTGGATGCGACGCAAATCCTTCGCGCAGAAGATGATAGAGATGAACCGCAGCGTGAGACACTTCGATGAAGCCGCCCTGCGCCGCCGTCTGGACAAGCACTTGACGTTGAGCCTCTACGACACCATCGTGAACCACTATTTCGCTGACGGATACAGCGTTGGCAAGTATATAAAGTACCTCGGAAGCGGGCTGGCATTGAAGACCGGCCGCAAATACGAGACAAAGTTCCTGCTGAAAAGCCTGCTGCACAAAAAATTATGATTATCAACCGCATACGCCGCAAATTATACAAACTGACCCACCCGGTGGAAGGTGAGATCTGGATGCTGCATCGCGTGGCGGAGGAGCGAAGCGAGGCCAAGGAGCAGCGCGAGCTGGAGGTAACGCCCGAGTGGCTGGAAGCAGAGATAAACGCTTATAGACAAAAGGGGTACCGTTTTGTATCGCTTGACGAACTGCCCTGCCGCGGCCCCTGGGTCGTCATCACTTTCGACGACGGCTACCGCGACAACTACACGCTCGCCTACCCTCTGCTGAAACGCCTCGGCGTACCGTTCACCATATACATCACTACCGCACTGATAGACAACCAGATGGAGGCGTGGTGGTATCCCGGCCGCTCGCTAGGCATGAGCCGCGAGGAGTTGTCGGCACTGGCCGCCGAACCCCTCTGTACGCTGGGAGCCCACACGGTGAGCCACGTAAAACTCGACACACTGTCTCGAGAGGAACAACGCACTGAAATAGAGCAATCTAAAACGCAACTCGAAGCCATAATCGGGCGCGAGGTGAAGCACTTCTCCTTCCCCCACGGGGCACACAACCAGGACACCCTAGACATCTGCCATTCGCTGGGTTTCATCACCTCCGTCAAGTCTTGGGGCGGCTCCCTGCGACGCGGCGAATGGTCCAACCCGCTGCCTCGCATCGACAAACAACAACCATGAACGGAACCGAAAAAATCAAGATATATACGCGGTCGATGAACCGTGTGCTATACCACAAGGCAATGGCACTCTGCACGTTGCCATACAAAAAGGAACGCCTCGTGGGCACCACGGCCGACGGCTACCTGATGCAAATCATCGAGGATACCGAGGCCGACTGGGCAATCAATATCGACGAGGATGCCTTCATTTCTGACATCGAGGCACTTAAACGCCTGCTGGAGCACTGCATCGACCGAGGCTACGACAACTGCGGCATGCCCGACGGCGGAGTGGTGCACCTGCGCGACGGCAACCCGCTTGTAACAAACCCCTACTTCAACATCTTCAACACCAAGTCGCTACGCGATAAGATAAGCATCCTCGACCTCACCGAGCAGCCACAGGAAGAACGCTTCGCGCAGCGCGACCTGCTGGTGGACGACCACAACTTCCAGAACGTGGGCGAAGAGCCTTACTATCCGCTACTTATCTGGATGGGCAACCACTGCAAGACACTCTACCTGAAAGCCATGACGCACACGGACGGCGAGTCGACCGTGCTCTGCAACCACTTGGGCGAGCCTTTCCTCATACACACCTGGTACTCACGCTGCTACAACAACGACCGCTTCCACACACGGCGCATCAACCGTGCCTTCCGCGAAGCATGCACCAAGCAAGGCGTCCACTACAACAGCCCCATTGGCGACACGATTGAAAGCATCGTCAAACGCAGCCGCAACGCCCTGATGAAGTGCCTGGTGGCAACCAAAAAAAGCATCACCAAACGATGAGACAGGCCCTGCTGATCACCGCCTACCAAGACATGGAGCAGCTGAAACGGCTGATAGACCGCTTCGATGCTGACTTCGAGATATTTATCCACTTGGACAAGAAGTGCTTGGAGGCCATGCAGGCCGTCAGCTGCAGGGAGAATGTGCACCTGATGAGCCGCTACAGCGTGGAGTGGGGCGACTATAACCACCTGAAAGCCATCATCATGCTGATGGCCGAGGCATACGCACACGCCGACCTGCAGTACTTCCACCTCATCACCGGCAGCGACTACCCGGTGATGCCGCTGGCGGAGCTGAAGGCCTTCTGCGAGCAGCACCGCGAGGATAACTATCTGGAACACTTCCCCTTGCCGCACAAAGAATGGGGAGCCGAAGGCGGACTGAACCGCATCCGATACTGGTGGCTGCGCCCCAACGCACACCGCACAACGGGTGCCTGGCTGACACGCAAACTGAACAGCCTGCAACGGAGGCTGAACCTTAAGCGCAACTTTAGCTACTTCGGCGGTCAACTATATGGCGGCGGCACCTACTGGAGCATGAGCCGCAAGGCCATCGGCACAGCACTGGACTACCTGCAGCAACACCCCGACTACCTACGCCGCTTCCGCCACACCAGCATCGCCGAGGAGATATGCCTGCCCACGTTGTGGGCCAACAGCGACATTAGGCTGACAAACAATCACATGCGCTATATAGACTGGGGCTCCGACGGAGCCAACCCACAGGTGCTGGCCGAGAAAGACTACGAGAAAATCAAGGCATCGGGAGCCCTTTTCGCCCGCAAGATGGAGCGAGGGACATCCGACAGACTTATGAATATGCTTGACAACCAATGAGTAACCGAGTAGCCATAGTGATACCCGTGATTGCACGGAGCGTGAAAGGAGACGAGTTGCAGTCGCTGCGCCAGTGCCTGAAAGTACTGGGGCAGAGGGACATCTACTTCCTTTGCAGCAACGACCTGGAGACAACGTTCTACGAACAGAGGTGCTACGAGGCGGGAATGAAGTTCCGCAAACGCACCTTTGCAGGCGAATGGTTCCATGGTGTGAACGCGTACAACAGGCTGTGCTACAGCTCGATGTTATACGAGGCATTCGCTGAATACGAATATATGCTCATCTACCAGCTGGACGCCTACGTGTTCGAGGACCGGCTGGACGAGTGGTGCGCGAAGGGCTACGACTATGTGGGCGGCCCCTGGCTGTGCCACTGGAGCCGCGAGGTGGAGAACCTAGACCACTGGGAGGTGGGCAACGGAGGCTTCAGCCTGCGGAAGGTGGACGCCTTCCTGCGGGTGCTGACCACACCACACCTGCTACACAAGCCGCTGAAAGGCGTGAGGCGGCTGGCCACGGAGCACCGGCGCAGGCTGGACGCCAAGCCATGGCTGTGGCCCTGGATGGCGCTACGCGCACTGACGGGCTACCACAACACCATGAGCTACCTCATCAGCCGCAACTGCCAGGAGGACAAAGCCTTCGCGCAATGCCAATACAACCGCCTGCTACGTATCCCGACGGCCAAAGAGGCGCTCGACTTCAGCTTCGACATGCGGCCGGAGACCTGCTATCGGATGAACGGCAACCGCCTGCCAATGGGTTGCCACATGTGGTACAAATATGACAACGAAACCTTCTGGTACCCCCAGATTTACAAAAACACAAACGGATGATAAACAGCACCGTATACCCACCCTCTTCTTCCCCCCTTCTTCCATACTAAAGGTTCGGAAAACGACATGAGAAAATTCTCGATTGTAGTACCCATCTACAACGTGGAGGCATACCTCGACGACTGCCTGCGGAGCCTGCAGGCGCAGACCTACGCGGACTACGAGGTGGTCTGCGTGAACGACGGATCGACCGACGGAAGCCGCAAGTTGCTGGCCGACTGGGCGGAACGATACCCGCAGATGCGCATCGTAGACCGCGAGAACGGTGGCCTCAGCGCGGCGCGTAACAGCGGCACCGATGTGGCTGAAGGAGAATACATTGTGTACGTGGACAGCGACGACTGGGTGAGCGCCGACATGCTGGAGCGGCTGGCCGCGGTGGCCGACGGAGCCGACATCCTATGCTACGCCTGCCAACGCACCGACAACGAGCAGACCGACCGCCTACAGCCCGAAGAGGCCAAGGGATGGGACTACTACTGCCGCCACGCGCTGGAGGCGCGGGTGGTGCCCTTCGTCTGCGTATGGCAACGGGCCTACCGGCGCGAATTCCTCAACGTCAACCAGTTGCGATTCCGCGAAGGCATCCTCCACGAAGACAACCAGTTCACTCCTCGCGCCTGCCTGGTGGCGGAGCGGATGAGGGTGATACCCGACATACTGTATTACTATCGTGTGCGCGAGGGAAGCATCATGACCACGCGCGGGCTGCGCAGCAAAGAGAGCTTCGTGCTGATTGGCAACGAGCTGTCGGAGCTGTTCGGGAAAGTGGAGGGTATAGACAAAACAACCGTCTACCAGGCACTTACGCATATCTACCAGATGGCCTTCACGGATAACACCCGGGAGGAAGACCGCCATCTGCTGAAGCTGCTGGACTGGACGGCCTACCGCCGCACAAGCCGCACCAAAGCAAGACACCGCTGCAACTACCTGGCCCTGCGGATTTCACCGAAACTATTCCGGTTCATCAATTCCAAACTGTAAGATGCAGAAGCACACAAAACCTTATATCACATACATCATCCCCTACTACAACGGACAGGCGTCAATCAAACGGCAGCTGGACTCAATCTATTCACTGGCGCTCGGTCCTGGGGAGCTGGAGGTGATACTGGTGGATGACAAGTCGCCACTTCCGGCCGAGACCGCGCTGGCACCACTGAAGAGCGCCTACCCCGGGTTGACCATCGTACGCCACACAGAAAACCGCCGCCAAGGCGGTGCCAAGAACACCGGCATTCGCGCTGCGCACGGCCAGTACGTGGCTTTTGCGGACCAGGACGACACTATCGTTCCCGACCACCTTCCAAACATCCTTCGCACTGCTGTCGAGGAACAGCCAGACTTCATCGTATGCCAAGCTAATAGATTAAGAATCAACGGAAGGGTAGACACATACTCCCATAATTTGGCAGACAACCAACAACTGACGGGTGTTGAATTCTGCGAACAATTCTACAACCTAAACTTCACCTCAAGCCCCTGGAGCAATCTTTACCGCAGGGAATACCTGCTTGAACAGAACCGACCCATGGCCGAACAGACGCTGCTCGAGGATGTAGACTGGGTGCAACACCACCTGTTCTTCGCAAAAAAGGTTATCAACTTCAACCGCCCCATCTACAACTGGCACGAGAACCGACTGTCAATCACACACCTGAGTTCGTCGCGAATCATTGCTGCCTACGTGTCACACGGCTATCGGAAAATAAACAATAGCCACCTATTCCGCCCTATATCGCCATCATTTGCAGATATAGTACTCGAAGACGGTCAATTCAACATCTCGCTGCATTTGAAGATGGCATGGAAACGGACATACCCCTGGCGAATCTTCACCCGCAACGGATACGGCGAAATAACATCTGCCATGTGGAACACTTTACAGACCCTGACATGGGACAAGTACACTCACTTCCTTATCCATCATCGGACACTGGCAGCCATAATTATGACCATTCCCTTCCCCTTAAGGTGGGCATACCTTATTGTGAAGTTCTTCCAGTTAAAGAATCGCACTACCATTTAGCAACAGACTCTGTGAAACTCGCAACCATAGTCATCTTGTATCATCCCACACCTGATGTGCTTGAAAACATAAAAAGCTATTCAGGCATGTCCGATAAATTATACATATGGGACAACACACCCAACGGTAGCCCGCTGACAGAGCGTATATCCGAAGGGGTTGTCATGCACCACGAGCATACCAACATGGGTTTGCCATACGCATATAATCGCGCCTTGGAAGCCGCCGAAAAAGCGGGATGCACTCATCTGATGACCATGGACCAAGATTCGCGCTTCGAGAATTTTGAGAACTATCTCCAACAGGTGAAAACCCTAAGCGACCCCCAAATAGCAGTATTCGCGCCACCCATCAATCATGATGAAAAAAGCGGCGGTATCCGCTACCGAATCTCCTGCCAATCGGGGAGCATATTTACGCTAGCTGCTCTCCAAGCAATAGGAGGCTTCCGCGAGGACCTTTTCATCGGCATGGTCGACGCTGAAATCAGCCTCAAAGTGCAGGAACATGGATACAAAATCTATCAGCTGGTGGGCTGCAACCTAGTGCACGAGGTAGGTTCGGGCCGCGTTGAAGTAACTGACTACAGTCCCCTGCGGCACTACTACGACAGCCGCAACCGCATACTCTTGTGGCACGAATTCCCTTACGACGTAGACGCCCGCTACCGCCGCCAACTGCTGGTCAACCGGGTGAAACTAATATTCAAAATCGCACTGTTCGAGAAAGATAAATGGGCCAAAATCAAGGCCATTGTGAGAGGTACGGTGAATGGATTGCGCAACAAAGTAACGCCTTATGAATAGATTCTCGGTAATAATGCCGCTCTACAACAAGGCGCCCTATGTGGGGAAGGCTGTGGAGAGCGTGTTGGCACAGACCTGGGGCGAGTGGGAGCTGGTGGTGGTGGACGACGGGTCGAAGGACGGCAGCGGCGACATCGTGCTGAAATACAACGACCCACGCATCCGACTGCACCGACAGGAGAACGCCGGCGTGAGCGTGGCCCGCAACACCGGCGTGGCGATGGCCACGGCACCCTATGTCTGCTTCCTCGACGCCGACGACTGGTGGGAATCCACCTTCCTCGCGGAGATGAGCGGACTGATAGACAGGCATCCCGACGCCGGCATCTACGGCACAGCCTACTACATGGCCAAAAACAGCCAGCAACGTCCGGCACCCATCGGCTTCGATGAGGGGTTCACCGAGGGCGAGATCAACTACTGCCAGGTGTACAGCCGCACACTGTGCATGCCGCTGTGGACCGGCGCGGTATGCATGCCGAAGACAGTTTTCGAGGCCGAAGGCGGTTTCAAGCCGGGCCTGAGGCTGGGCGAAGACTTTGTGCTGTGGGTGCATACGGCACTGAAGCACAAGGTAGTGATGCCACCCGCCGGAGCACCACATGCTGTGGCACGTGGACGACCTGGAACCCTACGAGCAGTCGAACCCCGACTACAAGTTGATGATAGACAGCCTGCGCACCTACAGCATGCAATTCTACATCACCGACCGCCGCTACCGCAAGCAGGCGCGCGAGATGCTGAAAAAAGTGGACTGGAGCCGCCAGCCCAAACGGATGCAACGCCTGTACCGAATGCCAGCATGGCTGATTACGGCGAGGTACCGCCTGATGACCCTCGGGTCGAAAATCAAACAGCAAATTCTACACACCCGCTAGGGGAACAGTAGGGGATCTCTAGGGGAATACTTCGACTGTGGAAGGATATGGTAGCTTAAGTAACCCTTACCAGGAAAAAAGATACATGCAGTTCAGCTATTCAATTGTAATACGGACACTTGGCAACACCGGCGAGAAATACCGCCGCATGCTGGAGGCCATCAGCCGCCAGACGGTGGCGCCGGAGGAAATCCTCGTCGTCATCCCCCACGGCTACGAACTGGACCACCAGCTCGGCACCGAGCGCGTGGTGCGGTCGGAAAAGGGCATGGTAACCCAGCGTGTGGTTGGCATCAGCGAGGCCAAGGGCGACTACCTGCTGGTGGTAGACGACGACCTCGACTTCCCGGCCGACTTCGCCGAGAAGCTGCACAACACGCTGCAGACCAGACAACTGGACTGCGTGCTGTCTTTCTGCCGCGGCTGGCATACGCCCGACAGCCATGAATTCGTCCCCTCTAAACCTCCAAAACCATCTATAAAACAGCTATTTAAGAGCAAAATACGCAACTTCCGCAGCGCATTCACCGGCCAAGCCTTCTACACCAACCGGCGGTCGGAATACTTCGATTTAACCACCACCACGGCCGGCCACCGCACCTACCTGCGCGATGAACAGGGCCTTTGCTCGACAGGCTCGTTCCAGTGCTTCTTCATCAAAAACGAGACTGCCAAACGTGTGCGGATGGAGGATGAACTCTGGCTGGAGCAGGGGCGCATTACCAAATACGCCTCCTTCGACGACGGTGTTTTCTACTATAAGCTCTACCTGCAAGGTGGCCGCATCGCCTACGCGCAGGACACTGGCTACCTGCACCTCGACGCCGCCGCTGGCCGACAGGCCAACAACCCCGTGGAAGCCAAGCGCATACGCATCTACGCCATGGCTCGCAACCGCATCATCTTCTGGCACCGGCACATCTGGGGCAGCCACAAGGGCATCAAGTCATTGGCGGGCGGCCTCTACTTTATGCTGAATTACTTCATTTACAACGTATTGACCAACATCACACCCAAATACTGGCCCGTTATCGGTGCTTTGACGCAAGGCTATCGGGACGCATTCCAATTCATCAGAAACAAATGATACCCAAAAAGATACACTACTGCTGGTTTGGCCGCGGCGAGATGCCGCAGGCAGCCAAAGACTGCATGGCCAGCTGGAAGAAATACATGCCCGACTGGGAATACAAACTGTGGAACGAGGACAACTTCGACGTGCACTGCAACGCCTACTGCTCCGAAGCCTACAAGGCTGGAAAATACGCCTTTGTGAGCGATGTGGCGCGGCTCAAAGCGCTGCACGACGATGGTGGACTCTACCTCGACACCGACGTGGAGGTGTTCCGCTCGTTCGAGCCCCTGCTGCACCACCACGCCTTCGCCGGATTCGAAGGCTGCAAGCGGGTGCTGGTAGCCACCTGCGTGATGGCTTCCGAGCCTGGTACCGAGTGGGTTAAGGAACAACTATCCTACTACAACGACCGCCACTTCATCCTGCCCGACGGCAGCCAGGACCACACCACCAACGTGCTATACATGACCACGCGAATGCGCGAAAACGGCTTTGTACAGAACGGTAAGGAGCAGGAGTACAAAGACTTGCACGTCTTCCCCGTGGACTACTTCAGTCCGCGCCACACCACGGGTGAGTACATACGCACCGAAAACACCTACAGCGACCACCTCGGCATGGGTTCGTGGACTGACCGCAACGGACTGATACACAAGTTTGCCGCCCTGGTGGGACCCAACAACATGACACGCATCATCAAACTCAAACGCAAACTGCTGGGATGAGCAA
>CACZLT010000063.1 GCA_902782185.1 uncultured Bacteroidota bacterium | reverse complement strand
GTTGTCGCCGAAGCGCAGGTGCGAGCAGGTGTAGCCGCCCGATTTCTTCGAGTCGTAGTCGAAGTAGGCCTGGCTGTACTTGTTGGTGTTGTCGCCGATGATCTTGATGCTGTTCTTGTTGGCACCCACGGTACCGTCGGCACCGAGGCCGTAGAAGCGGGCCTCGAAGGTGCCCTTGGGCAGGATGGAGATTTCGGGCAGGATGGGCAGCGAACGGAAGGTCACGTCGTCGACGATGCCGATGGTGAACTGGTTCTTCTTCTCGCCCTCGGCGTTATTGAAGACGCTGATGATCTGGGCGGGAGTGGTGTCCTTGCTCGAGAGGCCGTAGCGGCCGCCGATGATCTGGGGCTTGCACTCGGCAGGGATGTCCTTGCAGGAAGCGAAGGCCTCCACCACGTCGAGGTACAGGGGATCGCCGTTGGCACCGGGTTCCTTGGTGCGGTCGAGGACGGTGATGCGCTTCACGGTTTCGGGAAGGACAGCACCGAGGTACTTCACGCTGAAGGGACGATAGAGGTGCACGGTGATGCAGCCGGTCTTCTTGCCCTGGGCGTTCAGGTAGTCGACGACGGTCTTTACGGTCTCGGTCACCGAACCCATGGCAATGATGACGTCGGTGGCATCCTTGGCGCCGTAGTAGGTGAAGGGGGCGTAGTTGCGGCCAGTCAGCTTGCTGATTTCAGCCATGTAGTGGGCCACGATGTCGGGCAGAGCGTCGTAGTACTTGTTCTGCAGCTCGCGGGTCTGGAAATAGACGTCGCTGTTCTGGGCGGTGCCGCGGGTCACGCTGTGCTCGGGGTTGAGGCAGTTCTCGCGGAAAGCGGCCAACGCCTTCTGGTCCACCAGCGGACGCAGGTCTTCCATATCCCAAGCCTCGATTTTCTGGATTTCGTGGCTGGTGCGGAAGCCGTCGAAGAAATTGAGGAAGGGCACGCGGCCGCTGAGGGCGCTGAGGTGCGCCACAGGGGCGAGGTCCATCACCTCCTGCACCGAACCTTCGGCCAGCAGGGCGAAGCCCGTCTGGCGGGCGCTCATCACGTCGGCGTGGTCGCCGAAGATGGAGAGGGCCTGGGCGGCGAGGGCGCGGGCCGACACGTGGAACACGCCGGGCAGCAGTTCGCCGGCGATCTTGTACATGTTGGGGATCATAAGCAGCAGACCCTGCGAAGCGGTGTAGGTGGTGGTCAACGCACCGGCCTGGAGAGAGCCGTGCACGGCGCCGGCGGCGCCAGCCTCACTCTGCATCTCGACGACCTTCACGGTCTCACCGAAGAGGTTCTTGCGGCCAGCGGCGGCCCATTCGTCGATGAACTCCGCCATAGGCGAACTGGGGGTGATGGGGTAGATTGCTGCTACCTCGCTGAACATGTAGGCAACGTGCGCAGCGGCGCAGTTACCGTCACAAGTCATGAATTTCTTGTCTTTTGCCATTGCTTAAACGTTTATGGATTAATATTTTAACTATGTTTTTACACTACATGTGAATTTACAAAGATACGAAGTTTTATTTGAATGTTGTAAAAAATGTTTTCAACGTGCCAAAAAAATGTCATAGAAACGGGCTGCAATTTTTTGGTAAAAAACCGAAAAACAGCCCCCAAATGGCAGGTTTTCAACTGGCTGATAATAAGGGTGTAAGAGGCATCCTCTTCTTCCCCTCTTCTTCCCCTCTTCGTCCTCTCTTCGTACCCTCTTAATGGGCGCCCACGGGGAGGGTATCGGATACGAAAAAAGAACACCGGCGAACCTTGACGAGGTTCGCCGGCGGAGTGGGAAATCAAAGTTGTATTGCTTGTTTTTTGTTATATTATTGTATTTGCCATAAATGCTTATGCCGCAGGCTGCGAATACCTATAAAACCAATATGATGTAATGAGCAACGTTTAAGGATTAATTATTTGATAAGATTATCTGTTTTTGTTGGAATATATCTTAAATTTAGATAAAGGTGCCAATAGATATAATCATTGGAATCGTAATAAGAAGCAAGGATATTGAAAAAGTCCTCATACGTTATACCTCGGAATGTCTTTTTGCCATATTCCGATAGCATTTCTTCGTATTGGGGTATTATTTTTACAAAATGTGTATTGAAACTGGGATAAATGGTGACAGAATTAATATGCTTCAAATCATACTCGATATTGGTATTGTTTATCATTGACGCTCCGAGAATATGGTTACGCCAAATTTGCCGAAAATCATTCTTCGCGAGTGGTGTTTGAGAGAGTGGAATGTCAACAATACTATCGGTGTAGTACCCGCTGTTGCGGGTGACGTCTATGTAATTCTTGTTTTCGCCCAGAATTATATCGCGCCATTCTTTTGAGTCGCGCTTCAATTGATATCCCCCTTCTGTATATTTTATCTCTATTCCTATGCCACCCAGTTGACCATTCTTATGTTTGTACAATACAAATGTGTCAAACGAAGTGCCGTCATTCAGCGCATATTGTTTTTCAGGTGCATACTCAATCTTGATTTCTAATATTTTCTCTATTTGATTGCCTCCGAGTATTTCATCGAATACTTTTGCAGCCGCATTTAAATCGTCCTGCATGGGAACGAAAAAATTGAAGGGGATATGCTCGCTGCGTAACATATTGGCGTAGATTGGTGCAAGTTGCCACTGTTCACTATTCGGGTATCGATTTTTGATTGCAGCATCGATTTTTTCCCAATATGGGGCATAGAAATTTTTTCCTTTCTTTGCGTCTTCAAATTTCAGATAAGCACCATATTTGCCATATCTATGTTCATGGTCATGTGAGCAGTGCAATCTTTCAAATCTATAGTTAGACTGATGTTTGCGTGCTATCCGTTTAATCGCATTATCACTCTCACAGATTAGCGGCTGCGGATTTTCATCTTCTGCTTTTGGTGCTTTCTTTATTTTTAATTCTCTCATTTCTATTGATGTTTATTTCAGCAGTTTCCTATTTTCCACTTCTTTCAACACAGTCATTTGCTGTCACTTTTCCTTACGCGTTTTACAGTATGTTTGATTTTTCCGATGAGGAAGTTGATTTCAAGGGATGATTCCGTCTCGGATGTCTCGAGGTCGGGCATTACGATGTCGGTCAGTACTTCGCCGAAGTGTTGCATCTTCTTCTCTTGCATTGCCTTGTCGGTCTCTTTGTGCAACTCTACTAGCTCACGTTTCAACTCCCGCACCTTGGCAAAGGTCTCGATGATGGCGAAGGTTACTGCAGTTGCTCACATGTTTAGTCGCTGACTATCAAAAAGGGGAGGCGGGCTTGCAGGCCGTCGCTTTCGGCGACGAAGAGGAGATCCCGTTCGATTTTGGAGAGCGGCTGGAGGTGCTTGGCGGAGGTTTTCCAGCGCCAAGCGAGGCGCATCTTGGCCAGGAGGTTGAGGTCGTCGTCGGTCGGTTCTCCAAAGAGTTCGGAAAGCTGGGTCCAGGAGTCTTTCTCTTTTGGTAATTCCTTGATGTTAAAACGCTTTATCCCAGCGCGCTCGGCTGCGATTCGGAGGGCGAGGTCGAGGCCGCCGAGGGTGTCGACAAGCCCGATTTGCTTGGCGTCGCTACCAGTCCACACTCGTCCGCGGGCAATTTGGTGCACGGCATTGTAGGTCATGCCGCGCCCTTCGGCCACACGGTTCACGAACACCTTGTAGAAATCCTCCACGTTGCGCTCCATCATGGCCATGGCGGTGGGGGAGAGGGGGCGGAAGACGGTGAGTCCGTTGGCGTTGCGGTTGGTGGCGACGGTGTCGGCATTGAGGCCGAGTTTCTGCCGCATGAGTTTTCCGACGTTGGGTAGGGTGCCGAAGACGCCGATAGAACCAGTGATGGTGGTGGGTTGGGCCACGATGTAGTGTGCCATACAGGACATCTCGTAGCCGGCAGAGGCGGCGAGGTCGCCCATGGATACGATGACGGGTTTCTTCTCGCGGGCCTGCATGACAGCGTGGGTCATGCTTTCGGAGGCCGTGGCCGATCCGCCGGGCGAATTGACACGCAGCACGATGGCCTTGACCGAGTTGTCGTTGGCGGCTTGCCGCAGGGCGCGCACAATGTCGTCGCCGTAGACGGCGGTGGCCATGCCGCGAGAGGTGCCGTCCACGACGTTGCCTTCGGCATAGACGACGGCGATGTGGTCTTTGGTTTTCTGCTTCTTGAGTGTCGATTTCTGCGAGGAAGCGTATCTCTCGATTGGCAGCAGCTGCTTGCCGGCGTATTCACTTTTGAGCATGGCGCGTACGTCCTCCTCGAAGCAGAGGGCATCGACCAGGTTGGCGCGCTTGGCATCGTCGGCCAGGTAACCGTTGAGATTGTCGACCAGGGTGTTGAGGCGGGCGAGTTCCATGTTGCGGCTAGCGGCGATGGCCTCGGTGGCGGTACGCCAGACAGAGGAGATGTAGGTGCGTATCTGCTCGCGGTTGGCGGCAGACATGTGGGTGAGGGTATAGACCTCACCGGCACTCTTGTAGGCGCAGCTCTCGGGGCGTATGAGCTGCATTTCGACGCCCAGTTTGTCGAGGGCCTCTTTGTAGTAGATCACTTCGGCTCCCATGCCGCGGAAGTCGACCATGCCCGCCGGGTGCAGGCATACGCGGTCGGCCAGCGAGGCCACGTAGTATCCGCCCTGCGAGTAGCCGGTAGCGTAGGCTATGACGGCCTTGCCGCTTTCGCGGAAGTCGGCCAGCGCATCGCGCAGTTCGGTGAGCGAACCCCATGAGAGGCCGGAAACACCCGGGTCGGTAAGGTAGAGGGCTTGAATCTTGTTGTCCGAGGCGGCGATCCGGATAGCCTGTGTGGCATCGGCCAAGCCGACATTCCTGGTGTCCGAGAAAGCGACGGCGAGACCAGTGGGGGTGCGGTCGCCACTGATGCGAGCCAAATCCACCTTGAGTACCGTACCGTTTTTCACGACCACGGTGTCGGTACTGTCCATGCTGCCAACGGCGGCCACCATAGCAATCATTAAAATGAACATCAGCAGTCCGAAGACTACCGAGACAATCACCACACCAAGCGCCGAGGCCAGCATGGTCATTCCGAAGGAAAGGGGTTTTTTCATGAGTGTTGGTTTACTGGTGAGGTTTTGCTAATTGGGGGGAGGGGAGGGGGGGGGAGAAAAAGCCACCCTAGTGGGTGGCTTTTTGATTGAAGCGGCATTCGGGTTCAAGCACCGATTTTGGCCTTGTAAGCCTCGGCATCCATCAGGGTGTCGATGTCGGCCATATTCTCGGGCTTGATTTTGATAATCCAACCGTTGCCATAAGGGTCGGAATTAAGGGCGGAGGCATCCTCGAGGGCGGCATTGAATTCCACCACCTCTCCTTTGACGGGCATGAGAAGGTCGGCCACGGTCTTGACGGCTTCGACACTGCCGAAAGCCTCGCCGGCATCGATGGTCTCACCTTCGGTGGTAACATCCACGAAGACACAGTCGCCGAGCTCGTGCTGGGCATAGTCGGTGATACCAACAAAGGCGAATTCGCCTTCAATGCGCACCCATTCGTCGTCCTGGGTGTACTTCAGATTTGCAGGAATGTTCATAATTTCTTATATTTAATATGTTGTTTTATCAATTGATTTCGGCTGCAAAAGTACACATATTTTTATAAATGGCGGAAAAAAGATGAAAAAAATGCACTTTTTTTTCTCCACATGAAAAAAAAACATTACTTTTGCAGCGTCAAAAACAGAGTGAAAAGTGAGTGTGAGTATTTGTGAGTATTTGATAATCAGCCACTACATTGTTTATCAAAAAATCAATCCCAACCCGACAGGAACAATACATATAGTATGTACAATAAATCTGAACTCACCGCCAAGGCCCATATCGAACTGATGGAAATAGCAGAAAAGATGGGCATTGCCAAAGCCAAGCGCCTCGACGCGCAAGACCTTATCTACAAAATACTCGACCACCAGGCTGCCAACCCCACGACCGGCGACAGCACACCGCAGGGCGATGCCGATACGCAGCAGCGCAAGCGCCAACGCCTGAAACCGAAACTGCTGGCCGAGTCGAAACTGAAAAATCCAGAGCTTCACAAAAGCACCAATCGAAAGCCGGAAGCCACCGGAAGCCGCGAGGATCGCGTGGAGAGGATGAAGGATGCCGACGACCTGTCGGGACTCCACTTCCAGTTGGCCTCGCTCGAAATGCCCAAGGTGCCGGAAGTACCCGAAGTGCTCTCGCCCTCGGGTCGTCCCCTGTTCCGCCAGATGGATCGCCAAGATCCTGCTCCCCAAGCCGAGTCCCAAACCACCGTCCCCGAACCCAAGCCGGAGGAGAAAACCGATGTAGAACCCACGAAGAAAAAACGCGGCCGTCCGCGCAAAAAGGCCGACCATGCCGAGCCTGCACCCCAGCCCGCTGTCCAAGAAGAAGAACCCGTAGGAAACCCGACAGAGAGACCGGTTGAGAAGCCTGCCCAGCAATCCCAGAGTGAGCAGCCGCAGCCCGCCCCCTCCCAACCCCAGCAGGAAGCTGTCAAGCAGCCGCAAAACCAGCCTCCACACAAGGAATACCCCTTTGACAAGGAGGGTGTGATTGATGCCGAAGGTGTGCTCGAAATGGTTCCCGACGGCTACGGATTCCTCCGTTCGAGCGACTACAACTACCTTTCCTCGCCCGACGACATCTACATCAGTCCCCAGCAGATACGCCAGTACGGCCTCAAGACCGGCGACACCATCCGTGGTCGAGTACGCCCTCCGCGCGAGGGCGACAAGTTCTTCCCCATGGTAAAGATTCTTGAAATCAACGGACTGCAACCCGAGCAGGTACGCGACCGCATCCCCTTTGAGAGCATGACCCCGCTGTTCCCCAACGAGAAGTTCAAACTCACCGGACATCCTCAGGAGACCATCTCCACCCGTATCATAGACCTTTTCACGCCCATAGGCAAGGGGCAGCGTGGCCTCATCGTGGCCCAGCCCAAGACCGGTAAAACCACTCTGCTCAAGGAGGTGGCCAACGCCATCGCCTACAACCACCCCGAGGTCTACCTCATGGTGTTGCTCATCGACGAGCGTCCCGAGGAGGTTACCGACATGCAACGTTCGGTGAAGGCCGAGGTGATAGCCTCCACTTTCGATGAGCCGGCCGACCGCCATGTACGCATCGCCAACATTGTCCTTGAGAAAGCCAAGCGTCTCACCGAATGTGGACACGACGTAATGATTGTGCTTGACAGCATCACTCGCCTCGCGCGTGCATATAATACAGTGCAGCCCGCCAGCGGCAAGGTACTCTCCGGCGGCGTGGAAGCCAACGCCCTTCAGAAACCCAAGCGCTTCTTCGGCGCTGCCCGCAACATAGAGGGCGGTGGATCGCTCACCATTATCGCCACTGCCCTCACCGAGACGGGATCGAAGATGGACGACGTAATTTTCGAGGAGTTCAAGGGTACCGGCAACATGGAACTCCAGCTTGACCGCAAACTTTCCAACAAGCGTGTTTACCCAGCCATAGACCTTACTGCCTCCAGCACCCGTCGCGACGACCTGCTGGTGAAACCCGATGTGTTAACCCGCACTCTTGTACTCCGCAACCATCTCACAGACCTCAATCCGCAGGAAGCCATGGAGTTTCTCAAGCGCGTCATGTCCAACTCGCGTACCAACGAGGAGTTCCTCTATACGATGGACAAGTAATGAAGCGCGGATTCGGTTCAGATAACCACTCGGGTGTCAACTCCGAGATAATGAAGGCCATCGCCGAGGCCAACGTGGAACACGCGTTGGCCTATGGCGACGATGAGTGGTGTGCCCGCACAGAGGCTCTCTTCCGCGAGCATTTCGGTCCACAAGCCAAGGTTTACTTTGTGTTCAACGGCACGGGTGCCAATGTGCTGAACATCGATGCCATGTGTCGCTCACACGAGGCGGTGGTGTGTGCTGATACGGCACACATCAACATTGACGAGTGTGGTGCGCCGCAGCGCGTGGTGGGCTGCCGCCTACTGACGGTGGACACGCTCGATGGCAAACTCACGCCCGACCTCGTCCGAACCCGCCTCCACGGCTTCGGGTTCGAGCACCACTCACAACCCAAAGCCATCAGCATCAGTCAACCCACCGAGTTGGGTACCCTCTACACCTTGCAGGAAATCAATGCACTATCCGACTTGGCGCACAGCCATAATATGTACCTCCACATGGACGGTGCCCGCTTGGCCAACGCTGCTGTGGCCCTCGGATGCTCATTCAAGGAGATGACTGTCGACCTCGGAGTGGACTGCCTCTCGTTTGGCGGCACCAAAAACGGCATGCTCATGGGTGAGAGTGTAGTGCTACTCAACCCGGTGTTGGATGTGGACATGAAGTACCGCCGCAAACAGATGACCCAGCTGTGCAGCAAGATGCGTTTCATAGCCGCCCAGTTTGAAGCATACCTGTCTACCGAAGTGTGGTATCGCAACGCCAAGCACAGCAATAGCATGGCACAATTGCTGTACGGCGAGTTGCAGGGGGTTGACGGTGTGAAGGTGATGTACCCTGTGCAGGTGAACAGCGTCTTTGCCCAGCTGCCCACCGAAGTGAGGCATGCCCTGCAACAGGAGTACTTCTTTTACGACTGGGATGAGGATGCCGACGTGGTGCGCTGGATGTGTAGTTTCGACACCACCGAGGAGGACATCTTCGCCTTCGTCGCTGCGCTGATGCGCCTGCTTTGAACATAAAAGATTGGCACTGTTGATAAAAAAAATTTGTACACTGTTTTTTTTTCGTACATTTGCATTTTCCTCATTATGTGCATGGAAATCTTAATTTATTGAAAATAAACGAAATAAAATAGAATGAGTAAACTCGCTGTCGTCGCTTTCGGAGGCAATGCACTCCTCCGCAGCGGCCAGAAAGGTACCTATCAGGAACAACTTCAGAATGTGAAGCAGACCTGCCAGAGTCTGCACTCGCTCATCGAGCGTGGCTACAACCTGGTGATCGGCCACGGCAATGGCCCCCAAGTAGGCAACGTCATGCTGCAGCACGAGGCCGGTCGCCAGCTCGGCATCGAAGCCATGCCGATGGACTTCTGCGTGGCCGAGACCCAAGGCTCCATCGCCTACCTCATCGAGATGGGCATGCGCAACGTGCTGGGTGCCAGCCGCAACGTGGTAACCCTCGTAACGCCCCACCAAGCCCGTCGGCCCCTACTACACCAAGGAGCAGGCCGACCAGCTGGCCGCCGAGACCGGCGCCGCCTACCGCGAAGACCCCAAGGGCAACGGTTGGCGCAAGGTAGTGGCCTCGCCCAAGCCCACGCGTATCAATAATATAGCGATTGTCAAACAGCTCGCCGAGGCCGGCAACGTCGTTGTAACCGTCGGCGGCGGCGGCATCCCTGTGGTGGCCGACGGCGACAAGGTGCGCGGCGTCGAGGCTGTCATCGACAAGGACCTCGCCTCCGCCCTTTGCGCCGTGCAGATCGGCGCCGACGAGTTCTACATCCTCACCGACGTGCCCAAGGTCTACATCAACTTCCGCAAGGAGAACGAGCAGGCGCTGGACACCATCACCGTGGCCCAGGCCAAGCAGTATCTCGCCGAGGGGCAGTTCGCCGAGGGCTCGATGGCTCCCAAGGTGCGTGCCGGCATCATGTTCGTCGAGAACGGCGGCAAGGAGTGCGTCATCACCGAGGCCGGCCAGCTCGACAACCCCACCTGCGGCACTCGCATCGTAAAATAATTATTAACATTTAACATATAGATATTATGGCTTACAACCTCAGAAACCGCAATTTCCTGAAGATCCTCGACTTTTCGCCGAAGGAGCTCAACTATCTGCTCGACCTGGCCCGCGACCTCAAGCGCGCCAAATATGCCGGC
>CACZLT010000062.1 GCA_902782185.1 uncultured Bacteroidota bacterium | reverse complement strand
ACTGGAGCTCGATGGCCCTCGTGAAGAGCGCCGGCACCCTCTCCATCAGCGGCAACCAGATGGAGGTAACGCTCGACTATCCCCACCAGTACATGGGCGACAACCTGATGATCGGCTTCAAGCAGACGGTGACCGGCTCATTTCAATCTACCTCCTGGTATGGCGTGGCCGCCGCCGGAGCCTCGATGGCCGGTGCTCCCAGCAGTTACGCTGGCGTCTTGCAGCGCAACTTCCTGCCCAAGACCACGTTCGCATACACCCCCGGCGTGGCCCCCAGCTGCGCCAAGCCCACGGGCCTGGCCGTCAGCTACACCGGCGGCAACACCGCCCAGGTGAGCTGGACTTCCGACGCCACCGCCTGGAACCTCGACGTGAACGGCACCGTAACCGCCATCACCACCAACCCCTACACCCTCACCGGCCTCGCGCTGGGCACCGCCTACGAGGTGAAGCTGCAGGCCGACTGCGGCTCCGCCGGCACCAGCGCCTGGACCGACCCCGCCAGCTTCGTCACCGACCTCTGCATGCCTGCCGACCAGTGCCAGCTCACCTTCGAACTCACCGACAGCTATGGCGACGGCTGGAACGGCAACGCCATCAAGGTGGTGGATGTCCTGACGAATACCGTCCTGGGAACATTGGCGAACGAAAACCTCAACGGTACGCAGGGTACGGCCGAGCTGAACACCCTCACCCTCCCCGTCTGCGACGGCCGCGACATTGAATTCCAGTGGGTCATGGGCAGCTTTTCTAGCGAGGCTTCCTGGGTGATCAAGGACATCAACGGCGAGGAAATCACCTCCGGCACCGGCAACCCAAGCATGGCCACCGGCGATGTGCTGGCCACCTACACCGTCAGCTGCGTCGTCTCCAGCTGCCGCAAGCCCACGGGCCTGGCCCTGGCCAGCACCGCCGGCCCGACGTCGGCCGAGCTGGAATGGACCGAGAACGGCGGCTCGACGGCATGGAAGGTGGCCTACAAGACCGCCAGCGACGCCGACTTCACCGAGGTGAACGCCCCCACCAACCCCTTCACCCTCACCGGCCTGACCCCCGAGACGGACTACACCGTCAAGGTGCGCCCCGTCTGCGACGACGCCACCATCAAGTGGAGCGACGAAATCGCCGTTACCACGTCTGTTTCCTGCCCCGTGCCGGCCGCCCTGGCTGCCGACGGGATTACCGATGTCGCCGCCACCCTGAGCTGGACCGGCTACAGCGACAACTACGATGTGCGCTACCGTTCCGCCCAAATCCAAAACTTCGAGAACGGCATGGGCAGCTGGACCGCCATCGACGCCGATGGCGACGGCTACAACTGGGAGCTGGGTCTCAATGCTGGCGATGTTTATGACGGAGGCAGCAGCCTTGCCGGTGAAGGCCGTAACGGAGGCGATATGATAGTTTCCGGATCGTACAGTAATACGACTAACGCCGCCTTGACTCCCGACAACTGGCTGGTGTCGCCGCAGGTGGTCCTGGGCGGTGAGGTCAGTTTCTATGCCAAAGTTGTTCTCTCCTACTACCCTGAGGAACACCTCGGTGTCTTCGTCTCCACCGCGGGCAACACCGACCCCGCCGCCTTCACCCTCGTCCAGGAATGGACGCTGGATGCCAGCCATGCTAATTGGACTCTGTTCACGGTAGACTTGAGCGCCTATTCCGGCAACGGCTACGTGGCCATCCGCCACTTCAACTGCACCGACAGGTTCTTCTTCTATATTGACGACATCGCCATCAGCGAGCCTGAATCGGCGAATCCCTGGATCAACCTGCCCACCACCACCGCCACGTCCGCCAACCTCACCGGCCTCACCGCCGAGACCGACTACGAGTGGCAAGTGATGGGTACCTGCGGAAGCGCCACCACCGCCTGGGCCTCCTCCACCTTCACCACCCTGCTTGCCCCTGAAGAGGTGAGCATCGCCGCCGGCAAGTGGCACGCCATCGCCTCGCCGATGCACGACCCGATGGAGACCCACCAGTCCATCGCCAACGTCGACAACCTCACCTCCGGCACCTACGACATGTTCCGCTACGACGAGGCCAGCAGCACCTGGGAGAACCAGAAGGCCGTGGGCGGCGCCACCGGCTTCACCACGATGGATCTCTGCCACGGCTACATCTACCGCTGCCGCGACGCCGCCACGCTCGTCTTCCGCGGCCAGCACAACATTGGCAACATCGTTACCCCCAATCTCACCAAAAGTGCCACGGTAATCAGCCTCGCGGGCTTCCACCTGGTGGGCAACCCCTACCCGCACCCCCTCGCCTTCAGCAGCATCAGCACCTATAGCGGCACCCTGGCTCCGGGCTACTACAGCCTGCAGGGCGACGGCAGCTGGATAGCCCAGACCGGCGGCACCCTGGCCAAGGGTGAGGCCGTGCTGGTGCAGATAATCTCCTCGTATGCGGCGCTGGAGTTCACCGACGCCCCCTCGACCAAGGCTGCCGCCCCCGCCGCCCTCGCCCTCACGGTGAGCAACGGCGAGCACAGCGACGTGGCCTACGCCATGCTCCACGACGGCACCGGCCTGGCCAAGATGAACCACCTGGAGGAAGGTCTGCCCACCCTCAGCATCCCCGTTGCCGGCAGCAGCTACGCCATCGCCCTGCTGGGCCAGGAGGCCGAGCAGTTCGACCTGGCCTTCGGCGGCGCCGAGGGTACCTACACCCTCACCGCCGACAACCAGCTGTCCCTCCCCTACCTGCACCTGATTGACCGCACCACCGGCCGCGACATCGACCTGCTGCGCGAGCGCGCCTACACCTTCAGCCACAGCGGCGCCACGCAGGGCGAGGCCCGCTTCCAGGTGAAGCTGTCGCCCGACGCCGACCTGGCCGACGGCACCTTCGCCGTCTGGACCGGCAGCGAGGTGGTGGTCAGTGGCGAGGGCCTGCTGCAGGTCTTCGACGCCGTGGGCCGCCAGCTCTTCAGCCAGGAGGTCGATGCACAAACGACCCTCTCCAAGGCCCAGTTCCCGGCCACGGGCGTGTACGTGCTCAAACTGAACGAAAAGGCACAGAAGATTGTGGTAAAGTAAAACCTTAAAAAAACTAAACGACAATGAAAACAAACAAATTCATAGGACTGATGATACTGTCGGCGCTGGCCACCACGGGCTGCGACCGCGAGACGGGCGGCGAGCTAGGCCGCGACGGCGTACTCAAAATCTACACCGAGAGCATGGCCCGCGAGGGTAACGCCAAGATGCTGGTAACCCCCGGCGTCTATGACGGCGACGAGTGGGTGCAGGGCGAGCAGATCGACCTCGACGGCACCGCCTACCCCATCGGCTACGACGCCACCGACCCCGCCAACCCCTTCTACCACATCGTGGTACCCTCGACCTACGTGGTACCCGAGCACATCTACGCCATCTACCCGGCCACCGTCGCTGCCGACGGCAACAACATCGAGGTGGCCAACAACGGTAGCGCGGCCAGCACGGTGCTGCTCAAAAGCCTGGCCGTTACCTTCCGCGCCAGCGGCGGCGCGCTGGACGGCACCCACGACGTCTACTTCCCCATGGCCGCCCACTACGGCTCGGGTGCGGACAGCCGCCTGCTCTTCCGCCACCTCACAGGCGGCCTGCAGCTGACGCTCCGCAACGCCTCCGGCGCCGAACTCACCCTGGGCAGCGTCAAGGTGGCCCTCACCAGCGACGATGAAGTGGTACCCATCGTGTACAACGGCAACGGACTCAACGTCGGCACCAGCTGGAACGCCAGCGGCATGTCGCTGCCCAACGGCGAGATAGGCGGCATCGAGGGCGACCACGATGTCAGCAAGACCAGCGAGATGCACTTCAGCCTCCAGACCAACGACGACGGCTCGCTGCACGACGGCGTTGTCCTGGCCGACGGCGAGGAGGTTGTCTTCTGCGTACCGGTAACGGTGAACTCGCTGAACCGTATCGTCGTGGCCGGCTACACCCTGGACGGCGTCCAGCACTTCGTGAAGGGCAAGAGCCTCGCCAGCAAGACCATCGAGCGCAACAGGATGTACGACATCCCGGCCATTGAAATCAACTAATAACCGAAAAAAAGAGAGATTATGGAACACAACAGAGATTATACGGCCCCGATGCTGACAGTAGTGGAAGTGAAGCCCGAACGCGGCTACGCGGGCAGCGACCCGTTGGAGCTGCTCAACAGCCTGCTGGGTCTCGAGTTCAACACCATGAACGTGGAGACCTGGGATGTGGGCGACGACCTGTTCGACGGTGGCGACTGGGATTAGTCCCGCACCATCATGTCATCAATCCCCCCCCCCGAAAGGGGACTCAACGGCTGGCGCATCGCACAGATGCGCCAGCTTCTTTTTGCCGATAAGTTCCAATAAGAAACGCAACTTTTTGAGAGAAAACGAAGGCTGAAAAAGTTTTTTTTTTCCGGCAAAGGAAGAGGGAAAAATCCTTTTCCCTTGCGCAGATGGAAAAAAGTGTGTACCTTTGCGGCCTCCTTCCAAAAGGTAGCAATATGGCACAACTAAACCAGATGCAAAGGTACGCAATTTATCTGTACCTGAAAGAGAAAAAGACGCAGGCATACATTGCCGAGTTGGAAAACCAGGTGGCCAAGCGCGAAGAGCCTGTCAGGTAGGCCCGGAATTTTCGGTTGCCCATGCCATGAAAAAGCTCCCCGTTTCGGGGGGCTTTTTTTGTTTTCCCTACCCATCCGCTAGAGAGTATTAAGTTGGGAAGAAGAGAGGAAGAAGAGGATGCCTATTAACCACTGTCAATCAATCAGTTGTACCCCTCCCAATTTTGCCCTCTTTTTCAATCTTTCTACTAAAAAATGGCAGCCCTGCCATTGCAGGGCTACCCTCTTGTTTCTCACGGTGTTAGCTATTCTCCGAGGAAGAGTCTGATGTCATCCTCGACAGTGGTGATGCCGGCGAGGCCGAACTGCTCAACCAGCAGCTTGGTAACGTTCTCCGACAGGAAGGCGGGGAGCGTGGGACCGATGTGGATATTCTTCACGCCGAGGTGCAGCAGTGCCAGCAGTACGATGACTGCCTTCTGCTCGTACCAGGCGATGTTGAACGAGATGGGCAGGTCGTTGATGTCCTGGCAGCCGAAGATTTCCTTCAGCTTGAGCGCCACCAGTGCCCAGCTGTAGCTGTCGTTGCACTGGCCGGCGTCCAGCACTCGGGGTATGCCACCGATGTCGCCCAAGTTCAACTTGTTGTACTTGTATTTGGCGCAGCCCGAGGTGAGGATGACGCAGTCCTTGGGCAGGGCCTTGGCAAAGTCCTCGTAGTAGGAACGGCTCTTCATGCGGCCGTCGCAGCCGCTCATGACGAAGAAGCGGCGGATGGCTCCGCTCTTGACGGCATCGACAATCTTGTCGGCCAGGGCAAACACCTGGGCGTGGGCAAAACCGCCCACTATCTCGCCTTGCTCGATGCTGGTCGGCGGCTGGCAGGTTTTGGCCAGGGCGATGACCTCGGAGAAGTCCTTGACGCCCTGCTCGTTGGCCACGATGTGCTTCCAGCCGGGGAAGCCGGTGCTGTTGGTGGTGAATACGCGGTGGGCGTAGTTGGCGTCGGGTGCCGGGGGCACGATGCAGTTGGTGGTGAAGACAATTGGTCCGTTGAATGAGGCAAACTCCTCTTTCTGGCGCCACCAGGCGTTGCCGTAGTTGCCCACCAGGTGCTTGTATTTCTTCAGTTCGGGATAGTAGTGTGCCGGCAGCATCTCGCCGTGGGTGTAGATGTCCACCCCCTGCCCTTCGCTCTGCTTCAGCAGTTGTTCGAGGTCCTTCAGGTCGTGTCCCGAGACGAGGATGCCGGGTCGGCCGTGGGCGCCGATGCTTACGCGGCTGATTTCGGGGTTGCCGTAGGCGGTGGTGTTGGCTTTGTCGAGCAGAGCCATCACGTTGACGCCCCACTTGCCGGTTTCGAGCACGATGGGCAGCAGGCTGTCCACGGTGGCGTCGGGGTCGGTGATATGGTAGAGGGCTTTGGAGAGGTAGGCTATGATGGTGTCGTCGGTCTGCCCTAGGCGTGCGGCATGCTCATAGTAGGCGCAGAGACCCTTGAGACCCAAGGTGGTGAGTTCTTTCAGCGAGCGCACGTCGGGGTCTTGGGTGCGAAGGATGCCGAAGGTGAGGCTGTCGGCCAGGAAGGTGTCGCGGTTGCCGGTGTAGGTGATTTCGGGCCACTCGGGCAGCGCCACGCCGAGTTCCTTGCACTTGGCTGTACGACGGGCCAGCAGTTCGAGGCCGTGCTCTATCTTCTGCATGAGGGCTTCGTCGTCGAAGTTGGCGCAGCTGATGGTAGCGAAGAGGGCGTCGACCATGAAGTCGCCCACGCAGGTGCACTGGCACACCACGCCACGCTCGCGCATCAGGTGGTCGATGCTGCCGTGGGCGCGCACCACGGCGATGAGGAGGTCCTGCAAACCCGCTGTTTGGGGCATTTTGCCGCACACGCCACGCATGGTGCAGCCACTGTTCTTGGCGGTTTCCTGGCACTGGAAACAAAACATTTCGTTGTTCATAATCTGTATTGTTTTTGGATTAATTTTGGATTTGAATTCTGGTGCAAAAGTACAACCATCGGCGGCGGTGGGTTGTCATAATTATGACACTGGGCGTTTTTTTTCCCCATGTCATATTTTTTTGCTATTTTTGCACCATGAAATATATTTTGGTACAATGTATATAGACGAACTCAAGAAGCTCCCCCTATTCGCCCAGTGCAGCGAGCAGGACTTGAGGCAATTGCTTGATAGCCCACACAAGCGGCAGGAGTATGATGCGGGCAGCCTCGTGCTGCGGGCAGGCGACCCCTGCCTGTCATTGATGGTGCTTGCCGAGGGAACCGTCGAGACCCGCATGGGAAGCGACGAAGGGCGCGAGATAGTGGTCGAGCGCATCCTGGCACCCGAATTGCTCGCCCCGGCATTCCTCTTTTCCGATAACAACAACGTTCCCGTCGAAATTACCGCTGCCACCCCCGCCGTCATTTGGCTCATCAACCGTGAAGGCTTCTCACATTTCATGCGCCAGCATCCGAACGTAATGTCGGCGTTCATGCAGTCTATCTCTGAAAAAAGCCAGTTTCTCTCTGGAAAGGTGCGCTCTTTCGCCACCAAAGGCATGTACGGCAGGGTGCTCGAGCACCTGGACACCCATGGCACCATCGCCAACGTAACCGCAACCGCCGAGATGCTTGGCGTGGCACGCCAAGCCCTCTCCAAAGTCCTCTCTGACATGTTGGCCGACGGCACCCTGGTCCGCACCAAGGAGGGCATCGTCAGAAAATAATTTCCACCGCTGTCATAATTATGACAACCCACCTCCAAAAGGGGTGGTACTTTTGCATTGTCGAAAATAATCATCAATAACAACAACAATATTATGGAAAACAAGACATTAGACCTTTCCAAGTCGGTCTACGACCTGGTTCAGCAGGCTCCCGAGGTGGCCGACATCATGGTTGAGCTCGGCTTCTCTGAAATCACCAAGAAGGCCATGCTCCACTCCGTGGGGCGCATGATGACCCTCCCCAAAGGCTCCGAGATGAAAGGCATCCCCATGGACAAAATTGCCGACGCCTTCCGCCAGCATGGCTTTGATGTAACTGGTTTATCCGGAATCTCCAGAGACTCCGGAAATTCCGTAATTTCCGAAAAACCCTCCCGCACCGAGCAGCTGAAAGGCTACCTCCGCCGCCTCGGCGAGGGCGAGGACCTTGATAGCGTGCGCGCCGACTTCGTGGCCCACTTCTCCGAGGTCGACGCCTCCGAGATTATGGAAGCCGAGCAGTCGCTCCTGCGCGACGGCACTCCCCTCGAGGAGGTGCAGCGCCTCTGCGATGTCCATTCGGCACTCTTCCACGGCTCCACCTGCGGCGAAAGTGCGGCAGCCCCCGAAGGTGGCAACAAGTTCGTGGCCGCCATGCTCGCCGGCATCGTGGGGCACCCGCTCCACACCTTCAGCCGCGAGAACGAGGCCATCGCGCCGCTCATCTCCTCCACCCGCCAGGCTCTGGCTGACGGCAGGGACGCCTTCGATGCCTTCGTCCGCCTGCGCGAGGTCAGCATCCACTACGCCAAGAAGGGTGACCTGCTCTACCCCCTCCTCAAGACCCGCTACAACATCATAGGCCCCCAGGAGGTGATGTGGACCGTGGACGACGAGATTCGCGATGTGATGGGTCAACTCGAAAAGGAGCCCCTCCGCGACGCCCACTGGCGCCTCCGCGCCGACGCCGTACTCCAGCGTGCCGAAGAGATGGTCTACAAGGAACAGAACATCCTCTTCCCCATTTGCGCCGAGCACTTCTCCGACGAGGAGTGGCAGGGCATCTACCGCGACAGCAAAGACTACGCCCCCTGCCTTGGCGTGGAGAACCTCGAATGGGCCGGCATCACTCCAAAATCAGAGCCCCAAACTCAGAACTCCAACGAAATCGTCATGCCCGGAGGCCACCTCACAGTGGAGCAACTCACTGCCATGCTCAACACCATACCGTTGGAAATCAGCTTCGTGGATGCCGACAATATCAATCGCTACTTCAACGAGGGTCCCAAAGTCTTCAAGCGTCCCGGCATGGCCATCGACCGCGAAGTTTTCTCCTGCCACCCGCCCAAGATAGAGCCTATGGTGCGCAGCATTATTGACAGCTTCCGCTCGGGCAAGGCCAGTGTGGTGCCAGTCTGGATGGAGAAAGGCGGCCGCACGATGCTGGTGCAGTACATGGCTGTGCGCGACGCCTCCGGCACCTACCTCGGCACCCTCGAAATCGTCCAGGACATGGAATTTGCTCGCGAACACTTCCTCGGAAAATAGCTCACCACCCACTCCCGAACCAAGGAAGAAGAGAGGAAGAAGAGGATGCCTCTTCAATATTGATTATCAGCCAGTTGAAAAGGGGCATTTTTGCCCCTTTTTTCGAAAAGTTTGCGAAAAATTTGCGGTTTTTGTACCATGGTGATAGTCAGAGTGTTATGTCGGTTTTCGGAGGGGATGCCCATTTTCTGCGGGGCATGTCGGAAAAAAGTCGTACTTTTGCAGTTTAATTTCATCGAAAGTCATGCCGCAGCATACCGACATATTGCAGGCCCTCGACGCCTTCATCAGGAAGTATTACAAAAGCCTCCTGGTGCGCGGCGCGCTGTATGCCGTCGCCATTGTCGGCATCCTCTTCCTGTCGGCCGTGCTGCTGGAGCACTTTGGCTGGCTGTCGAGCCTCGGCCGCGGGCTCCTCTTCTGGGGCGGACTGGCTGCGGTGCTCTCCGTAATCGCCTGGTTCATAGTGCGTCCGTTGCTCAAGATGACTGGCTTGGGCAGGCGTATCTCCCATGCCGATGCTGCCAAAATCATAGGAAAGCATTTCCATGCAGAGTGGCGATGAGAGCTCCTCACTCCCCACTCCTCACTCCTCACTCCTCGCGGCCGCCATCGAGCAGAAGACCGCCCAGCTGCGCCCTGTGCCGTTCCTCAACGCCGTGGATCTGAAGGCCAACAGAAAGTATCTGAAGTATGCCCTGCCGCCCCTGCTGTTCATCGCGCTGCTTTTGTTGGTCTCCCCGTCGGCCATCACCGGGCCCACGCGCCGCATCGCCAACTACAACACTGTCTACGAGCGTCCCGCACCCTTCCGCTTCGTGCTGCTCAACGAGAGCCTCACCGCCCTGCAGGGCGCCGACTTCACGCTCGAGGTCGCCACCGAGGGCGACGCGCGCCCCGCCGAGGTCCATATCGACCTCGACGGCCGCCGCTACCGCATGCAAGGCTCTTCGGGCACCTTCACCTATACCTTCAAGCAACTGCGCGGATCGCAGCGGTTCACCCTCGAGGGCGGCAGCGTTACCTCGCCGCAGTACACCCTCGAGGTGCTGCCCAACCCCGCCGTGGTCTCGTTCCGCATGCTCCTCTCCTACCCTGCCTACACCGGCCGAGCCTGACGTTTGAAATTGAAGGTTCGAAATTGAAAATTGAAATTGGCAGCAGCGGCAAGGCCGAGGTGGCACGTCGCATCATGCACACTGCAGATTACGCCTTCTGCGTCAGCAACACTCCTCACTCCTCACTCCTCACTCCTCACTCCTCCGACACGCTGAAATACACCCTCTCCGCCATTGCCGATGCGGTGCCGATGATAGTGGCCGAGGAGATGCTGGACAGCCTCCGCCCCGACCGCCGCCTGTTCCGCGGCCGTATCAAGGACGATTACGGCTTCTCCAGGCTCGTTTTCGTCCACAAGGTGGCCAACCCCTCCTCCGGCGCCCCCGAGGCCGTCAGCGAGGCCGAAATGGCCCTTGGCGAGGGTGCCTCGCAGGAGTTCTACTTCTCGTTCAACACCGCCGAGCTCTCCCTCGCCCCTGGCGACCAACTCTCCTACTGGTTCGAGGTCTACGACAACGACGCCATCCATGGCCCCAAGAAAGCCTCCTCCCAGGTGTTCGAAATCAAGGTGCCCACCGCCGAGGAGCTGGACCAGATGCTCGACCGCAGCAGCCAGGAGGTGCGCCAGAGCGCCGAGTTGCAGATGTCCGAGTTGCAGAAGCTGCAGCAGGAAATCAACGACATGATGCGCCGCCTGGTGGACAAAAAGGAGCTCAACTGGCAGGACAAGAAAGACCTCCAGCAGATTGCCGAGAAGCAGAAGCAGGTGCGCCAGATGATGCAGCAGATGCAGCAGCAGATACAGGAAAACAACCGCCTGGAGCAGAAGTACCGTGAGCAGAGCGAACAGCTCATGGAGAAGCAGCGCGAGCTGGACCGCCTGATGAACGAGGTGATGGACGAGAAGATGAAGGAGACGATGGCCGAGATAGAGCGCATGATGCAGCAGCTGGACAAGAAGAAGGTGCAGCAGGAGCTGGAGCAGCTCAAGATGAGCAACGAGGAGCTGGAGAAGCAGCTCGACCAGAACCTGGAGCTCATGAAGCGGCTCGAGATTGAAAAGAAGGTGGAGCAGACCATCCAGAAGATGGATCGCCTGGCCGAGGAGCAGCGCAATGTTTCGCGTGAAACAGAGCAGGCCAAGGGCAAGGACAACGAGGCCCTGCAAGAAAAGCAGCAGCGGCTCAACGAGCAGTTCCAGCAGCTGAAGGAGGACATCGACCAAATCAAGCAGGACTACAAGGCCCTCGACCCCTCCACCGACTTCAAGGTGCCCACCGACCTGGAGAAGCAGGTGGAGCAGCACCAGCGCGATGCCCAACTCAAAATTCAGAATTCAAAATTCAAAGATGCCGCAGCGGAGCAGCGTCAGGCCGCCGACGACATGGAGAAACTCTCCGAGGCGCTGGCCGAGGCGCAGCTGGATGCCGAGCAGCAGGATCTGGCCGAGGATGCCGAGCAGGTGCGCCAGCTGCTGAAGAACCTCGTCCACCTCTCCTTCAACCAGGAGGAACTCATCGCCGACCTCAACAATATCTATATCCAAGACCCCAAGTATCAGACCATTATCGCGCGACAGAACCGCATCCGCGACGACTTCCGCAATGTCGAGGACTCGCTCCGAGCCATGGCCCGCCGCCAAATCCAGGTGGCTTCGGCCATCAGCAAGGAGGTGGGCGAGGTGAACGCCAGCGTCGGCCGTTCGCTCGCCGGTTTGCTCGACATGAACCAAAGCTTCTACGGCACCTACAAGAACACCACCGCCGCCCGCTCCATGCAGTACGGCATGACGTCGCTCAACAACCTGGCCCTCGTCCTGGCCGAAAGCCTCGACCAGATGCAGAACCAGATGCGCCAGAACAGCCAGAAGAAGCAGAACGGGCAGTGCAAGAACAAGAGCGGGCAGCAATGCAACAAGCCCGGCAGCGGCAAGCCGTCGCCCAAGTCGATGAAGCAGATGCAGCAGGAGCTCAACCGCCAGATGGAAGCCCTCAAGAAACAGCTCGACAAGCAGGGCAAGCAGCCTGGCGGCCGCCACCAGATTGGCCAGCAACAGTCTATGAGCGAGGAGTTTGCCCGTGCCGCCGCGCAGCAGGAGATGATACGGCGCATGATGCAGGAGTACGGCCGGGAGATGAAGTCCGCCGCCGGCGGCGACCCCAAGCTGGCGCGCGAGATCGACCAGATGATGCGCCAGATGGAGCAGACCGAGGCCGACCTCGTCAACCG
>CACZLT010000061.1 GCA_902782185.1 uncultured Bacteroidota bacterium | reverse complement strand
TGCAATATTACCCGGGACATCATTGTGCAGCACATGCCACCTGTTGTTGTTTATCGTGCGGAAAGTGTCGATAAACAGAGGCTCCCAACTACCGTCTGTGTCCGGAACCTGCCCTTGAATGGGTATGGATACACATGCAAAAAGCAGAAGTATCAAAACGTTGAATGATTTCTTTTCAATATACATAAGGGTCTTTTGCAACTATACGGGCATTGTTGATAATGACTTGACGGATACTGTCCGGCACGTTCTCGTTTACTTTACGTGAAGATAGTATCCAAGAAATATATGATCCCAGTGTTCCACTGTAATGGTTACACAAAAGACTATCGCCGACAATCCGTCCGATCCCTTCGTACCGTTCCCATTTGTATCCACCGTAACGGAAAGTTCCATTATCGCCCACTCTGACTTGTGTGGTGCATGGCCTAAACGCAATACAAACACTACTGTTGTCCGTTGCCTTTACCACATACGCATACTGGTTTTCATAGCACGTGTCATAGCGTGAGGTGTAATCGGGATAGGTTGCTAGAAATGAGTATCGAAGGTTTCCCTCATATACCCCCTCGAACTTGTCCCTGTAATCCACCGCAGGCTTCTCGCACGAGCAAAGCGTACATGCGGCGAACACAATCCATAGTTTACCTGTTCTCATAACGGCTTGTTTTTGTGTTATTTTTTCAATTCATCGACTTCTTTCCGCAGTGCCTCGATTTCTTTCTGCTGTTCTTTCACGCACTCGACAAGCACCGCAATGACATCCATATAGGACACCGCCAGCGAGCCGTCGGCCACCTGCCGTACCAATTCGGGGCGGGTCTTCTCCAACTCTTGAGCCACGAAGCCATACCGTAGGCGTTCGGGGTCGTCTTTGAAATAAAACTGTCGCCCCTGTATCGTCTGGAGTGTCTCCAGCGGTGTGCGTATGTCCGCCACCCCTTGCTTGAACTTGAGGTCTGATCCAAAGTAGCCTCCCAGTTTTGTTCAAAGCCACCCCTCGGCGCAAAAGTACGATACATCGGCATTGTTGTAACTTAAATGATAGGCACATGACAGCGGGCTGGAAACCGTTGTCTTCAAGGCTTTTCCCCACGTGCCGACTTGCGCATAGAGTTCCATGCGGCCGTCACTGAATACTTTGACCTGCGAAGTGGCTTGAATTGGAGACAAAAACACCGCAAGGCAGAAAAAGATCCATTTTGCCCGTGTTTTCATTGGGGTTTCGCCTAGGGTAACAAGGCAAAATCCCTTCCGAGATACGTTGTCTAAAATCATGGTATTTTTTGTTTTTCAGTTTGTTATTGTTTTTTTTATTCGACAGGATGATGAAAATCGTCAGTGCAAATATACACCTTTTTTTGATTGCTGACATACTTGTGGCAAGATTTGCGCGTTATCACATACCAAATAAGTCAGATATGGAATTAGGCTACCAGAAAATAGACAAGTATGACGAGGCGTGTGTGGCCGAGATGGCCGCCCACTACAGGGAAATCCTGCGCCTGCTGGGCGAGGATCCCCAGCGCGAAGGACTCCTAAAAAGCCCCGAACGCATCGCCAAGGCCATGCTCTTCTTCACCAACGGCTACGACCTCAACCCCGAGGACATCCTCCGCTCGGCCATGTTCCACGAGGACTACAGGCAGATGGTCGTTGTCAAGGACATAGAACTCTACTCCCTCTGCGAGCACCACATGGTACCCTTCGTCGGCAAAGCCCATGTGGCCTATATCCCCAACGGCACCATCGTGGGGCTGAGCAAGATACCTCGCGTGGTCGATGCCTACGCCCGTCGCCTGCAGGTTCAGGAGCGTCTCACCAAGCAAATCAAGGACTGCATCCAGGAAACACTTAATCCCCTCGGCGTGGCCGTGGTCATTGAGGCACAACACATGTGCATGTCCATGCGCGGTGTACAGAAGCAGAACTCCGTAACCACCACCAGCGACTTCACAGGGGCTTTCCTGAAGGATCCTAAAACACGCGAGGAGTTCATGAACATCATTGGCATGAAACTGCATTGATTATGATAAATATACTGAAGATGGTCGTCTGTGTGGGTCTGGTTCTCGGCTTTCCTTTTTCCGCATTCAATTCTATGCAGGCCCAAATCACCCATGCCTCGCAAGGTCGCCTGGATGAGAATGCCACCACTGTTCTTGGGAAAGCGGCCAAACGTATGGACAATGTCAAGTGTACCGTAACTCACACCGTGCTCGACAGCCAGAAGAAACAGCAAAGCCAGCACACTGCCGATGTGCGCTACAGTCATGGGAAATACCGCCTTGCGGTGGCTGGTCAGGAGATTATTTGCGATGGCACCACTGTGTGGCACTGGAACAAGCAGGCCAACGAGGTAACTGTTTCCTCGGTGAGCGACGATGATATGGACTTGCTCAACCCCGCCAAGCTGGTAGCCAACTATAGTAAAAATTTCCGCGCCAAATATATACGTACAGAGGACGATGGCACGGCTGTCATAGACCTCCAGCCCTGCTCGGCGCAGAGCTACCACAAGTTGCGCCTGTTTGTTATCGAGAAAGACGGTATCCTCAAACGCATTGAGATGCACAAATACGACTCCAGTCGCGAGATTTTCGACTTCAGTGGCCACAAATTCACTTTCCCTGCCAGTTCCTTTACTTTCGACACCAAGGCGCATCCCGGTGTCGAAGTGATTGATATGCGATAGATTATGAATATTCTCCTCATAGAAACGGCCACGCAGGTATGCTCCGTAGCCCTCGCCATTGACGGACACATCGCCGCCCGTCGCGAGAGCGACACTCCCAACGCCCACTCGACGAGCCTTTCTGTGTTCATCGACGAGGTGCTAAACGAGTGCCGTTTGCACTATGGCGACCTCTCGGCCCTCTGTGTGTCGTCCGGTCCCGGAAGCTATACCGGCTTGCGTATCGGTGTGTCCTCCGCTAAAGGAGTCTGCTATGCACTGGATATTCCGCTGCTCTCTGCCCCCACGTTGCTCTCGATGGCCGCCCTCTATTACAGGCAACATCCGGGTTACCAGGGCATGGTATGCCCCATGATTGATGCCCGTCGCATGGAGTGTTACACCATGCTGGTGGGATCGGGCTTGGTAGTTCTTCGCGATACATCGGCTGATATTATTGAAAAGGGTCTTTATGACGAGTATCTTAATGCTGGTGAGGTGGTATTTGTTGGCGATGGTGCCGCCAAGACCTGCGACCTGATTGGCAGCCACCCCAATGCACGCTACGACGAAACCTTTCTCCCCTCGGCCGAAGGGCTCCTGCCCATCGCACTTAATAGGTTGCGGCTGGGTCAGATGGAGGATGTGGCCTACTTTGAACCGTTCTATCTCAAAGATTTCATCGCCAAAAAAAGTGTGGTTCACGGCCTTCGGTAAGTTATGTTAAGATATGTTGGGAAACGTCTGCTCTATGGACTTCTGGTACTGCTGGGAGTTGTGACGCTTGTCTTCTTTCTCTTCAATATCTTGCCTGGCGACCCTGCTCGCATGATGCTTGGACAGCGTGCCGATGAGGAGAGTATAGCCCTCATTAACCGAGACCTTGGTCGCGACCGCCCTGTGGTGGTGCAATACATTGGATACCTCAATGATTTGATGCCCATGTCGTTACACAACAATAACAACCCGGGGAGTTTCTTCTATCTCTCGCCCGACAAGTACAACCATACCACACTCTTCCATCTGGGCGGTACCTCGGTGGTGCTGAAGAAACCTTATCTCCGCCGATCGTACCAGAGTCAGCGGCGTGTTTCCGAAATTATCGCCTCGGCCTTTCCTCAAACTGCCCTGCTGGCCGTCGTTGCCATGCTCTTTGCCCTCATTGTGGGCATCTCTCTCGGAGTGGTGTCAGCGTTGTATAAAGATTCTTGGGTTGACCGTACCACGTTGGTGTTCAGTACGCTTGGCATGTCGCTTCCCAGTTTCTTCGCCGCCATTCTCATCGCTTGGCTGTTTGCCTATGTATTGGCCGACTGGACGGGACTCAACATGTTTGGCAACCTCTACACGGTGGACGACTATGGGGAAGGCGAGTATTTAGATTTGAAGAACTTGATACTGCCCGCGCTGACGTTGGGCATACGTCCGTTGGCCACCCTTACGCAACTGACGAAGAGTTCGATGCTTGAAACCCTCTCGCAGGACTATATCCGCACAGCCCGCGCCAAGGGTCTCTCTTCCCGTCGTGTTGTGGTGCGCCATGCTCTGCGAAATGCACTCAACCCAGTGGTAACGTCTGCTTCTGGTTGGCTCGCCTCTCTTCTGGCAGGAGCGGTGTTTGTGGAGTATGTGTTCGACTGGAAAGGTATGGGAGTCGTCCTCATCGATGCGCTGGATACCTACGATTTCCCTGTTGTCATGGGGACAATTCTTTTTATCTGTGTATTGTTGGTGGTAATCAACATCCTCACCGATTTGCTCTATGTGGTACTTGATCCGCGTGTGCGGCTAGTACGCTAGCAATTTGTAAGCGAGTTGTAGCGCATGGTCGAGACCGTCGGGGTTCTTGCCGCCGGCGGTGGCGAAGTAGGGTTGGCCGCCGCCGCCGCCCTGGATTTCCTTGCCTAGGGTGCGTACCATCTGGCCGGCATTGAGGCCGGCCTCTACACGGGCTTGTCCCAGTACGACGAGCAGGGCGGGCTTGCCGTCGGTTACGCTGCCCAGCACCACGGCCATGTCGGGTCGCTCGTTGCGGAGAGCGATGAGGGCATCCTTCAAGGCGGTGACATCGCTGTCCATGCGCTGGATGAGGGTGGGGGAGTCGTCTAGTTTGGCGGTCAGTGCCTTGGCCACGCCGGTGGCTTTCTCTTTCTGTAACTGCTCGACGGTGGCTTTGAGCGAGGCGTTGTCCTCTTGCAGCTTGGCGATGGAGGCGCCGAGGTTCTTGGTGCCTTTGAACATCTCGGTCAGGGCGGTGAGCTGATCCTGCTGACTGTAGGCCAGCTGCTCGGCCACGGTAGCGGTTACGGCCTCGATGCGGCGCATGCCGGCGGCCACGGCACCTTCGCTGACAATGCGGAAGGAACCTATCTGGCCGGTATTCTGCACATGTGTGCCGCCGCAAAATTCGACACTGGGACCATACTTGACGACACGCACAAGGTCGCCGTATTTCTCACCGAACAGTGCCATGGCACCCATCTGCTGGGCATCGGCGATGGGCATCTGGCGATGCTCTTCAAGAGGAATACACGTGCGTATCATCTTATTGACACGCTGCTCCACTTCGCGAATCTCCTCGGAAGAGAGTTTGGAGAAGTGGCTGAAGTCGAAGCGCAGCCGCTGCGGATCCACGCTGGATCCTTTTTGTTCCACGTGGTTGCCTAGCACCTGGCGCAGGGCGTGATGCATGAGGTGGGTGGCTGTGTGATTACAGGCCGTGGCCTGGCGCGCCTCGACATCCACCGTGGCGCGGAAAGTGGCGGTGAGGTCGGGGGGCAACTCGTTCACGATGTGTACGGTAAGTCCGTTCTCTTTCTTGGTGTTGACCACTTCTAACTCATAATTCATAACTCTTAACTTCCCACGGTCGCCTGCTTGTCCGCCGCTTTCGCCATAGAATGGCGTGCGGTCAAAAACCAACTGGTAGAACTCTTTGTCCTTGGCCTTGACATGGCGGTAACGCGTGATGCGGATGTCGGTTTCGAGGGTGTCGTAGCCGACAAACTCTGAACTCTGAACCCCGAACTCTGGACTAACAACAACCCAGTCGTCGTTCTCCACTTTGGCGGCGCCACGGCTGCGCTCTTTCTGCTCGGCCATGCCGCGTTCAAAACCCTCCATGTCCACCGTGAATCCCTTCTCGCTGGCTAGCAATTGGGTGAGGTCGACGGGGAAGCCGTAGGTGTCGAACAACTCGAAGGCGAAAGCGCCGTCGATTAATTTTGAATTATGAATGTTGTTTTTTGAATTTGATGCGGCAGCCTTTTCGATATTCGGATTTTGCAATTCAAAATTGGAAATATAGTCCTCGAAGCGCTTGATGCCGCCGGCCAGTGTATGCAGGAAGGACTGTTCCTCTTCGAGGATGATGCGCTGGATGAGTTCCTTCTGTTTTTCCAGTTCGGGGAACTGGTGCCCCATCTGCGCGACGAGAGTGGGGACAAGGGTGTTGAGGAATGGCTCGTTGAAATTCAAGAAGGTGTAGCCGTAGCGCACGGCGCGGCGCAGGATGCGGCGGATGACGTAACCCGCCTTGGCATTGGAGGGCAGCTGACCGTCGGCGATACTGAAACTGACGGCGCGCAGGTGGTCGGCGCAGACGCGCATGGCGATATCGGCCTCGTTGTCCTGTCCGTAGGTTTTTCCACAGCGGGTAGCCAACGCTTGGATGAGGGGTTGGAAGACATCGGTGTCGTAGTTCGAATGCTTTCCCTGCAGCACCATGCAGAGACGCTCAAAGCCCATTCCGGTGTCTATATGCTTGGCCGCCAAGGGCTCCAGACTTCCGTCGGCCTTGCGGTTGTACTGCATGAACACCAGGTTCCATATCTCGATGACCTGTGGGTTGTCCTTGTTGACCAAGTCCTTTCCAGACACCTTGGCCTTTTCCTCGTCGGGGCGTATGTCGACGTGTATCTCCGAGCAGGGGCCGCAGGGGCCTTGGTCGCCCATCTCCCAGAAGTTGTCCTTCTTCGAGCCGCGCAGGATGCGGTCTTCGCTTATGTGGGCTTTCCAGAAGTCGTATGCCTCGGTGTCCATTGCCAGTCCTTCCTTCTCGTCGCCGCCGAAGACGGTTACGTAGAGCCAGTCCTTGCTGATGCCCATCACCTCGGTGAGGAACTCCCAGCCGTAAGCGATGGCCTCTTTCTTGAAATAGTCGCCGAAGCTCCAATTGCCCAGCATTTCGAACATGGTATGGTGGTACGTGTCGTGGCCCACCTCCTCGAGGTCGTTGTGCTTGCCGCTGACGCGGAGGCATTTTTGAGAGGGTCGCCCTTGACCACCATCGGCGCGCTCGGCACGATGTGGTGCCCCTTGCTCTCAAAATAGCTTAAAAAAGCCTTGCGTATCTCGTTGCTTGTCATATGTTGCATTCTTTGTTGATTGTTATTTTTGATAAAAATATTCTTGCCCTCTGCTGTATGGGAGGATCAATTGAAATACAGTTTCTTATATGTCTCACTGTCAAAAATGCCATCCGAAATTCCTTTTTTGACAATGTTCAAGATGAAATCCTCTTCTGTTGGGTAAAGATCCACGTCAGCCCCACCTAGGATAAGGTTTATTCCTTCTATGTCAGTACTCACTATGTCGTCAAAATGCATTTTCCATGCACTATGCGTTCCGCTCCATACCAATTTGAAAGTGCAGAAATCGACGGGTAGGGAAGCGTCGCTTTTTGTCAGTCGGCTTGTGTTTGACGAATTACGGATAAAATCCATCGCGACATCCTGTACGGCAAAGACGATTTTACGGTGCCAGTGTTCTACTATTTTACCTTTCTTGTAGGCTTGTTGCATCATTGTTTTGGAAAACTCGTTTGCCCAGTTGATTCCATAAGGATAACTGTCTTGTAAGAACCTTTCGTGCTTTTTGTAGTCCAATATTGCCTGATACGGGGATCCTGTAGTTCCGGCAGCCTGTAGTTCCACACAGAGAAAATCCAGTATTCGACCCTTGTGATCTCTTGTTACAGCCACATAATCGACACTCCCTCCGACACCGATGTTCACCTCTGGAATCCATTCTACATTTTTCCACGAACCCAAATATTTCTCTCGAATAGTTTCGAAAAGGGTGTCTTCTTTTAGTCGTTGGGGGCAAAGGATGACAGGTGTGAATTCCTTTAGAAATTCACCTTTGTATCCGACACTGCATATCCCGACTTTCACATCAGGCTCGCTTTTGCGGGGTTTGACACAAGTCCCGTGAATGTATTTGCAGTATTGTTGCCGCAATGCGAGTTTGAGTGCATTCTCTTGTCCTACATAAGGACAGCCAAACATTTCTGTTGGAAACTTTTTGACAACAGGCTTTTTCATATCAAAGGCAGTGTATATGACGTGTTTGACACTCTCTGTTTTGCAATATCGATGTATCTGTTACTTAAATCAATACCGATACCCTTGCGACCAAGCTTCAGCGCTGCAGCGATGGTGCTTCCTGTACCGGAAAATGTGTCTAATACAATTCCGTCACGTGGGCATGTCGCTAATATCGGATTTTGTAACAGCTCCTCGGGAAATACCGCATAATGTTCGTCTTTGCGCCACGTATCCTCAGGGGTGATTCTCCAAATGTCGGAGGGCAAGAATCCCTTGCTACTCATTTTCATGATGAAGAACCCCTTGTTCTCCAGTTCTTTGGCCCGTCCGCTGACTTTGGAATTGTCGCTGTGATATGTACGCTGAGTTCCCCTCAAGGTCATTCTGAAATCAACGATTTCACCATTCATCAGTTGGGCAAGTGTATTCTCGAGGGCTTTCGACGCCGCGGCCTTTTCGGCCTCTGTGAGCTCGGTGCTTTCTTCTATCAGCCTCTTATATCGTTTTCCGCTCACGCCGGTCGCCGATACTATTTCCCCATTGATTTTTTTAGGCTTCCTTGGAGAAATGACGCGTATGCTATCGGCATCGTAATAATACTTTGGACTTCTGACGAAATGGAAGAAATGCTCATATACATCACGAAATCTGTCGCGGCAGCTCTGTGTCCCTTTCATCTTGTCCCAAATGATATCATTGCGTAGTATCCAACCGTCATCCATCAATGACAGGGCAACCCTCCATGGCATACCCATCAATGCCTTGTTATGATATTTGTCTCCGATGTTCAACCATAAAGAACCGTCCTTCTTGAGCACTCGCTTGGCTTCTCTAAACACATCCCTCAATGACTGGACATATCTCTCGTGATCGCTTTCCCGGCCAATTTCCATTTCCTTGTCTTCTACATCAATGTCGTACTCTCTTTGTGCCCAATAAGGGGGGGATGTGATTATGCAATTAACGGACTCGCTCGGCAGGTTTCTCAGTATATCGATAGAATTGCCATTGAGAAAACCGAAACGCTGGTCCCCGTTAATAATGCCATTAACTATAGCTATGATTTCGCTTCCACTCATTTTTTTCAGTATATCGCAGTTTCAAAACTCCTCCCGCTCCACCATCAATATGCCGCTTTGGGGCACGATGAAGTATTTCTCTCCGTTGTACTTGATTTCCACGGCGTTCTTAAGCAGGAAGATGGCCAGGTCGCCTGGCTTCACCTGCAACGGGATGTAGCGTGCCTCGCGCTCGGAAGGGTTCCATACCTCGTGGTCGTCGCTTGAGGGGATGGGGTAGCCGGGGCCGCATTTCAGTATGTAGCCGCTCTGCACCTCCTCCTTCTCTTGGTAGCCGGCCGGCAGCAGCAGGCCGCCCTTGGTCTTCCGTGCAGGCGTTGACGGGTCTATCAATACCCGGTCGCCAACAACTATCAGTCTGTCAATGTTTGCATTAACCATTGTTTAATCAAGAAATTGAAGTTGCAAATATACGACAATTCGGCCATTCTACAAAAATATTTTTTGCATGTCGTAAAAAGTTCGTACTTTTGCAAACGGAAGTAATTCCACCGAGCAGAATAGCGGTTCCAGTCCGTAGCTCAGGGGAAGGATTGAAAAAAACACTTCTTATCATACGGTAGGTCTACCGTCGACACGGAGTCTTCCGTTCCCTTTTGGGTATCCGTCAATGGGTTTTACAGGGACATATCACCACAATTGGTGATGCTCTGTTTGGAAGCTTTTTTGTATTTTTGCAACAGGAAAATGAAAGTAAATATTTATGCTACTATCTGAATTGCAGACTGGTATGAGTGGGGTGGTGGTACGTGTGGCGGGTCATGGGGCCTTCCGAAAACGCATCATTGAGATGGGGTTCATCAAAGGGGTGGAGGTTACCTCCGTCCTCAACGCCCCGCTTAACGACCCTATTAAGTACCGTATTATGAACTTCGAGGTGTCGCTCCGCCGCAGCGATGCCGAGAAGGTGGAAATCGTAACCCCCGACGAGGCCGAGCGCGAGATTGCCCATCACGACGACTACCGCACCCTCGAGGCCGAGGAGACCACGCTGCAGCACATCGTCCGTGAGCGCAGCAAGACCATCAACGTGGCTCTCGTGGGCAACCCCAACTGCGGAAAGACCAGCATTTTCAATGTGGCCGCCCACGCCCACGAGCGGGTGGGTAACTACAGCGGCGTTACTGTCGACGAGAAAGTGGGTACTTTTAAATATGGCGGCTACACCTTCAACCTCACCGACCTTCCGGGTACCTACTCCCTCTCCGCCTACTCGCCAGAAGAACTCTATGTCCGCAAGCATATCATCGAGAAGTCGCCCGACATCATCCTTAACGTGGTGGACGGCAGCAACCTGGAGCGCAACCTCTACCTCAGCACCCAGCTCATCGACATGGACATCACCATGGTGATGGCGCTCAATATGTACGACGAGTTGCAGAAGAGTGGCGACCGCTTGGACATCGACCAGCTCTCCACCCTCCTCGGCATGCCCATCGTGCCCACCACCGGCCGCAGCGGCCAGGGCATCGGCAGCCTGTTCGACAAGATAATCGAGGTGTTCGAGGGGCGCGACAGCAAGGCACGCCATATTCATGTCAACCACGGCCGCGAGTTGGAGCGTTCCATCCGCCAGCTGCGTACTCACCTCTACGAACACGGCTTTTCCGACACCCTCTCCACTCGTTTCCTCTCCATCAAGTTGTTGGAGAACGATAGCCAACTGGAGCAATACGCCGCCGAGCGCGACCCCGACGGCAGCGTGCTCAAGATGCGCGACCAAATTGCAGAGGAGTTCAAGAAGAGCAGCGGTCGCCGCTTCGTCGAGGGAGCCAGGAAGGGACACAACGTGGATGTGGAACCCGAGTGCCAGGACATCGAGTCCGCCATCACCGATGCCAAGTATGCCTTCGTGCGCGGTGCCTTGGCCGAATGCTACGAGAAGAACGAGGCCACCAACCTGCACCGCCTCACCGACCGCCTCGACGCCGTCGTTACCCACCGCTGGCTCGGCTACCCCATTTTCCTCCTCTTTCTCTTCTTCACTTTCTGGTGTACCTTCACCCTCGGTGCCTATCCTATGGACTGGATTGACGCCCTCTTCGGCTGGCTTGGCGAGAGGGTGGGGGATGTCATGCCCGAAGGCGCATGGCGCAGCCTGGTGGTCGACGGCATCATCACCGGTGTCGGCTCTGTGCTGGTCTTTCTGCCCAATATATTAATATTGTACCTGTTTATCTCCTTCATGGAGGACAGCGGCTACATGGCGCGCGCGGCCTTCATCATGGACAAGCTGATGCACCGCATGGGTCTGCACGGCAAGAGCTTCATCCCCATGATTATGGGCTTTGGCTGCAACGTGCCGGCCATCATGGCCACCCGTACTATCGAGGACCGCAAGTCGCGCCTGCTCACCATGTTGGTCATCCCCATGATGAGCTGCTCGGCGCGCATCCCAGTCTACGTCATCCTCTGCTCGGCCTTCTTCTCCACCCATGCCGCCTACGTCATCATGGGACTCTACTTGCTCGGCATGGTGATGAGCGTGCTGATGGCCAAACTCTTCAGCCGATACTTTGTCCGTGGCGAGAGCCTGCCCTTCGTCATGGAGCTTCCGCCCTACCGCATGCCCACCGCCAAGGCCGTCCTGCGCCACACCTGGGAGAAGGGTAAGGAATACCTCAAGAAGATGGCCACCATCATCCTCGGCGCCAGCATCATCGTCTGGGCCTTGAGCTACTTTCCCCAGCATGAGGACAAGAAAAACCAGGCCGAGAACAGCTACATGGCCAAGATAGGCAAGACCATCGAACCCGCCATGCACCCCTGCGGATTCGACTGGCGTCAGTCGGTCGCCCTCCTTTCCGGCGTCTTCGCCAAGGAGGTGGTGGCCAGCACCATGACCGTGGTCTATGCCACCAGCAGCGACGAGGCCGAGGCCCTCGAGGATTTCGAGGCCGAGGAGAACGAGATGCGCATCGCCACGCTCATCCGCGACAACATGTCGCCACTGTCGGCACTCTCGATGCTGCTCTTCGTCCTGCTCTATATGCCCTGCCTCTCGGCGGTGGTGGCCGTCCGCAACGAGAGCGGACGCTGGAAGTGGGCCGTCTTCACCATCGTCTACACCATCGGCCTAGCTTGGATTGTGTCGGCGCTGGTGTTCCAGTTGGGAAGCCTGTTGCTGTAAAAGAGAGGGAGGCTCGCGGTGTGCCGCGAGCCTCCCTGTTGACAGGTGTTAGCCGATGATGCCTTCGCCGAGGTAGGCGCTGTGGCTGGCAACGCCCTTGTTGAACTCGGCACCGCCGACGGCGAAGCCCCACACGTGGACACTCTCGCCGCTCCACGAGGCCGGCAATGTCGCCGTTACTTTCTGTGAACTGCGCAAAGCCCCGTCGGACAGGATGCCGATGTTCTGCGATGGGTTGTAGACAAAGAGATACACCCTGTCGCTGTCCGAGGCACCGGATGCCTCGCCGATGGCCGCGAAGTTAGCCTCTACGGTCTGCGGCGTCTGGTAGCTGGCAGGGCTGAAGTGCACCTGCGGCAGAGAACCGTAGGAGACCACCAGGTCGCTGTACTCCACGTCAACAGCCGCTGTGTTGTCGGCTGTAATGGCGTCCCAGTTCAGTTGCACGAAGTTGTTCAGCTCCGTATTTCCATGACTTGCGGCACGGTGATTGAACCCCAGGTCGGCGGCCGACTTGAAGGCCACTGCCAGGCTATTGATGGCAGCGAAGCGCAGGCGCACCACCATCTGTGCCTCGGAGTGGGCGTCCTTGAAGAAGCGCTTGTAGCCGCGCATCACGGGCTTGCCCTTCCAGTAGAAGCCTACCACAGTGCCTACTTTACCCTTGAATCCGTCGAGGATTCCTTGATTGATTTTTCCCATTTTGTTTTTCCTTTCTTTTTTTTGATGATTGATGAATTGTTTTGGTTTGCGTTTTGGCCGGTGCCCCGTCGGGCGGTTGCCGTGTCGGTCGCGACGACAATGGTCAATATAAGGCCGTTTTGACGAAATGCCCAAAATCGCTCCGATAAAGTCCGTTGTGGCGCTATAAAGTCCGCTGTGGGACGGATGGGGACGGGAGGAGTCCGGTCTTGTCGAGCCGTCCGTTTTCCTGTATCATGTGGCTGCGCAGGAAGCGGTCCACCTCGTCGGCGTCGAAGTAGGTCTTGCGCCCCAGATGCGAGGGATGCAGGCAGCCCAGCCGAACCCAGCGGGCAAGGGTACTCTTCGAGGTGTGCAGCATCCGTATCACCTCATCGCGGTCCAGCCAGCGGTGCAGGTCTCCATGTGGCCGCTCCACAGCCACCACAGTGCCTTGTCGGGCGTCGGGGTACTGCCCCATGAGTTCGGCCAGGTCGCTGTCTCCCATCTTGCGTCCGTTCCCCAGTCGGGCCTGCTTGAGGCTGACGGTCAGGTTGTTCACCACCCCGTCGGGCGTGGCGTAGAAGATGTAGATGAGGCTGGGCTGCGGGTCGGGTTCTAGGTTGAGGCTTGCAACCAGTTGTTTCAATTCTTCGAGGGTCATTTTTTGATTCCTTTCTTTGTTTTTGGGGGTTGATGGTTTGTTTGCTTTTTTCGGCGCGTCGAATTCGGTTGCAAAGACAGGATCCTGTCCTGGCATCGGGGTGCGGTGTTTTCGCTGTGTCGTATCGGTGTGCGCTGTGGTGTTATTCCGGTGTTATACTGTTGATATTTTGTTGAAATCTTTTTCTTGCGCGTGTTGTCTCGAAATATTAATTTTGCATTTACAATCTGCAAAACTCACCACCCCTAACGTGATGTATCCCAGCGCGAAAGGCTACGGATGGAATGGATATGGAGACGACAGAGTGGATACAACAGCGCTACGGCCTCGACCTCGGGGCCGACGGGACGGCCACAGGGGCCGCCCTCGAACAGGCTTTGTATCGCGCCCTAGTCGCCGCCCGATGCGACTACGCCCTGCAGAAAGAAATCCTCTACGAGGCCAGCGGCCACCACCATGACCTGGCCTTCGGACAGGCCTGCCTCGACCGCATCGACAACATCGTCCGTTTCGAGCAGCGCCGTGCCGCACTTCAGGTCAGAAAAACTCGCAGGTGTCATAGCGGTGTGGCCAAAAACAAGGACTGGGCGCCCGGTGCCGAGTATGCCGACCGCCGTTTTCAGCCCGCACGAACACCCACTGGGGAACTCTGCACCCTGCTCGACGACATGGCGGCTCGGCTGGTGGAAAGAAACTACATCGAGGCACGTCCCGACGTGGCGCGCGACCTGCGGCAGGGGCTTGGCTACTACCGCCGCGGCGAGGACATCTTCCGCCGCCGCCGCACCGTCAAGTGGCTCAAGGGGCAGAACGCCCTCCACTGCTGGGTGGCTGCGGCACTCGACCCCGCCGACCCGCTGAGCAGGGTGGGGGAGGGACGCGACGGATGCTGGGTCGTCGCCGCCGACCTCTTCCTCGACCGCCACGGCCGCGCCTTCACCTACTCGCGCCTCGAGCACGGCGTGATGCGCGACCGGGCCGAGTTGGAATGGCTGCGTCGCACCATACCCCGCTCGCCGTCGGATCCGCCAAACGGCAATAAATAAGACAGGCACCCTTGTCGGGGTGCCTGCATCGGATAGCGGGGCGGCTACCTGCGGACGAAGCGGGCGGTTCGGGAGCCGGCGGCGGTCTGCACGGTGAGCAGGTAGGCGCCGGGGCGGAGGGGTGCGACGTCGAGCGTGGCGCGGGTGTCGTCCAGCACCTCGACCCGCCAGCCGCCGACGGGGCGGCCCGCCATGTCGTGTACCGCAATGGCCGTGGCCCTGCCGTCGGTCTCCACCGTCAGCGGCCCGTCGGTGGGGTTGGGCATGAGGCCGGGAGTGGCGGGAGCGGCGAGGCCGTCGACGCCCCCGGTGCCGAGGCAGAAGCGGAGGGTGTCGCTCCAGGGGCTCCACAGGGTGGTGTCGTGCGAGGGACACTGGTGGTGGCACTGCACGCGCAGCCGGGCGGCGTAGCAGCGCGAGGTGTCGAGGTCGTGCAGGGTGAGCAGGCTGTCGGTCTGCGGTATGTGGGTGCGCGCCGGTGCGGAGGGGTTGCCCAGGCTGTCGAGGGGTGTCAGCTCGAGCTGCAGGCTATCGCACAGGCAGGGATCCCACTGCAGCGTGGCGCTGTGCCCGTCCACGGCCGCCAGCCACGGCGCCGCCGGCCTCGGGCACCGCACCTCGTCGGGGGCCACGATGGCGACATAGCCAGCCCAGGGGAAAGTGGGCCAACCTTTGGACCACCTGTCATATAAGGAATTATAGTTCCAGGATCCTTCATTTACCCACGTCGCTGGCACGCCATGGGCAACAGCAATCGGAAATTGATGATATTCCATCCGCTCTTCTGGCGAAAGATGACGGTTGTCGTAGATCCTGTAATTCCCAATATAAAGGGAGTCCACATCCACGAGGCTGATGGGCTGGTCGAAGTAGAACTCGTAGAAGTACGGGTAGTAGAAATTGCGCTTCCCTGCGGTGTCGGTCTCATAATGCTCGAACAGCTTCACCCGGTAGTGGTTGCTGAAGTCGACGGTGTCCAGCAGGACGACGGAGCCGTCCGACATCTCGGCCAGCGCCCCGAACACCACACGGAGCGAGTCCATGTCCTTGGTGGAGAAGAAGCCCGCCATGGCCACGCCGTAGAGGCTGTCGCCACCCTCGGGGATGGTAACGCGAAGAAGATCACAAGCAACTGGAAAGTATACTGTGGATGCGCCACTAACCAGATCGTAAGGGTATACGAACCCATAGGGGAAATCGCCGTAGCGAACCGTGTCCGTGGGGTTCTCCTTGCAGTATATCACTTTCATTCCCCAAAGATTGTCATTGGGCAACGGGAAGGTGTCCAGTTCACACATTTGCGCATGGAACATGACCGGCAATAGGGTCAGGAACAGAAACAAAGAATACTTTTTCATAATGCATATTTTTAAGGGTTATGGGTTTGTGCAATTGATACCTGCACTTGGACTAGATAATGGCGATACCGTATGGGAGGTGCGCACCAACCCGCTGGGATAAGTGGGCATAGGTACATACGAGTAATGCTTCTCGTTGTTGGCGATGACGGCCACGTTCAACTTGTCCTCCACCACGCACCCGGAAGGAAGTGCCTCCGAGTGGCGGTCCAGCAGCATCACGTTCTCACCCGTGGAGACGATGGAGCGGTCCGGGACGGCATCGACAGACCAGAACCTGCTTCCGGGATGGTAGTGTGAATAGGCGCCGTAGCCGCTGGTCTGCGAGGGGTAAACGGGGGTAAAGACGGACTGGTAGCCCGAGGAGCCAGTGGGGACACGAAGGCCATCTCGTGGATGTAGGGCTTTGCGTGGCAGGTGATTTCGTGCGAGTTGACCATCTGCATGGAGGGGATGTCGAAGTGGCGTATGCGGGTATAGTCCTGCATGGCGGGGACATCCCGGTGGCAGTAGGCCACCGACAATGTACCAAAGTCTGTCGCCGCTGCGGTCAGCATATAGATTCTCTCGGAGCCGGCCTTCCGGAGGCAGAGTGCGTCCTGTTTGGCGCAGACACCGGTCAGCACCACCTCGTTGCCCACGAGAGCCACGTCCTCCAGCACCTCGTCCTGCAGGAGGGCGACGCCGCAGGATGTGGTGGCGGGGTTGCGGATGCCGTCCACCTCGACGACCACGCGGTCGCTGTAGGGGTTGGCCGACCCGATGCCCACGGCCACCACCTTCGGTGCCCCGAGGGAGTTCTTGTACACAGCCATCCGCCACAGTGTCTGCGCTCCGGTAACCTCCACCATGTTAATAGTGACAGAAGCCGCCCCCCATACAAACGGGAAATATCCGATGAACGCTTTGTCGTTCGTCAGTTTTCCGCAGAAATACACGTAGTCCTCCAGCACACGGATGTCACGCACCTCCCGCACCTGGGCGGGGATGGGTACATGCCTGCATGGAAGCGGCATTACGATACCACCTGTATAACTGATATCATAGCGGGTAAGCAGGAACTCCTGCATGACCTGGTCGTTGGCATACGAGACGGTGTACTGGTTGTCGATGGTTCTGACCACGGAGTAGCGCGTGGGGTGGTTCAGGGTGGGGTCTGTCGGCAGGTCTATGACCTCGCTGTGGAACTGCGCGCTGGAGAGGCCGGGTACCGCCAGCAGGCACACTGCTGTCAACGGGAGCAGCCAGCGGGGACTGCCTCGGTGTCCGTCGTGTCTTATACTTGTTTGAGTTATTTTCTTTCTCGTTTTCATTTCCGTATCGTTTTATGTTTTTTTATGTTTCTATAGATTCTTGGAAAGGCACAGCCCCGCTGGCGGCTGTGCCCATGGCTGCAAGACGGCTACCGGCGGACGAAGCGGGCGGTTCGTGAGCCGGCGGCGGTCTGCACGGTGAGCAGGTAGGGGCCGGGGCGAAGGGGTGCAACGTCGAGCGTGGCGCGGGTGTCGTCCAGCGCCTCGACCCGCCAGCCGCCGACGAGGCGGCCCGCCATGTCGTGTACCGCTATGGCCGTGGCCCTGCCGTCG
>CACZLT010000060.1 GCA_902782185.1 uncultured Bacteroidota bacterium | reverse complement strand
GAAATACACAACTCGGAAACCAAGAATCAAAAACCAGAATTCACACTCGCCATTCTACACAACCTACCCACCGCCACACTGACAATTCCCGAGGCGGTGAAGGAGTTGCCGCAGATGTACGTCATTGGCATGCAGACCGACCTGCCGCGCTTCAACGCCATGAAGACGGGGCTGGAAATCGTGTCGCGCGTGAAGAAAGGCTCCGACCTCACGGCAGCCTACAACGAGGGCTTCACCCTCTTCCGCTACGACCGTGGCGACGGCGAGGTGTTAGAACAACTGCCGCCGCTGACGGCACCCTTCGGCGAGGCCAAAGTGTCGGACGGGGTGCAGAGCCTGCTCACGGGCCGCCTGGGCAACATCGACAGCCGACAGCCACTGGTGGCCGCCACGTCGCAAGGCGGGCAACGAAGGGTTTTCGTGTGGGGAGAAGGACTGTGGCGCTGGAGACTGGGCGACTACCTCAACACCAGAGCCACGGACACTTCGACCGTTTGGTGGGACAGTTGGTGAACTTCGCCGCCCAGCAGGAGGGACGCGATCGCTTCCGCGTGGAGACCGAACGCATCTATGCCACATTTGAGAAAGTGGAACTGAAGGCACAACTGTACAACGAAGCCTACGAACTTGTCAACACGCCCGAGGCCACGCTGACGCTGACGGGCGACAGCACCAAGAAAGCCGACTTCACCTTCTCGCGCCAGGGCGACGGCTACGCCCTGAACCTCGGCACCCTGCCCGCCGGCACCTACCGCTACACGGCGAACACCATCCTCGACGGACAGAAACTCTCCGCAGAGGGTACCTTCGCCATCGAGGAGACAAACTTCGAACTCGCCACCCTGACAGCCGACCACACGCTGCTGCGCACCATCAGCGCGGCGACGGGCGGCAGCATGTTCATCAGCGCGGCGACGGGCGGCAGCATGTTCTTCCCCGACGACATGGATGCCCTCGAGGCCGAACTGCGCAAGATAAAGCCCGTCATCCACACCCACACGCGCCACAGCGAACTGCTGACCCTGCCGCTGGTGCTGGCACTCATCCTGCTGCTGCTGGCGGCCGAGTGGGTGATGCGCAAATACCACGGGGAGATATGAACAGGTGGCGCAAATGGTTGAACGGTGATGGAATAGGTGGCGAGGCTGCCACGCTGATGGGGGGCAACATCATTGCCCAAGCCATCGCCATGCTGGCCTACCTCGTGCTGACACGCCTCTATTCGCCCGAGGACTTCGCCCTGTTCAACATTTTCTACTCCTATATCGAGGTACTCATCATTGTCTCCACCTGCAAGTACGAACTGGCCGTGGTGGCAGCGCGCGATGCAAGCGAGAGCACCGCCGTGGCCCGCTTCGCGCTGCGGATGAATACCTGCGTGTCGTTGTTACTGTTGACGCTAGCCCTGGCACTATATCTCACCGACACCCTCCCCGGCGACTATGCCGAACTGGGAGCCATCTCCCTGTTGGTGCCGCCGATGGTTTGGCTCATGGGTTCGTCGCGCATCTATGCGGGGCTTTACAACCGTGTGCGTCGCTACCGCGTGATGGCGTCGGCCGAGATCACCAATGCGGTCGGCGGTGCAGGTCTGAAGATATTGTTGGGCGTGCTGGGCATGAAGCCCGCCGGTCTGCCGCTGGGCACCGTGCTGGGGCAGGCGACATCGAACCTCGTCTACCGCCTGCGTATGCGCACCTTGCAACTGCCCGCCACCACTCGCGACGAGCGCAAAGCTGCTGCGGTAAAACACAAGAACTATCCCCTTTTCGTGGCGCCCAAGGAGTTGGTCAACAGCCTCTCGGCAGGCTTGCCGTTCCTCTGGCTGGCCTTCTATTTCGACCGCGCCGAGGTAGGTCTCTTGGGCCTGGCGATGACCATGGTATTCCGCCCGGCCAATATTTTGAATTCCGCCATCGAGAGCGTGCTCTACGCCCGCGCGGCGGAAAGTGTGCGTCGTGGCGAGCGCATCGCGCCACTGTTGAGTCGCACACTACTGGTTGTTAACGCAATAGCGCTGCCGGTATGTATTGTCGGTTGGTTCGTGGCCGAGCCGGTGTTCACTTTCCTCTTCGGAGCGAAGTGGGAGGGCTGCGGCGTCTATGTGCGTACACTGCTGCCGTGGATATGGCTGTCGCTCAACGCCACCCCGCTGACTTTCTTGTCGCTGATATTCAACAAGCAGCGCACAGAATTCCTATTCTACATAGGACTGCTGGCGCTGCGTGTTGCGGCCATTGCCGTGGGTATTCGTCTGGGGAGTTTCCTGACGGCGGTGCGACTGTATGCCGCGGTGTCGGCTCTAACGATGCTGGCGCTGACGGCATGGTATGCCGCACTGGTGCGCCGCTACGAGAATTCCCCTAGAGGCTGATGCGGAAGAAGATGACCTGCGGGTCGGAGAGACCGTTGCCTGTGCCGACGGTGAGTTTGTAGAGTGCCGACGAACCGGCAGGGCATTGGCTGGGGGCGATGTCGTACTTGATCGGATAGGCAGTGTTCATGCCAGGATCGAGTGGATAGGGGTTACCGTCCCAAGGGCAGCTAACGCCGGCACAAACCTCATAGCCGTTGAATGCCGAAGGGCCTTCCAGGAGCTCAAGCTTGTGCGAGGCGGTGAGACGCGAGGTGGTCTTGTTCTCGACGATGAAACGGATGACCACAATGTCGTCGTTCAAGTCGGTCTCGGTGGCTTGGTAGGCATAGGTGTTGCCGGCGGGGATTTCCACTCCATCCACATAGATGGCGTATGAGGCTGAAGCCTCGTAGGTCTCCCCGGAGCCAGGTCCGGGATCGGGTTTGTTTTCATCGGGGTCGCAGGCGACGAAGCCGACAAAGGCGGTCAGCATGAAGGCTGCCATCAGGAAGCGGGTTGCTTTTTTCATTGTTGTTTGGGTATTTTGAATTGTTAATAATTTAATCAAGTTTTAGCACGGCGAGGAAAGCACTCTGCGGCACCTCGACGTTGCCCACCTGGCGCATACGCTTCTTGCCCTCCTTCTGCTTCTCCAGCAGTTTGCGTTTGCGGGTGATGTCGCCGCCATAGCACTTGGCCGTAACGTCCTTGCGCACCTGGCGCACCGTCTCGCGGGCGATGATTTTGGAGCCGATGGCGGCCTGGATGGCCACGTCGAACTGCTGCCTCGGAATCAGATCCTTCAGCTTCTCGCACATCTTGCGCCCGATGGGATAGGCGTTGTCCACATAAGTGAGGGTGGAGAGGGCGTCGACAGGGTCGCCGTTGAGCAGTATCTCAAGCTTGACCAGCTTCGAAGGCTGGTAGCCGTTCACATAATAATCAAACGAGGCATAGCCCTTGGAGATGGACTTCAGCTTGTCGTAGAAGTCGAATACCACCTCGCCCAGCGGCAGGTCGAAGGTAATCTCGATGCGGTCGGTGGTGAGGTAGGTCTGGTTCTTGAGGATGCCACGCTTGTCCATGCAGAGCTTGATGACAGGCCCGATGAAGTCGGCCTTGGTGATGATTTGGGCATGGATGTAGGGCTCGTATACCTCGGCGATATTGTTGGGCTCGGGCATGCCGGAAGGGTTGTAGACGTTCAACTCGGTGCCGTTGGTGAGCTTGATCTTGTACTGCACGTTGGGCACAGTGGTGATGACATCCATATTGAACTCGCGTGTCAGGCGTTCCTGGATGATTTCCATGTGCAGCAGCCCCAGAAATCCGCAGCGGAAGCCGAAGCCCAGCGCCAGCGACGACTCGGGCTCGAAGGTAAGAGAAGCGTCGTTGAGCTGCAACTTCTCGATGCTAGCGCGCAGCTCCTCGTAGTCGTCGGTGTCCACGGGGTAGACTCCAGCAAAGACCATGGGCTTGACGGCCTCAAAGCCTTCAATGGGCTTCTCGCAGGGAGTCTGCACATGGGTGATGGTGTCGCCCACGCGCACTTCCTTGCTGCTCTTGATGCCAGAAATAATATAACCGACATTGCCGGCAGAGAGATCCTTGCATGGCTCCATGTTGAGACGCAGCACACCCACCTCGTCGGCATCATATTCCTTGCCAGTGGAGTAAAACTTCACGTGATCGCCGGTCTTCAGCGTTCCGTTCATGATGCGGAAGTAGCTGATGATGCCGCGGAAGGGGTTGAAGACCGAGTCGAACACCAAGGCCTGCAGCGGCGCGGCGGGATCGCCCTGGGGAGCAGGGATGCGGTCAACGATGGCTTCCAGCACATCCTCTACACCAAGGCCAGTCTTGGCCGAGCAGCGCAAAATGTCGTCATGTGAGCAGCCCAGCAGGTCCACTATCTCGTCGGCTACCTCCTCGGGCATGGCGCTGTCAAGGTCTATTTTGTTCATCACGGGAATGATTTCCAGGTCATTCTCAAGGGCCAGGTAGAGGTTGGAGATGGTCTGCGCTTGGATACCCTGGGTGGCATCAACGACGAGCAGGGCACCCTCGCAGGCGGCGATGGCGCGGGAGACCTCGTAGCTGAAGTCCACGTGGCCCGGGGTGTCGATGAGATTGAGCGTGTAGTCGTGGTAACGCATCTGGATGGCGTGGCTCTTGATGGTGATGCCGCGCTCCTTCTCGAGATCCATGTCATCAAGTACCTGGTCCTGCATTTCGCGGGCGGTTACGGTGTTTGTTACCTCCAGCAGGCGGTCGGCCAACGTACTCTTTCCGTGGTCAATATGGGCTATGATGCAGAAGTTGCGTATGTTCTTCATCGTCGTATGGGGGTCGGTGTTTAAAAGTGCAAAAGTACGAACAAAAACTGACATGAAAAAATTTTTCATTCACGTGTGTGTTTTTTTGTGTAATTTTGCATCGCGAAAGGCATCCCATCCTGACCCTTAAACAAGGCATCAAACACAGCCTGTGAACGCAAAAAACAAACAAAATGAGAATAGGTTTTGACAACGAGAAGTATCTTCGGATACAATCCGAACACATCAAGGAGCGTATCAACAAGTTCGGCAATAAGCTCTATCTGGAGTTCGGCGGCAAACTCTTTGACGACTACCACGCCAGCCGTGTGTTGCCAGGGTTCGAGCCCGACAGCAAACTGAAGATGCTGACACAACTGAAGGACGATGCGGAGATTGTCATCGTCATCAGCGCGGTGGACATCGAGAAGAACAAGGTGCGCGGCGACCTGGGCATCACCTACGATGTCGACGTGCTGCGCCTGCGGGATGCCTTCATGGGGCGCGGGTTCCTGGTCAATTCGGTTGTCATCACCCACTACAACGGCCAGGCCAGCGCCATGGCCTACCGCGAGCGGCTCGAACGCCTAGGCATCAGCGTCTACTACCATTATATTATAGAGGGCTACCCCACCAATGTGGAACTCATCGACTCGGACGAGGGCTTCGGCAAGAACGACTATGTCGAGACCACACGCCCCCTGGTGGTCATCACCGCTCCGGGACCCGGCAGCGGCAAGATGGCCGTGTGCCTGAGCCAACTCTACCAGGAGAATCGGCGCGGCATCAAGGCAGGCTACGCCAAGTTCGAGACCTTCCCCATCTGGAGCATCCCGCTGAAGCACCCTGTGAACATCGCCTACGAGGCCGCCACCGCCGACCTCAACGATGTGAACATGATCGACCCCTTCCACCTCGAAGCCTACGGCGAGACTGCCGTCAACTACAACCGCGACATCGAAATCTACCCGGTGCTGAATGCACTGTTTGAAGGTATCTATGGCGAGAACCCCTACAAGTCGCCCACCGACATGGGGGTGAACATGGCCGGTTTCTGCATCTGCGACGACGAGGTCTGCCGCCAAGCCTCGAACGACGAAATCATACGCCGCTACTACACCGCCCTCTGCAACTATGCTGACGGCAAGCCCAACGACGCGGAAATCAACAAGATTGCCCTGCTGATGAAGCAGGCCAAGATCTCCACCGACGACCGCCGCACCACCCTCGCCGCCAAGGAGCGGCGCGACAAGGAGGGGGTACCCGCCGCGGCCATCGAACTGCCCGACGGCACCATCATCACCGCCCACTCCAGTGACCTCCTCGGAGCCTGCGCCGCCCTGCTGCTCAACGCATTGAAGCACCTGGCAGGCATCGACCACAGCGTCAAGCTCATCTCACAGAAGATGATTGAACCCATCCAGCACACCAAGGTCTCGATGCTGCACGGAAGCAACCCGCGACTGCACACCGACGAGGTGCTCGTAACCCTCTCCATCCTCAGCCTGCTCGACGACAACTGCCGCCGCGCCCTCGACTGCCTGCCGCTGCTCGACGGCTGCCAGGCACACACCACCGTGATGACCAGCGAGGTTGACCGCAAGATATTCAAGAAGTTGGGTGTCGGTCTCACCAGCGAACCCATCCGCAAGGACTGACCTCGCCCTGTCCTCCTGTACTCACCCACTCCCCCACCCGCCCGCCGATTCCTGACACACATTTTTGAGGACACGGCGAGGGGGTGGCGTATTGTAGGAGTGATGTAAGGGAGGAGTAAGAGGGGAGTAAGAGAGGAGTAAGAGAGGGGGTGAGGGGCATGGGAGAAAATCTGCCACATGTCAGAAATTTTTGCCACGTGAATATATTTTACTATATTTGCATCTTGAACAAACGATACTGTATTAATATAAACAACTGATAATGAGACCCGATTTTTCAAAAGTCGATTTCCGTTCGGTCGAAAGTTCGCGCCAGAGCTTTGCCGATTGGGAGAAAGAGAACCGCATTGAGAAAAACTGGAAGACCCCGGAGCAGATTGACGTCAAGCCCGCGTACGGTGCGAAAGATCTCGCCGGCATGGAGCACCTGAACTATGCCGCCGGCATCGCCCCGTTCCTGCGCGGCCCCTACTCGACGATGTACGTCATGCGTCCGTGGACTGTCCGCCAGTATGCCGGATTCTCCACCGCCGAGGAGTCCAACGCTTTCTACCGCCGCAACATCGCCGCTGGACAGAAAGGTCTCTCCTGCGCCTTCGACCTGGCCACCCACCGCGGCTACGACTCTGACCACGAGCGTGTGGTGGGCGATGTGGGCAAGGCTGGCGTGGCTATCGACAGCATCCTCGACATGAAAATCCTCTTCGACCAGATTGACCTCGGACAGATGTCGGTCTCGATGACCATGAACGGTGCGGTGCTTCCCATCCTGGCCTTCTACATCATCGCCGCCGAAGAGCAGGGTGTCCCCCAGAGCCAGCTGCAGGGCACCATCCAGAACGACATCCTCAAGGAGTTCATGGTGCGCAACACCTATATCTACCCCCCGCTGCCGTCGATGAAAATCATCGCCGACATCTTTGAGTATACCTCGAAGAACATGCCCAAGTTCAACTCCATCTCCATCTCCGGCTACCACATGCAGGAAGCCGGTGCCACGGCCGATATCGAACTGGCCTACACGCTGGCCGACGGCCTAGAGTACCTCCGTGCCGGTGTGAAGGCTGGCATGAGCGTGGATGACTTCGCGCCGCGCCTGTCATTCTTCTGGGCCGTGGGTATGAACCACTTCATGGAGATTGCCAAGATGCGCGCCGCCCGTATGCTGTGGGCCAAGATTGTCAGCCAGTTCAACCCCAAGAACCCCAAGTCGCTGGCACTGCGTACCCACTCGCAGACCTCCGGCTGGAGCCTCACCGAGCAGGATCCCTTCAACAACGTGGCCCGCACCTGCATCGAGGCTCTCGGCGCCGCCCTCGGACACACCCAAAGCCTCCACACCAACGCCCTCGACGAAGCCATCGCGCTGCCGACCGACTTCTCCGCCCGTATCGCCCGTAACACGCAGATCTACCTCCAGGAGGAGACCGACATCTGCCGCGTGGTCGACCCCTGGGCCGGCTCCTACTACATCGAGACCCTCACCCACGAACTCGCCCATCGCGCCTGGGGACACATCATGGAGGTCGAAAAACTCGGCGGTATGGCCAAGGCCATCGAGAGCGGTGTGCCCAAGATGCGCATCGAGGAAGCCTCTGCCCGCAAGCAGAGCCGCATCGACAGCAATGTCGACACCATCGTCGGCATCAACAAATACCGCCTCGAACACGAAGACCCCATCGAGACTCTCGAGGTGGACAACACCGCTGTGCGGAAGGCACAGATTGAGCGCCTGGCCAAGCTGCGCGCCGAGCGCGACAGCGAGGCCGTCAACGCCGCCCTCGACGCCCTCACCCGCTGCGCCGAGACCGGCGAGGGCAACCTCCTCGAACTCTCCATCGACGCCGCCCGCAAGCGTGCCTCGCTCGGCGAAATCAGCTATGCCTTGGAGAAAGTCTTCGGGCGCTACAAAGCCAAAATCAACCTCATCAGCAACGTGTACAGCAGTCAGACCAAAGAGAGCGATGCCTTCAAGAAGGCGCAGGAACTCACCGACAAGTTCGCCAGGCTCGAGGGTCGTCGCCCTCGCATCATGGTGGCCAAGATGGGTCAGGACGGCCACGACCGCGGCGCCAAGGTGGTAGCCACCGGCTATGCCGACATGGGTTTCGACGTGGACATGGGTCCCCTCTTCCAGACCCCCGCCGAGGCCGCCAAGCAGGCCGTCGAGAACGACGTGCACATCTTCGGCGCCAGTTCGCTGGCCGCAGGCCACAAGACCCTCCTGCCACAGGTGATTGAAGAACTCAAGAAGCTGGGCCGCGAGGACATCATGGTCGTCGCCGGCGGTGTCATCCCGCCGCAGGACTACGAATTCCTCTTCCAGTCCGGCGTGGCCGCCGTGTTCGGCCCCGGTACCCCGGTCAGCACCTCGGCCATCAAGATGATGGAGTTGCTGCTTGCCGCTCGCGAATAGTTATTGATTATGAGAAGAATATCCGCCATAGTCCTGCTCGTGGCCGCCAGTGTGGCGGCCACGGCGCAGACTTTCACCGCCACCGTCCCGTCTGGACAGACGATTAGTTTCTCCGTTACGTCGTCGACAACCGCGCAGGTGGCCTTCAATACCGGCTACATCACGGGCGACCTGGTGATTCCCGCCACCGTCAGCAATGGATCCAATACCTACAACGTTACCGCCGTGGCCACCTCTGCCCTCAACGGCAAGGGACTTACTTCGCTCACGCTCCCCGAAGGGTTGAAGACCATTGGCAACGCGGCCTTTTCCGGAAACAGCAGTCTGGCTACCATCGCGTTGCCATCGACCCTCACCTCCATCGGTTCCGGTGCCTTTTCCGGCACCGCCTACTTCTCCAATGCCGCCAATCTCTCTGACAACGGGCTGCTCTATTGCAGCAACTATGTCATTGGCTCCAACATGTCGGCCACCGTAGGACATATCGTCGTGGCCAGCGGCACCCTCGGCATCGGCGACCTCGTCTTCCTGCGTTCGCCGCTGACGGCCATCACCCTCCCCGCCTCGTTGCGTTTCGTAGGCAACAACGCCTTCTCTCTGTGCAATGACCTTGACACCGTTTTCATGCTGTGTACCCTGCCTCCGGCCCACGGTTCCTCGGCTCTCCCCTCCTCCTCGATTGTCGTCGTGGTTCCGACAGGCACCTTGGCAGCCTATCAGGCTACCGCATGGAACGCCTATACCCTAGTGGAAGCCGGCAACAATCCGGACAACCCGGATAATCCAGACGATCCTGATAACCCTGATAACCCTGACGACCCTGATAACCCTGACGACCCGGATAACCCTGACGACCCGAACAATGCCATCTCCGGCCTTATGCCCTTGCCAGCGTCGGTGGCGGTGGTGCATGGCGGCATCGTCATCCGCTGCCCAGAGTCCTGCCGCTTCGCGGTCTCCGACATGGCAGGCCGCACCGTGGCCACCGTGAACGCCGTCGGCGAAGCCTACGTGCAACTGCCCTCCCGCGGAGTCTACATCGTCTCCGCAGTAGGCTGCAAGCCCAGGAAGGTAATATTCTAGAGAACCTAATAAACGGCCGTGTCGGCCGCCTCACCCTTGGCGGTGTCCTTCTTGAAATAGTGATCCACCGTGTGGTTTACCGTGTGGTTCACCCGTTGTACAATGCGGGTGCTCTGCGGTGGCTTGGAATCCTCCTTGGCCCGTATCTTCGGATTGGTCTGGTACAGCACCATCGACACAATCAGGTAGACCGCAAAGGCTATCAGCGTACCGCCCATCACCTTGTTGAAGAAGTTGAGCCTGCGCGCCGTGAACCAGCTCTGCATCAGCGACGCCAGGCGGCACTTCAGCACATCGGTGCCGAACACCGCCAGCAACAGGCCGGCGAAAAACCAGTAGCGCTCGGCCGTTGCAAGATCCATCTCGGCCGAGATGAAAGTGATGATGGTAACCCAGTAAATCCAGATGAACGGATTGAGGAAATTCAGCAGGAATCCCGACATCAGCAACTCACGCCCCCGTGTAGCGTTCTCCGCCGCAAAGCGCAGGTTCTTCTCGCGGTTCGAGGCACGGCGCACCTTGCAGCGGAACATCCGCACACCGAAAATCGCTATCGCCACACCCCCAATACTTGCCACCCAAACATTGTGCAGCAGCGCGTTCAAATCCAAATTTGACAGCACCGTCAGCATCAACACCACCACAAGCACATCGCTCAAACTCACCCCTGCGGCGAAATAGACAGCCTTGCGGAATCCATGATGTATGCTGTTCTGTATCAGTGCAAAAAATGCAGGACCGACACTGAACACCAGCGACAGCAGCACACCGCATATTATGCCTATTAGGAAGACCATTTCCCTCGGATTTGAAAATGCAAAAATACGACTTTTTTGGCATATAGTAACTTTTTTCTTCTATTATTGGTTTTTTGTAGACTCAACATCATAATGCAACACCGTTGTGCAAAGATAAGAAGAAAATTTGTTTCGGGGAGAAAAAGTTCAAAAGTTTTCTGGGTCTGCGGTTG